>CANKTH010000032.1 GCA_947486185.1 Deltaproteobacteria bacterium
CAAACCCTAATACTAACCTACTGAATTCCCGTGGAACATCCAGCCGCCCGTAGGCAGCTCGTGGTTGTGGTCGGCGTACCAGCGGGCCCACGCCCGCCGGTGGGCGAGCTGCATCCGGTAGGGACCGTCGGCGTCGAAAGGCAGGCGTTCACCGGTCGCGATCACGAGCTCGTCGAAGGCGCCTTGCCGGGCGCCAGGATCGTCATGGCCGAGGGTCTCGATCAACAGGCGTATACCCATGGTTTTTCCGGCACGCCATCGCTGCCCTTCGCCATGCTTGTCGCCGTTGCTCGACCACCACGCTTCCCAGCGCGCCCGCGGGTGCGGGGCCTCGACCTCTTCAAAATGACCCGTGATCCTAATGAGCGCCCGAGAGGCGGCCGCCTGCCGAAGGGGATCGCGCGCCCCCACCGCGTCGATCAGCTTGGGCACCGCGCGGGTGCTGCCGAGCCATCCCAGACCGTCGAGCGCACCGACGCCGGCCGCCCCGTCCCGGTCCGCGACCCGCATGAGGAGAAGAAGGTAGGAAGGTCCGCCAAAGCGGCCGACAATCTCGCCGGGGCTGCTGTTGATGTTGGGGAGCTCCTTCGCCAGCGCCTGGCCGTGGAAGTCCACACCGCGCCACTCGCCGAGGAGCAGGAGCGCGATCGCCGCGGCTTCGGCGAGGTCCGGTTCGTCGAGGCTCGGCAGGATGGCGGAGACGCTGCGAGCATCGCCGATGCGGCCGAGCGCGGTGATCGCCGCGCGGCGCACGGGGAACGAACCCTGTGCGAGGAGCTCCAGGAGCCGTGGCACCGCCTCGAGCTCACGGCGAAAGCCCAGAACCTCGATCACCCGCATCAGGGCCTGAGGCTCGGTCCAGGTCCCGAGACCCTCCAACATCGACGCAACGAGCGACATGTTGGGCGAGCGCGCTACCGCGCCGAGTACAGCCCGCGACGCCATCTCATGGGTGATGTCCAGCTTGAGGAGCTCGAGCAGGTGCCGCGCCGACTCGTAGGAGGGATGGCCGGCGAGCAGGTCAACGAGCGCGACAAAGCGGGTGACGAGCGGGCTGAACACCCGCGAGTCCGACATTTGAACCTGCCGAAGATCGGAGAGCAGCTCCTCCGCGATCACGTCGGCCACTCGGGCATCGCACGCGGCGATCGCCCGTCGGTGGGCGAGGAGCCGGCGCTCAGGGCGATCCGCGTCGGCCCGGGTGAGCGGCGGCCGGAGGCGCTGGGCGTCGTAACGTTGCCGGGCGTACTCCGCGGACAACTTGAGGTGCCAATCCAGGTCCGGCGCGCCCCGTAGGGTGTGTGCGGCAGCGACACCCGCGGCGAGGCCGGTGGCCCAGAACACGGATAGCGCAGCTTCAAGTTGATCTTCATCGCCACGCGCACCAAGCCGCAGCCTCGCCCAGGCCTCGCGCAGCGGGAGCTGGAGCTCGGCGTGGCCCTCGGCAGCCGTACGAAAGTGCTGCATCGCTCTGGCAGGATCGACCGAGAGATCGCCCAGCCGCATCTGCGCCCGCATGGCGCTCTCGGTGTCCGCGGACGTGCCCTGCCAGGCCGCGACCGCGCCACGCGCGTCGCCGCGCTCTCGCGCCGCATCGCCGGCCACGAGCTGAAAACGAGCATGCAGCTTTGGCTGGTCCAGACCTGCCAGCAGCCGCTCACACTCGTTGCGTGCCGCCTCGTCTCCCCGCTCGGCGAGGAGCAGCAGCCCCTCCACCCGGTCCTCGGGGTCCACGAGGAGGTCGAGCGCCTCCCGAACAATCTCGTCAAACCAGGGCTCTTCACGTTGAAGGGTGACGCGCGCGAGCACCAGACCGGCGCGGCCCCTCACGGACTTGTTCGGGTGGTCACGGAGCTCACGCAGGAGCTCCTCCGCCTCGTCGTGGTTGCCGAGGTCCACCTCGAGGTCGGCGAGCGCGAGGGTGAGCACCGGGGCGTCCAGCGTGGTCGTCGCGGTGCGGACCCGCGAACGAACCGACCGTAAGCCATCGCGCGCCGACACCCGCTCATGGCGACACAGGCGCAGCCTCGTTCGCGCCATGGCGGCTTCAACCAGCCATTCCAGCGATCCATCGTCGCGCAGATCGCGCGTCCGCTCCTCGAGGAACAGGGTGAGCTCACGTTCCCAGCCCAGGTCTCCGGTGGGGAACTGGTGCTCCATCAACTTCAGCAAACTACGGTCAATACTCGGATATCCCGGGTAGGGCAGCGGGAGGCTCACGCCACGGAAGGCCATCAACAGCGCCTGCATCGCGTCGCCACGGCTCACCGACAGCTGCGCCTCGCCGAGGCGTTGCCACGCTGCGGGCAGCTCGGGCGCCAGCGCCGAGGCTCGCCGGAAGCACTTGAGCGCGCCGTCGCCGTCCCCCTCGGCGAGCAGGCGCTCGCCCATCGCAAGGTGGAGCAAGCCGCAGTATGGGTCGACCGCGAGGCGGATATCGAGGGCCGTAGCCCGACGCGGCTCGCCCACGAGGCGCGGCTCGATCGGAGCGTCATCCCGGCAGTCTTCGTCCAAGAGCCGGCTTTGCGCCGTGAGCCAGCTATTGAAGTCTTCGTGGAGCGGAAGTAACGTTTGCCCGTCCCACCGGCCGAAGTGGTGACCTCGGGCCACGCTTACGTAGCCCCAACGGTCACTCTCACGAGGGCCATCCGCGAAGAGTACCACCCCCGGATGCGCCGGATCGGCCGCCGACAGCTCGGAGAGCCCACGCACCCGTAGCGCCCCGCGAAACAGGGTAGCTCCGTTCCAACGCTCCAGAAAAGCACGGAGTGTCGCAGGTAATACCCCAACATGCGCCTGCGCCGTAGGGATAGCCTGCTCGGACGCCGGAGGGCGAAGGTAGTGGACGTCGCTCCGGTACCGTTTGAGGATCCGGAGGAGAGACTCGTGAGGATCGGCCGCTGCTTCCATACAAACACCACCACGAGAGAGGCTATCAGACTTGACGTGTAAAGAGAAGGCCTGTGCGGGAGTTTATTGTTACCGCACCGCCCTGCCGCGCGCCTCACAAGCCGGTTAGCCGCGCGTGTATGAACGTTCTTTTCCTCGCGCCCAACTACCCCCCGGAGATGCAGGACTTCACCCGTGGCCTCGCGGAGGTCGGCGCCGACGTGTGCGGGCTCGGCGACAGCGGGATGGACGGCCTGCCACCGAAGGTCCGTCGCTCGCTCGCGGCTTATCGTCAGGTGTCTCTCTTCGACCGCGCCGCGGTCGTCGAGGCGGCCCGCAGCTTCGGCGTTCGTTTTGACCGGATCGAGTGTCTGTGGGAGCCGTTCATCGAGCTCGCGGGGCACCTGCGCGAGGTCTTCGGCATCCCTGGAATGAACGAGGATGTCTGCCGTGGTTTCCGCGACAAGGAGCTCATGAAGCGCCGGGTCGAGGCCGCGGGGCTGCGAGTGCCTCACCATGCCCGAGCCCGCTCGGCCGCGGAGGTACAGGAGGCGGCGGAGCGTATCAGCTATCCGATCATCATCAAGCCGATCGCCGGCGCAGGCAGCGCCGACACCTACCGGGTTGACAACGCCGCCCAGCTTGAGTCCGTCCTTCAGCGCACCGCCCACGTCGAGGAGGTGAGCGTGGAGGAGTTCGTCGATGGAGAGGAGTTCACCTTCGACACCATCTCCATCGAGGGTCGGCCAGCCTTTTTCAACATCGCCCAGTACCACCCCCGGCCGCTCCAGGCGCGCTCCAACGAGTGGATCAGCCCGATCGTCACCGTCCAGCGCGACGTCTGGAATCCCAAGTTTCGCGGCGGCATCGAGCTCGGCCTCAAGGTGCTCGACGCGCTGGGCATGGGCACGGGCTTCACCCACATGGAGTGGTACCGGAAGGCGAACGGTGAGGTCATCTTCGGCGAGATCGGCGGCCGGAGCCCAGGCGGCCACCTCGTTGACCAGATGAACTTCTCGAGCGACATCGACCTGTTCCGCGAGTGGGCGCGCGCCGTGTGTTGGCGGCGTTTTGATGCGGAGGTGAGTCGCCGCTACAACGTGGCCATCGTGTTCAAGCGGGCGCTTGGCCAGGGGCGGATCACCCGGATCGAGGGGCTCGACGAGTATATGCGGCGTTACGGGCGGCATGTCTGCGCCGAGGCGCTGCTCCGGCCCGGCCAACGTCGCCGGGACTGGCTCCAGACCCTGGTGAGCGACGGTTTTCTGTGCGTACGCCATCCCGACCTGGACGAGACCATGCGGATGGCCAACCTCGTGGCGACCGACATCCGCATGTACGCCGGCGGTTGAGGTTGGCGGCCGCCGGAACGCTACTCCGGCGGGTGAGCGACGCTGCCATCCGGGCGTGGCGTATGCCGGCCCCCGAAACCCCGCCGATGGGCCGCCTGGACAAGGCGTTGGCCCTGCTTTTCGGCGCCACCGTGCTCGTGTTGATGTGGGGCTTCTACGCCACCGCGATGAACACCTCGTGGGCGCGCATCGCGATCCTCGGCACGGTGGAGCCCTACGGGCTCGCGGTTCACCAGCAGCTCATCCATAACTACGCGAACTCCGGCGTTTTCGAGCAGAGCATCCACCGCGGCTACGACGACAACTGGATGTGGTCGGGCCATCGTGCGCTCACCCTGTTCGGCGCAGCGGCCTTGTACCCCTTCGAGCCGAGCGCCCTCGGCCTGACCCGACTGCTGGTCGCCGCCACCGCCCTGGGTGCGATCCCCGCCGCGCTCCTTGGGTTTCGGGTGATCCGCGCACCCTGGGGCCTGCTCGCTGGGGCGCTCATCTACCTGGCCAGCCCAGCGGTGATGGTCCAGGCGCTCCAGGACTACCAGGATCTCGCCTTTGCCACCTCCTTCCTTATGTTCACGACATACGCGCTGCGGGGCCGCTCCCACCTGCTCGCGGCGGTCGGCCTCGTGGTGGCCGTGCTCCCCCGCGAGGAGTGTGTGCCGGTCGCGGCGGCCGCGCTCCTGACCGCGTGGCCCGCGGGTGAGGGCCCACGTCGACGTTATCTCCTGCGACTCTTGCTGGGCGGGGCGCTGCTCGGCGGCTTCTGGTCCGCGATGACCGCGCTGTTCCCGCTGGACGCCGCCAACACCTACGACATGCCGATGTTGCGCGTCCTCGAACGCGCACTCCAGTCCGGGTCGCTCAGCGGCAATATCGGGAGCTTCTACGCCTGGTGCTGGGCCCCGTTCGGCGCTCTGGCTCTGCTCTCGCCGATCACCGCGCTGCCGGGCGTCCTCGTGGTCGTGCTCCACCTGACAATCCCGGCGGGGGAGGCGGTGGATCGCACGTGGGCCGGGCACGTTCACCACCTCGCGCCGGCCCTCCCCTTCTTCATCGCGGCGTCGATCGAGGGCCTGGGCCGGTTGGCCTCAGTGCTTCGGCGAGCCCGGCGGTGGGGGCAGGCGCTCCTGCTCCTCGGGGTGGTCGGGGGTAGCGCGGCGCTGCCCGGGTGGTACGAGCCCCGCGCACGCTGGCTGGGCCTCCTGCCCACGTGGACGGTAAAACGCCCAGTACGCTGGAACAGCGCGTGGTCGTTGGCGGCCAGCCTCCCCGACGATGCCGTTCCCGTCACCACGATCTGGTACTCGCTGACCGTGGCAGATCGGCGAACGTCCTATACTTTTGGAGAGAGCCTCGAGGACAAGGCGCGCGGCAAAGGCCTGGGGGCCGCCACGCACCTGCTGGTCGGCGCCAACGACACCGCCCCCCTCAGGCGCGCCGCCAAGATGGACGGGTACACCCTGGTGAAGGAGTCCAACGGGGTGATGCTCGTGACCTGGACTCCGGGCGCGGTGGACGCCGGCGCGACCCGATGAGGCTCCCCCGGACGTCCAGCCCGAGCCCCGGCCGGTACTCCATCGCCGGCGTCAACCGCCGCGCCGATCGCTCAGCGGGTCGTCACCACTACGGACTCCACCAGCACAAAGGGCGCGTCCGATGCCGTGGACAGGCTGATTGACAACGCCTTGTCGCCGCGGAGCCCGTGGGGCAGCGGCAGCTCATGCGCGCCGGCAGCGAGCGCCGCGAGGCTGAGCTCGGCGTCGAACACCGTGTCGTTGGCGGAGAGCCGCACCGTGAGCGAGCCCGACCCCTCACCAAGGACGCCCGCGTCGATGAGCACCGCCCCGAGCTCGCCGCCGAGCTTCTTGAGCTGAACGCTGCGCGCTGCGCTTTGGAGCTGGTCGCCCGGGTAGATCCAATAGCGCGTACCGCGGCAGCGTCGATCTGTATCCAGCTTCAACCGAAATCCTTCTCCTGCACGCCCCACAGGAGGGTTGAAGCTCAAGAGCCCGCGACTCGCGGCGCTCCCCGCGGCGCCCGAGCGGAGCTCGTTCACCTTCACCACAGGTAGCGTTCCTTCGGCGTCCGCGACTCGCAGCGGCGAGCACGGCAAACGACCCGACTCGGTCAAACGGTCGTTGCCGAGGGCCGACAGCGCGGGCGCGAGCGTGATTACGTACGATTTTCCTACATTTTTCGGTTCGTCCGCGCTGAGAGCTGCCCCGCCCTCGACGAGCGTGACGTCGTCGAACAGCCGCACCGAGCCCGCGGTCGCCTGCGCGACCACCAATTCACGGCGGTCACCCTCGCCCAGCCCCAGATGCTCCACCAACAAGGCCGGTCCACCCGAGGGGCTCGACAGGATCACCCGCCACGACCCGGCGGGGGCCGCGCCTCGGAGGCTCAGCTCCTCATCGCCGAGCGGTAGCCGCCCGGTCCCGGGGACCTCGAGCTCTCCTGCACCCTCCCCAAAAACGCGCGCCTTCACGTTGACGACGAGCTCTTCCTCGCCCCACGGCTCCGCAACGTCGAGGACCAGCCGGGTCCCCGGAGGCACCCACCACACCTCCTGCCCGCCCGCCAGGACCATCGGCACGGTCTCATTCCAGGCCACCTTGGGGACACCCTCGCCCTCCGCGGCCGACGACCAGGAGAATCCCGCCCCGAAGTGAGCGTACGCTCCCAGGCACTCCGGGCCGAGCTCGGCGCGGCGCACCCGCCGTCGGCGCGGCGTGCCGTCCATGACCAGGGTGAGCGGCGCGGCCTCCCGCGGCCATCCGGCCGCAGTCAACGCCGGCTCCGACCATGACGCCAACTCCGGCGCCGCGGCGTCCCACCCGCAAGGTGCCTCACGGAGCCGCGGCACCAGGTCCGGCAGCGGATCAGGCTGGCCCTCCCGGCGCACCGCGCTCGGACGCTGTGGGAGCGCCGCGGCTGCTATCGGTCCGTCCTCGAGCGCGCCGCTCTGCGACAACGCGGCCAACAACGCCGCGCTGAGCGTCTTCCGCCCGCGCCGGTTGAGGTGCAGGTCGTCGAGAAAATCAGCGTCGGACAACGCCAGGCCGCGAAGATCCACCCACCCGGCGCCCGAAGCGTTCAGGAGCTCGATGAGGAGCCGCTCTCTCTCGGCGTCCACCTGGTCTGGGCGCGCGGCGCTCGGTGCAAATGGCAGCGCCACAAAGACGATCTTGGCGCCATTCGCTTGGGCGATCGCCACCAGATCGGGCACCAGGCTGTCGGCCGGCATCACCTTCGGCTCGCGCTCCCGCTCCACCTCGACCACGGGCACGGCGTGGGCCTGTGCGGTGCCGCTGAGCGCCTCCGCGGCAAACACCAGCGCCAACGCGCCTTCGGCGCGTGCGTGCCCCTCCCCTGGGGCGGCGAAAAGCGCCTCGACCACCGCGTCTCGAACTGCAATAGTGGCGCCCTCCCGCCAGACCACCCGCTGTCCCTGGAAGCGCACCCAAAGCGGATGCCCACCGAGGGCCTTCTCGGCGAGCACGGCGTCGGCCGCGGGCATCTGCTCGGAGAGCGTCGTCAACGACCGGCCCGAGGGTCGGGTCGAGAGCATCGAAGGCACGTCCGCGGTGATGAGCACCAGACGCGGTCGCAGCCCTTGTTCAAACACCCGATACCGCAACATCGCGTACCAGGTGGGCGCGGTCGAGCCGTACGCCTGGAGCACGCCGAACTCCGCGGGCGGCGTCTGGGTGGCGCGCATGACCGCGGGATCGATGTCGGTGGTGGTCTTGGAGTGGCCCACCGCCAGGATGTCTGGGGGCGCCACACGAAACCGGGCGTCGATCGCCTCAACCGCCGCGGACGGGGCCCAGGTCGGCGGCTCGGGCATCGCCCACCAGACGCCGAGTCCAACCAGCATCGGCCCGGCGATCGCGGCGAGCCGCACGCCGAGCCCGCTGCCCTGCCCTTCCGACGCCATGCTTCACCCCGCCCCGGGCCTGGTCATAACCGGCTCGCGGGATGCGCTCAGGCGGCGAGGAAGCTCTCGAGCTGTGCGCGGTGCCGGTGGTGGCGGAGCTTCCGCAGCGCCTTGATCTCGATCTGGCGAATCCGCTCGCGGGTCAGGCAGAACTGGGCGCCAATCTCCTCGAGCGAGTACTGAGTGGGCTCGCCGATGCCGTAGCGCATCCGCACCACCTTCTCCTCACGCGGAGTGAGGCTCGCGAGCACCTCTTCGATCTCCTCGCGGAGCGCCGTTTCCTCGATGCCGTCACTCGGGCGGTCGCAGGCGGGGTTTTCGACAAACTCACCGACCGTGGACTCGCTGTCTTCCGAGACGGGCGCGTCGAGCGAGATGGGCTCACGGGTGAGCTTCATCAGACCTTCGAGCTTCTCGATCTCGATGCCAAGGCGGGCGGCCACCTCACACATGGTCGGCTCCCGGCCCAGCTCCTGGAAGAGCTCCTTCTGGAGCTGGTGGACCTTGTTGACCACCTCAAGCTTGTAGATGGGGATGCGAATCGTACGAACCTGGCTTTCAACCGCGCGAATAATGCTCTGCCGGATCCACCACGAGGCGTAGGTCGAGAACTTGAAGCCGCGCGTGTGGTCGAACTTCTCGGTGGCCTTCATGAGGCCGATGTTGCCCTCCTGGATGAGGTCAGACAAAGGAATACCGCGGTAGGTATACTGTTTTGCAATGCTGACCACGAGCCGGAGGTTGGCGTTCACGAGCGTCGCCCGGGCAAGGTCACAGTCCGGACCGCCCGCGTCAATCCGCCGGGCCACTTCAACTTCATCGTCACGCGAAAGCAGCGGGATCTCGCCCATCGTCTTGAGGTACTTGTTCAGGAGGATGTTCCCGGTACCAAGGGGGCCACTGCTGCGGGCGGGTGACGCAAAGGACATGAGGACCTCCGACAAGTTGGGCTAAGCGAGACCGGTCAGACCGTTGGCGCGGGGTGCGGGACGCACCGCTGCCGTTCGTCTAAACGCAGAGCAAGAACCGTGCCGAGCCGCGAGCGCTCACGGCAGGTCTACGGCGGTCTGCAAATGTCCTTCAATTGTCCCGGTCGTACCGTTGACCGATCCCATACGGCGCTGCCGTTGGCACCCGAAAGGCGAATTCCGGGCGCGATTCCGCTTGACGATGCCCCGCCGCACCGGCCATGGTTCACGACGTTGTCAAGGAATTTGTACAGCCGTCTCCGCCCGACGACGAAGCGCGTCAAACGGTTGGCGTGCTCCCTTGACGACCTGGCGGACGTCCGCGATAAACCGAGGCAGGTCGCCGGATAGTGCGTATACGTCAGCGAAGTGGTCCTGCGCGGTGTTGTACGTGCGGTGCTGCGCGAGGCGGGCGTTGTTCCACGGCTCCGCGGTCGCCACGCGCTGGTACCGGGCCTTCCGGACCAGGTCGGAGTCCCCGATACGCCTCGGCAGGCTTAGATAAAGCTCCGCTTTTTTCTGGGTACGGGCCCCGTCGTCAAGCGCCGGGTCTCGATAGACCTTGTCCAAATCTTCGTACAAGTCGTGCAGGAGCAGCTGCCACCGCCGGTGGTCCGCGTTGCTCTCGGTGAAGGCGCGCACCTCGGCCGATTCGGCGCCATAGGTGTCTTCGAGGTAACGCGTCGCCGCAACGTCACCGACAAAGCTGGCGAAGGACTCGTTGAAGGCTACGCTCCCGCGGATCCACAGGGTCGCGTGCGCGAGCTCGTGAAAGACCGTCTCGGCAAGATCGGCCTCGCTCCAGCGTAACATCCCCGGGAGCACCGGATCTCGGAACCACCCCAGGGTGGAATACGCGCCCGCGGTGCGCACCCACACCTCGTAGCCCCCCTCGGTGAGGCGAGCCGCGCGGCGCTCCGCATCTTCGGGGCGAAAGAAGCCGAGATAAGGCACCCGTCCGACTATAGGGAAGCCCCAGGTCCTGCTGGTGAATGAGAGCGGCTCACACGCGGACACGTTGTAGATGCTCCGGTGCCAGCCGACCGCGAGCGTGTCGTAATTGTCGGTGGCCGACAGCCCCAACGACAGGCCGTAGGCCTTGAGCGCCGGCACGAGGGCGAGGCGCTGATGTTCCCCGACCGAGAGCCGTCCCTCGGCGAGCACATCGGTGGCCGGACGGCGGGAGAGCAGGAGCTCCGCCTGAAAATAGCCCGACGCGACCACGTATCCGACACAGCCTGGGCTCAGAATGAAGAGGCCGAAGGCAACCAGGCCGCGGAGCAGGGCGCGTGCGGGGGTGTACATGGGTCCTCTCCGTTCGTGGGATCTTTTGACGTCAAGGGCAGGAGTCGATACTATAACGAAATCGGTGATTTTGAAGCGATACTCGACGGTGTTGTGTTAGGATGGCCTCGCTCAGAGTCGGAGCTCCCGTGGATCCTCTCTTCCGTCGGCTATTGTGGAACATCCTCCCCGGCGCGCTGGTGGTGGTGCTCATCTATCTGGCGGTGTTCGGCGAAAACGGCATCCTTCGACGTCACCGGATGGTCGCGGAGCTCGAGGCCGCCGAGCGGCGCCTGGCTGAGGTCGAGGTGGTCAACGCCCGCCTGGAGCGGGAGATCGCCCAGCTGCGCGGGAACGACCGCGCGATGGCCAGGGTCGCGGCAGAGGAGCTGCTGCTCGTCCCACCGGGCTCGACGGTCTATCGTTTTGCGCCCTGATCCGCGGGCGCGCCAGCGGGATTGATCCGGCGCGCGGCAGTGCCCGGCGCCCGGACCGGCGGGGCACGCGACAGTCGCGGCAAAGTAATACCCGATCTTTCAGCGGGGTTCTCATCTCCGCAGGCTCGGGCTACAGTGCGCCCGTGCGCCTCTTAGCCCTCCTCTCCTTTTTGCTGCCCAGCGCCCTCGCCTCTTCCGGCGGGCCCGATGCGGGCGGCCTCGTGTACACCGACTCGGCAGATGCCGGGGGCCCGAGCCATCGCTGGCTGGACACATCGGGCGGGGAACGCTGGTTCCTCGACGACGATGAGACCGTTGAGCTGAGCTTGCCGTTCGAGTTCAGCCTCTACGGCACAGTCTACGACCGGGTCACGGTGTCGTCGAACGGCGTGGTATTTTTTGCAGGGGCAAACACGGATCCGACGGGGACCTGTCCCGCGGCCGGTGGCACTTCCTGGACCGGCATCGCCGCCTTCTGGGACGATCTGGAGGCCGGCGCCATCGAGACGGAGACCTTCGGCTATTGGCCCTATCGGAGTTTCGTCATCTCCTGGCCCACCGCGGTGCCCAGCGGGAGCCCGAGCACCGGTCGTTTCCAGGTCTGGCTGCTCGAGGGCCGCGGAGAGGCGGTGGTCGTGCTGGACGATCTCAGCTTCGGGAGTGCCGCCGACAACGGTAGCAGCGCGGTGATCGGCGTGAGCGGGAGCAGCGCCGGAACGGCGTATGCCTGCGACTCCAGCACCGCCGGGGGCACCTCGATCTGGTTCGGCGACGACGACTCCCGTCCGGCGCGCAGCGAGATCGGCAGCGACGACCTGGACGCGCCGTGGATCGGCAGCGAGATCTACGAACAATCCGGCACGGCGCTCCTGGCCGTCGATCTGAACGACGACGGCTACGACGAGCTGCTGGTCGGCGCAGAGAACTTCGACGCCGGAGTGGTCTGGTTGATTTCGGGCCCCGACACCCCGGGGTTTTTCGCGGACAGCGAGGCCAGTTTTGTGGGGGCCGGCAGTCTCGACGCCTTCGGTGCCGCGCTCGCCGCAGGGGACCTCGACGGTGACGGGAGCGTCGATCTCGCCTTTGGCGCTCCGGACGCCGACATCGGGGCCACATCGACCGGCGCGGTGTTCTTCTTCTCGGGCGGCGGCTACGCCGGCCCGTACGACACCCTAGACAGTACTGGCGCGATCATCGGGGATACCAGCGCTCGTCCGCGAGTCGGCGAATCGTTGAGCTTGAACATCGATCTCAACGACGACGGCTACCTCGACGTGATCGCCGGGGCGCCCCACGCCGATGACGTCGCTGCCGACGCAGGAAAGGCCTACCTCTATCACGGTTCGGTCGCCGGCTTTTCAGGGGTCTTCAGCACCACCGCCGCCGACGCCACCTTCTCGGGTGAAGTGGCGGTCGACTTGTTCGGCACCGCGCTCGCGGGCGCGGATCTCGACGGCGACGGCGCGCTCACCGATCTGTTCGTAGGCGCTCCGGGCGCGACCAACGCGGTCGCGTCCGACGGCGGCGCGGTCTTCCTCGTGCCCTCGGGCACCTACTCCGGCAACACCCCCGCCGCGGGCCTTCCTTGTGCGCTCTACGGCGCCTCAAGCGGCTCCGACTTCGGCAGCTCCGTGCTCTCCGTGGATCTTGACGGCAGCGGGCTCCTCGACCTCATCGTCGGCTCGCCGAGGCTCAGCGGCGTCGCGACGGACGCGGGCGGCTTCTCGGTGCTCAACGATCTCGACTTCAGCGATTGTGGTTCGAGCTCGGCGTCTTTTGACGTGCGGGTGGAGGGCTCGGCGGGTTCGGAGCGCCTCGGGTCGTCCCTCGCCGCGGGGGACCTCGACGACGACGGCCAGCTCGATCTGGTCGCCAGTGCGCCGAACTTCAGCAGCGGTAGCGCCTCCTCGGCTGGAGCCGCCGCGGTGTGGCTTGATGGCGCGGTCAACGGAGACACCACCTTGGACGCCTCGATCCGTCTGCAGGGTGATCTGAGCGGCGCCAGCTTCGGGGAGGCCCTGGCCTTCGTCGAGAGCCCCGGGGCGCGGCCCGAGCTGGCGATCGCCGCCCCCTACGCGACGACGAGCTTCACGCGGGACGGCGCGGTTTATCAGTATCGTTACGCCGATAATTTCGAGGACGTTGACGCCGACGGTTTCGTGGCGGCCTCGGCCGGCGGGAACGATTGCGACGACGACGACGACGCAGCACACCCGGGCGCGACCGACCCGACGGGGGACTCCGTCGACGGCGACTGTGACGGCTGGGTCGACGGGACCGTAGCCGTTCGCCTCGATGAGGCCGGATGGGCCTGGGATCTCAGCACGATCGGCGGCGCCGACTTCGTGATCTACGACTTCGAGACGTACACCGACGGGGACGCCGTGAGCACCTACGGCGAGCTGGACTTCGACGGCACCGTCTTCGCCGAAGACACCATCTACGGCACCTTTCCCGAGGGGGAGCTCGGCGGCCAGCTCATCGGCGGCACAACCAACAGCCTCGTGATCGACTTCGCAGGGCCGGTGGACGCCCTCGCGCTGCGCGTCCTGGACCCCGACGACAGCTTCACCCTCGTGGCCACCAACAGCGCCGGCGCCGTCGTCACGACCTACAACTTCACGGCGAGCGCGGACGATCGTCCGGGCGGCATCTTCTACGGCTTCACCTTCGTCCAGCCCATCTCCCGGTTGAGCCTGACCGGCGCGACCACCAACGGCTTTGGTGTGGACGACCTCTGGGTGGCCGCGGCATCCCTGACCGACCGCGATCTCGACGGCTACACCGACGCCGACGGCGACTGTGACGACGACAACGAGGCCATCAACCCCGGCGCGGTGGAGGTCCTCGGTGACGGCCTCGACAACGACTGCGACGGCCTCATCGACAGCGGCCCCGCCGACATCTACACCGACGCCACCGCCTTCTCCGCCGACGCCGCCCTCGATCCCCAGCTCATCGATTTCGAGCTGTATGCGCCGGGGGTGGTCGTCACAAACCAATACCTCGATGAAGGTGTCGTTTTCGACGGCGCTCTCATCGTGGACGACAGCATCGACGGCACCAGCCCCAACGGCAACCGCGCGGCCTTGCTGGACGGCGAATCCACCACGGTGCTGTTCGTCGAGGCGCAGTACTCCTACGGCTTCTACCTGCTCGACGGCGAGGGCACCTTCACCATCGACGCGTATGAAGACTTTGCGCTGCTTTATTCGGCGCAGGTGAGCCTGAGCGGCGGGAGCAGCTTCATCGGGATCATCGGCAGTGACCCGGTGGACGAGCTGGTGATCACCGGGCCTGCAGGTGAGCTCTGGGGCATCGACGACCTGGTGCTCCACGTGATCGGCCGCGACGACAACGACGGAGACGGGCAGACCGAGCCCGAAGATTGTGATGACGAAGACCCGAACAGCTACGGCGGTGCGCCGGATGAGTGGTACGACGGCATCGACAGCGACTGCGCCGACAACGACGACTTCGACCAGGACGGGGACGGCTTCGGCCAGGCGGTAGATTGCGACGACGTGGACGGCAGCTTCAACCCGGACGCCGATGAGGTCTACTACGACGGCGCCGACCAGGACTGCGACGGCGGCTCTGACTTCGACGCCGACGGCGACCAGCAGGACAGCCGGGCCTTCGACGGCCTCGACTGCGACGACGACGAGGCGAGCACCTACTCCGGCGCGACGGAGACCTGGTACGACGGCATCGACAGCGACTGTGGAGAGGACGACGACTACGACCAGGACGGCGACGGCGTCGGCTACTACGGCGGCGGTGGCGGGAGCGAGGACTGCGACGACACCAACAGCAGCGTCAGCCCCGACGCCGAAGAGACGCCGTACAACAGCCTCGACGACGACTGCGACGAGGCCACCTCGGACGACGACCTCGACGGCGACGGCCACCTCGCCGAGGCGATCGGCGGCGACGACTGCGACGACACGGATGACAGCATCTACCTCGATGCGCCCGGGGAGCTCTGCTACGACGGAATCGACACCGACTGCGACTACATCGACGACTACGACTGCGACGAGGATGGTTTCGTCAGCGTCGACTACGACGGCGACGACTGCGACGACGCCGACGGGAGCACCTCACCCGGCGCCTCTGAGGTCTGCTACGACGGACTGGATCAAAACTGTGACGGTTACTCCGACTTCGACTGTGACACCGACGGCCATGAGGCGCTGAGCTACGGCGGCGACGACTGTGAAGACCTGCTCGGTGCGGTTTACCCGGGCGCCCAGGAGTTCCCCTACGACGGCGTGGATCAGGACTGCGCCGGCGGCGCGGAGTTCGACGTCGATGGCGACGGTCAGGACGCCGACTGGTACGGCGGCACGGACTGCGATGACACCCTGGCCTACGTCTACGCAGGAGCCCCGGACGACTGTTATGACGGGATCGACGCCGATTGTGCCGGCGACACCGACTACGACTGTGACGGCGACGGCTACCTCTCCGAAGGTTTCGAGGCCGCAGGCGTGACCGGTGATGACTGCGATGACAGCGACGCGTCCATCTCGCCTGTAGGCGTCGAAGTCGCCGAAGACGGTATCGATCAGGACTGCGATCTAGCCGACCTGATCGTGACCGACCTCGACGGCGACGGTTACGCCTCGTTGAGCTCGGGCGGCGACGACTGTGATGACAGCCGTTCGGATGTCTTCCCAGGCGCACCCGAGGTGGTCTACGACGGCACCGACGCCGACTGCGCTGGGGACAGCGACTACGACGCCGACGCTGACGGTGACGACGCCGAGGCCTGGGGTGGCGGCGACTGTGACGACCAGCTCGCGACGGTAGGCAGCTTTGTGAGCACCGACGACTGCGGCGCGGGCGACGAAGATTGTGACGGGAGCGAAGACGAAGACTGCGCGCAGGCTGGCGACTCCGACGACAGCGAGCCGGCCGACGATACCGCGCCTGCCGATGACACCGACCCGACGACGCGCGACACCGCCGACTCCTGGCGCCCTGCGCCGGAGACGCCGACCGATGCCAAGACCATCCCCAGGGACACCGGTTGCGGCTGTGACAGCACCCCCGGCGTAGGCTCGGCCGGCCTGATGATGCTCGGCTTGTTGGCGATCAGCCGGCGGCGCCGGAGCTGAAACGTAGGCCGGAGCGGAGAGCCTCAGCCGGGTACAAAGCGCTGGACCGCCGCGCCGCGTCCACGGAGCCGACCAGCTTCAGCGCGGCGTCTCGCCCTTTTCCGGCTCCGCCAGCCGTCGAAGGTGCAGCGACGCTTTGACCTCTACCGAGTAATTCGTCATCAGGTTGCGCAGGTCCTCCTTCAAGCCCAGCTCATCCAGGTAGGACCTCACCTCTCTCGCGATGAGTCGTACGATCTCGGGCCGCGCGCGTACCGCCTCGGCCGCGTCCGCCGCCGCCTCACGCGCCTCGCCGAGGAGGCCCTTCCCGTCTTCGTCCCCCAGGATTCGCCGCGAGAGTCGTTTCCGGAGGCTCGGTTTGCCGTCGGGGTCGGTGTCGTGTTCCTGCATCGGGGGCCTCGGGAGCTGGCGTTCATCATGCGCCGCGCGCGGGGCCACGGTCAACCATAGCGCCAGCACGCGTAGAGGATCCGGAAGCCGGCGCGGGTGGCGCCACGGACGCTGCCGCTGATCTTGCTCTGGCCGAGGCGAACGCGGTTGTGAACAGGCAGCTCAAGTATACGAAAGCCCGCCTTGGCCGCCTTCATCTGCATCTCGACGTTCCAACCCCACGTGCGGTCCTCCATGCCCAGGGCGACGAGCGTGCTCCAACGTAGGGCACGGAACGGGCCCATGTCGCGATAACGCACCCCAGTGCGCCGGTGAATCAAGCTGGTTGCCAGCCGATTACCCCAGCGTTGGGTCGCGGTCAGGCCCGCCGCCTCGCCAAGGGTCAGCCGCTCACCCAGGACGAGGTCCGCGCGGCCCTCCAGGATCGGGGAAAGCAGCGCTCCGAGATCCGTCGCCGCGCAGGAGTGGTCCCCGTCCATCACCACCACCACGTCGGGGGGATCCGCCTGGAGCGCGGCGATTCCCGCGAGGAGCGCGTTGCCGTAGCCCCGTACCATCGCCCGGGTGACCCGCGCTCCCGCAGCCTCGGCGATCGCGACACTGCGGTCCGCCGAGCCGTTGTCGCACAGGCAGACCTCCAGCGTCACGCCCGGGAGCACCATGGCCGCGAGGTCGGAGAACACCAGGGGCAAGGCAAGCTCTTCGTTGAGCGCCGGAATCAGGACCGCGACGCGCCTGCTACTCACTCAGGACCCCCGCAGGCCCGCGAGGACGAGGCTCAAGGTGAGCCCTTGCTCCGGATCGAGCTGGGCCTCGGCCACGGCGCCAAGATCGATGATCTCGAATGAACGACGCCCGGTATCCGGGAGAGCGGGCTCGACGAGTCGCTGGGACTCCGCGTCCGTGCCCACTCGCAGGACGAGCCAGGGCACCACCCGATCAAGCTCGGTGTCGAGCTCCACGTGGGTGAAATGCGCCGCCAGCCACTCGCCCTCGTGCGACAACTCGGGCCCGATCAGCACGACCGCGACGACGTGATCGCGCAGGCCCGGTAGGCTGTGGAGCCGGTGAATCAGCGGGCCTGCCTCACGTCGGGCGGCCAGGATCAGCCGCGTAGACGGTCGGGGGAGCAGCGTGTCGAGCGCGGCCTCCTGACCCGGCTCCAGGGCGGATGTTGCCAGGACCCTCTGCTCGAGGCCCAACAACGGGAGCGCCGGCTCTTCGAACCACACCAGGCAGACGTCCCGGAAGCGCCGCTCAAAGGCCGCTTTGACCGCCGGGTCATCGCCGGTGAGCCGGGCCCAGTCGGTGCCGGCCCCCAACCACGCCGCGGGGAGCGGCTCTTCGTCCCCCCGTGAGACCGGCACGACCCCTCGACGCGCCCCACGGACCGCCTCGTAGAGCCAGAGCGCCGAGTAGCGTCGCGGCCGAGGCCGCCCCCACCACAGTGCGAGTGCGAAAAGCACGACCGCCAACGCCCATAAGCCGGCGTCCACTCCGCTCACGCCTCTCCGCTCCCGAGCTTCCACTCGGGCAGCTTCTTGCCTTCGGCGTGGACCTTACGCAGCACGAGGTGGAGCGCCGTGTACACCGCGAGCCACTCCCAGAAGGGCTTCTCGTCGAGCTCGAACTCCACAAAGGACCAGGCAAAATAGCCGGCCATGCTCGCGGGCATCGCCCAAGCCAGCGGCTCGGCCTCGGTGCCACGGGCCATCCGGATGGTGTCCATCGACATCTTGCCGATGACACCTACAAGCGTAAACAGCAGGATCACCCCAATGATTCCGCCATGACTCATCTCAGACCAGAAGATCCCGTGCGGGTATCGATAGACCGAGTTGTAGAGCCACCAGGAGTAGGTCTTGAGCGCGGCGACGTAACCACCGGTGCCGATACCCAGACCGTCCGTGTGGACGAACATCTGGATGCACGCAGCCCAATTCATCCCACGCACATCGCCCTCGAGGATCGAGCTCGACGACAGGACAATACGGTTGAGCCCCTTGCCGATGTCCCCGAGGTTGCCGAACCAGGCGATGAGGAACATCACGAAGCCCAAGGCGCCAAAACGGATCGCCCACTTCCGGAAGAGCGGTTGGCCCAGCGCGACGATGCCCGCGCCGATGACCACCGAGTAGGCGCCGCCGCGGCTGCCGCTGGTCATGGTGGTGAAGTAGATGAATAGGGTTGCGACCAGGAAAGCCCAGCGGAGAAGAAGCTCTTTTTGAATGAGCGCCATCGCCGCGGCAGGGATGATGACGAACATGAGGTTCATCGCGAACCAGTTGGGCTGCTGGCCAAGCCCGGTCTCACGGCCCCCGCGCGACGCCGCCTTCCAGGTGGACGAGTAGTCGGTGAGGCCGAGCAGATCCCCGAAGATTGCCAGGATGCCGATCAGGACGCAGGCGCCGATCCAGAAGTAGATCGCCAGCTTGACGTCCTCCCAGGTCTCGAGGAACGCCATGATCACCGTTGAGGTCGCGATGACCACGCACAACGTGATGCAGTCCTTGAGTCCCTCGGTGATGGTCAGGCTCCAGGTCAAGCCGGCCACCCGCCAAAGCAAAATCGCGCCGAAAACCAGCTGCCATGGCCACCATCTCCAGAGCTTGTGCCGCGTGAAGACCGCGCGGAGGCCCAGCGCGACGAGAGCATAGAGCAAGACCGGCTCGAACAGACCGATGGTGATCCCGCCGACGTTCAGGAAGGACATCGAACCGGTGGAGATCAGCCGCGCAGCGAGCATCATCGCCACCGCCACCACCGGCCGGTCCAGGAGCACGATGGTGATGAGGATAGCCGCCATCACAACGACCGGCAGCTTCCAGTCCACGAGAAACAGGCCGAGCAGCACGATCTGAGCGGCGGCCACCACCAGGTTGAAGGGGGTGAGGAGCGACCGGAGACTGGCGCGGAGGGCGGACACGATGCGGCGCGGCGCGTAGCGTAGCCGAGGCCGGGTGTCAATCCGACCAGAGCCGCGTCGGAGAGGCCGCGGAGTCTACCAACCGCTCACGTGTGAGTGGGGCGGACCCGCTGGATCCGGGGTTACGCTCCGCCGATGTTCTACGCCCTCCTCTTGTCGGCTTCACTCTGGGCCGCCGAGCTGAACGTCGGCTCGGGCCAGACCTACGCCACCATCACCGCCGCACTCGATATCGCGGGTTCGGGCGACACCATCTGGGTCCACCCCGGGACCTACGCCGACGTCATCGACCTGCGCGGCCGCACCATCTACCTGAAGTCCGTCGACGGTCCCGCGGTCACCAACATCGTGTCTTCATCGCCAGTCTACATCGAGACCGGCAGCGTCGAAGGCTTCAGCTTCAACCCCGCTCCCGTGACCGCGGTCTCGGTCTCCGGCAGCGCCAACCTGCGTGAGCTGATGATCTACAACCCCGGGTCGTACGGGGTCTTTGCCAGCGACGCCAGTCCGGTGATCGAGGAGGTCGCGGTGTTCAACGCCGGCCTTCACGCCTTCATTGCCAACACCGGCAACCCGACCTTCCGCCGCAGCATCGCGATGGGCGCGGCGAGCGTCGGCTTTGCCGTAGCCGGCAGCGAAGTCGCCACGGTGCAGAACTGCATCTCCATCAACTCCAAGTACGGGTTCCGGTCACAGAACGCCTCCCACGTGTTCAGCAACAACCTCGCGGTGGGTGAGTCTTATGGGCTCGTGGTCGGGGCGAACCTGACCTTCACCAACGGCGTACTGCATGCCGACGACGACCCGGTATATTGTGCGGGCGGTACGCCGACCTTCCCCAACGGCATCGTCAACCCGGCCACGACACGGGACTGCGGGAGCACGGTGTTGAACAGCACGGATGCGGTCGATCCGGAGTTCGTGGCCTGGGACGCCGCCGCGACGAGCCTCTTTGCGCTCGACCTCCGGCCAGCGACAGGCTCTCCGATGATCGACGCGGGCAGCGGCAGCGACGCGACCGGCGGCACGGCCGACCTCGGCGCCTTCGGCGGCAGCCAGAACGACTGGACCGACCTCGATGGGGACGGTGTTCCCGTACTCTTTGACTGCGACGACCACAACGCGGACACCTACTGGGGCGCGACCGAGTACGCCGATGGCCGCGACAACGACTGTGACGGCCAGGTCGACGACGGAGCGGTCTCCATCGACGACACCGGCACCCCCGCCGACGACACCGGCGAACCCGCGCCCGCGCCCGAAGACCTCGACGGGGACGGCTACTTCAACGATGTCGACTGTGACGAGCACAACCGGGCCAGCTACCCCGGCGCCTCCGAGCTGATCGACGGGGCCGACAACGACTGCGACGACGCGATCGATGAGGGCACCGCGGCGTCGGACGACGACGGTGACGGATTCAGCGAGTTTTCGGGCGACTGCGACGACAACAACCCCGAGCGTTACCCCGGCGGCCGGGATGATCGGATCGACGGGCTCGACAACGACTGCGACGGCGAGGACGACAACGCCACCGGCAATGACGATGACGGCGACGGCTACCTGGACAGCGACGGTGACTGCGACGACAACGACTCCTTCGTGAGCCCGGCCGCCGACGAGGAGACCGACGGGCTCGACAACGATTGCGACGGCCTCGTGGACGAGGACACCCTGATGGTGGACCGTGATCGTGACGGCGTGACGCCCGCCCAGGGCGACTGCAACGACGACGATCCTGACATCTACGCGGGCGCCGTGGACATCCCCGACGACTTCATCGACCAGGACTGTACGGGCTCCGACAACTACGACGTGGATCGCGACGGCGACCCATCGGCGACCTCGGGAGGCACCGACTGCGACGACTTGATGAGCACGGTCGCCGGCACCTTCGCGGAACGTTGTGGCGACACCGTCGACAACAACTGCGACACGGTCGTGGACGAGGGCTGCGACACCAAGGAGCTGCTGCCCGCGCTTCAGCTCACCGGCTGCGGCGAATGCGGCGGGATGCGCCCCGAGACGGCCAGCCTCGTACTGCTGACGGGCCTCATGTTTTCGGGCCGTCGTCGCCGAAGTTCACGCTGAGAACGGAGCCGAGATCTTCGCGCCGCGGGACTGGCCCTTGACAGCGGCGCCGACTCGGACAATATTCACCGCGCTTGGCCTGGGCCTCAGGCTGGAGCTCGCCCCACAAGGGGAACCGCAAGAGAAACCCCGGGCGCCCCCCGGTCCAATGAGGAGAAAATACCATGAAGGCTCTCAAGCTCGTCTTCGCGCTCATCGCTGTGTTCGGCATCGCCGGCTGCCCCGACAAGGGCGGCGATTCTGACAGCGCGGCCACCACCGCCGGTAGCTGAGCGTCGCGCCGGTTTTCCGGCACGGACAAGGAGCCCCCGCCCCAGGCGGGGGTTCTGGTTTTTGGGCCTCGACCCGTCAAATGGGCCGAAAGTAGAGACGCGAGACGAACGGGATCGCGGAGCTACGCGCCCTAACGGCGGCGCACGCGCACCGGCACGGGCACCGGCTTGGGCTCGGCCAGGGCCTCGAGCCAACCGGCGAGGCGCCGGCGAAGCTCACCGAGCCAATCTTCACCTTCTTCGCGGCGTGTGTGACCCATCGCTCCTCCGGGTTCGGGTGACTCCCAACCAGTATAGCCGCAGCGCGCCGATCGGGAAGGGGCGGGACGCAGGACGCCCACAACGATTAGCAAGGACGCATGCGCCCGACGCTCTTCGCCGCCCTGTTGCTCTACCTGCTGTTCGCGGCCACCACCGCGACCGAGGTGGGCGTGGTGGGGGAGGTCGCGGCGAGCTGGGCCGCGACGCCGCCGCACGTCGAACGGGTGCCCGGCACGGCCCCCGTCGAGCACCAGCTCGGTCCTTTTCTGGCGCGCGAGACCCGCCCGACCGAGACGCTTTGGGGCCTGCCGCTCGCGGTGAACGCCTACACGGGCGGGCCGGCGGACTGGCCCGCCCGGCTGGTGACGGTGGCGCTCGGGCCGGAGTACGGCGCGTGGACCGGCGTGGGCCTCGGCTTCGTGCTTCTCTGGTTGACCCATCGTTTCTTGATGTTCAACGCCTCGCCTATCGTCGCGGGCCTGGCAGGCCTCTGGCTCGCGACCGACTGGAGTTTCGTATTCTACCGGAAGGTGCTGGGCGGTACCGAAGTGCTCCTCCAGGCGGCCAGCCTGCTCGTGCTCTGGGCCGTGTGGAGCCGGCGTTGGCGCGGCGGTACCCACGGCAGCCTCGCCCTCGCGACGGGCATCGGACTCGGGCTTCTCGCTAAAGCAACCTTTGTAGCCACGCTTGGCGCGGTCGGCCTCGCCGTGGTCCTGACCCGCTGGGACCGCGCTCGCCTGCTGCCGCCCCGCCCCCTCTCGTGGCCCGTGCTGATCGGCGCGCCGCTCATCCTGGTGAGCCCGCTGGTGATCGCGGCGCTCCACCACCACTTTGCCGGCATGAGCCTGTTGAGCCATGACAGCGTGGCGCTCCAGCTCACCCGGCTCGGCGCGGGCAGCCTGGACCGGGAGAGCCTCTGGAACGTCCCAAGATTCTTGGGGAACCCCCTTGGCTTCTTCCACGACGCCTACGGGGCGCCCGCGGGGCCGCCCCTGTCCGTGCTCCGGAACCTCGGCTGGATGGTGCTCGTGGCGGGAACGGGCCTGGAGTGGGCGCGGCCCATCAAGAACAAACAGTCTGCTCTCTTACGCTTTTTGTCGATCGCCACGCCACTCCAGCTCGGCTTCCTCACGCTCCTGAACCGCGATCTGCACCATCTCGCCCAGTGCACGATCTACCTGACGATCTGGGGCTGCCTCGCCGCTGAGCGCCTCGCGGCGACCATCACCCCACCCCGGGGCGTCGGGCGCGCCATCTTCGCGCTCCTGTTGGTCGGCCCTACGCTCGTCGCCGGTGCCCGCCAGCTGATCCACACCGACTCCGCGCTCCGTAGCATCCACACGCCGAGCTTCACCCGCGGAGGTCAGCGCGCCCTCGCCCGGATGGTGACCGCTTCGGGCGCCCGGCGACTCGTGACCTCCGACTACGAGGTCTATGGCGCGTTGGAGCTGGGGCTCCCGGAGGTTGAGCTCATCCACACGTGGGCCGCCTTCACCACGCGGACCGCCGACCAGCCTCCGGGCGCCGCAGCGCTGAGGCGAGCCGAAGGCGCCCACTATCTGAGCGTTCTCGCCAGCGCGCCGCTGATATACAACTGGCGCCCCGACCCCCGAGAGGTCCAGCGGATCGCCGCCTCTGAGGGGCTCGAGGCGGTGCAGGTGGCGAGGATGACCCAAGGCGCCGATACCCTGGCGGTCCTCTACCGGATCACGCGCCGTTCAGGGGATCGCGATCTCGATGGTGCCCGTAGTGGTAGCGGGCTCGGGGTCGGGACTGAGCAGCACAGCAGTGACGCCGCCGGCGGCCACCGCGACCCCGCCGATACCCGCCCATAACCACCAAGGTGGCCGACGAGAGGCCTCGACGAACTCCTCTTCCGGCGTCGCGAACAAGAGGTGGAGCAAGGTAGGATTGTGATTGACGTCGAGCGCTACGACCTGGGCGCTCACCCGGTTGCTCGCGATTGTCCCGTTGGGCTCGAGGTAGCCGGAGAGCCCGGCAGCGAGGTCCACGAGGGTCTCGACCGGATCCTCGCCGGCATCGGCGGTGAGCGGCTTGGAGAAGGTCCCCGCGCGCGGGGAGTAGAGCTGGAGCATGACCTTGCCGTCGGCGGAGACACCCGCGAGCAGTACGGTGGCCTCGTCGAGATAGGCGCCTAGAGCCTGGTAAATTTCCCGGGTGTGACGGCTTCGGCTCGAATCGTCCGCGCCAGCATCACCCAGGGTGGGCGGGCCAGGATCGAGCTGTGTCTGCCGGACCTCTCCGGAGTCAAGCGTGATGCGCGAGCGAGCGTTGTCCCCGCTCTCCCCGCGTAGCAGCACCTCGTGCTCGCCAGGCGGGAGCGAGATGTCGGACTGCGGGGCAGGGCCGATCAGGCGGCCGTCCACGAAGATCGTAGCGGGCTCCGTCGCGCTGGTGGTGACGGTAAGGCGCGCTGGGCGGCGCCCGGTGACCTCCGCCCGAACGTCGTCGTAGAGGGAGAGGACGGAGGGCGGGTAACGGACCGGATCAAGCTGCCAGTCGGGATCGAGCACCAACGACGACGTCAAGGCGGTGCGCGCGCGGCTCTCGTTCCCCGACGCGAGCTCGCAGAGGCCGGTCAACACCAGCGCGTCCTGGAGGCTCCGCGGATCAGGGCTGACCGCGAGGCCGGCGCGTAAGGAAGCGACCGCCTCGGCCAACACCGGGAGCGCGGCGTCCGTCTCCGCTCGATCATAGAGAAACTGGCCCTCCGTGAGGCGTTCCCGGCCGGGACCGAGGGCGTACTGGTTGAGGACCAGGTCCTGACGGCCCGCGATGCGTAGCGCCACGTCGTCCGGGGCGACCGCGCGCACCTTGCCATTCCCCTCCAACGCGGCCGCGATCCGCTCGGCCGCCGCCGCCGACTCGGCCTCGCCCAAGGTGGAGAGGTGGACGCCCACCACGGCGACCTCGGGAGCCGCGAGCGTCGCGGCGATCAGGGTGAGCCACATCATCCGGCTAGGGTAACCGCCCGAAGCAGCGTCAACACTTCCGCCGGCCGACGCCAGGGACGAAAGTGGAGATTCTGGTTAGGGCCCGCGGGTGACCGAGCCTCTCAGGATCGACATCTTCATTGAGCGGGAGGACGAAGCCTCCGGCCGGAGCGTGGTCGGAGAGCGGCGTCGCAGATACCGGGTCAGACTGTGGGACGACGTGTGCGGGGCCTGCGAGTTTGCGTGGAGCGACGCGGATCAGGCCGAACTTGGCGCGCTCCTCAACGAGGCCGGGAACGACATGGCCGAGGCCCACCTGATCGACCTGATGGCGGTATGGGTCTACGAAGGCGGGCTCCTACGCGCGCGCACCGCGCTGCAGGAGGCGGTCTACGCGCGCCGCCCTATCCACGTACACCTCCGGGCGTCCTCGGGCTCCCTGTACGGGCTCCCGTGGGAGGTCATGCCTCTACAAGCTGACGATCTTCCCCTCTCCCGCACGCCGGGCGTGGTGCTCCGGTACGAGGCGATCGACGACGAACGCGCTTCCCCCTCGCGTAGCCTGGCCATCAGCAATGACCCGGTGGAAGAGGGCGGGCGGGTGCTCGTCGGTTGGGCCGACCCGGGCGGCGGTGGCCTACCCCACGCGGAGCACAGCCTCGCAGCCCGCAAGGCGGTCGACGCGCTCGACGATCCCACCGTCCGATTCGAGGAGCTCGCGGGCGTCACGCTCGACGGGCTTCGCACCCGACTCTCGGCATCGGGATCGCCGATCAACGTGCTGCAGCTGCTCTGCCCCCGGGGCCCCAGCGGCGCGGGTCCGCGCGGCATCCGGCTGCTCGACGGCGTCGCGGACGGCACGGCGCTGGCCGGCTGTCTGGCGCCCTTTGTGCCCCATCTACGAGTGGTCCTGCTGACCGTGGCCACAGGCCCCGCCACCGTGCTGGGGGGCGACGAGGTGCAGGCGATCGTGAGTCCGCTGCTCCGGATCGGCGTTCCCTACGTGATCGTGTGCCGCAACGTGTTCGGTCCCACGTCCGCCGGCGTCTTCCTGGAGACCTTCTACCGGGCGATCCTCGAAGAGGCCCATTCGATCCAGGAGGCTTTTGCGCTCGCGCGCACGGCGATGCGGGACGAGGCGGGCCTGGTCCAGCTCCACGCCAACTCGGACACCCCCTGGCACGCGCGTCCCTTCGTGCGCCGCTCGCACCCGGGCCAGGGCGCCTACCGCGAGCAGGATCATGGACTTTTCGCCGCACGAGATGAGGACATCCGCGACCTGTCCAACGCGATCGACGAGCTCGTGCTCCCTACAGCCCCCTCGGACCGCTCTCGGCTCATCGTGCTCCATGGCGCCTCCAAATCAGGGAAAAGCTCGCTTGTCCGAGCAGGGCTCATGTGTCAGTACCGCGCAGACGCCTCACGATGGCGGGCGTTGTGGTTTGACAACGCGGACGCCGTGCAGCCGGAACACTGGTTTGACGCCGATGATGATCGTTCGGTCCTCGCGGTGGTGGACGCCGTGACGATCGTGGGGCGAGGCCTGGGGATCGGCCTCGAAGACCTGCTGCAGGCTACCACCCGGCCGGACCTGCGCCTGGTCGTGCTGCTCGTGGTCCGTTCGGCGGTATTGCCCGCGGTGCTCGACGCCCTTGACCACGTTCCTACATCCGGCACGCCGATCTCTCCCGCGCGTATCCACCGCCTCGAGCCGCTTCGAGGTCGGAACCTTCGCGACGCGTTGGTGGTGCCGGTCCGACGCGCCGGGATGGTGATGCCCGAGCCCCTCGTGAACGGAATTGTCGAGGCGCTCGACGGTCGTGCGGGCGCGTTGCCCCTCCTCCAGGCGATGGTCGACGAGCTCTGGCAGCGGCGCGCCACCCGGCAGCTGGGCTCACCTGGCGCGTCGGCGACCGGGCTCTTGAGCTCCGCCATCCGCCGGCTCGGCGGTCCGCTCCCCCCCGGCCAGGACCCTTCGGGGCGCATGACCGGCTTCCTCCTCGCGGTGCTCGCCGCCGCCCCGCGCCACCGTGCAGCAGGCTACCGCTCACGCGTGCCCGACTGGACCATTCTACCGGCAGACAGTGAGGTTGCAAACCGTTTTTCCGCAGTAATCGACGCTGCGGTCGCCACTGGCCTGGTTGAAGAGTCTCTCGGCGACGCCGAGGAGCGCACGCTCGAGGTGTCCGACCCCCGTCTACCCGACGCACTCACCGTCGCAATGAAAAAAGTGACGGATCAGGCCCAGAAGGCGGCGGCACATCTGCACACCGTGCTCGGGAACCGGCGGCGACGGAGCGGGGAGCGCACGACGGTGCCTGGCCTCACCCCCGACGAGGCCCGTCAGGCCGACGCTGCCCTGAAAGACTGGACAGACCTTCTCTCTGCCGAGGCCAATCGCCGTCTCCGTGCGGCCCTCCCGCCGCCGACCCCGTCTGGCCTCGAGCCGACCCTCCCGACCTCCTCCTTCTTGCCGCCGCCCCCTTTCGGCCTCGGGCCGACCGTCTCCACCCCCTCCATCCCAGCACCGCCCTCGGGAGGCACCCCCAGCAGCCGCACTTCAGAACGCCGGGCCGACGAGACCGGCGCACCCCAGCCCACCGCCGGCGCGACCCCGAGCGCCGGGCCGTCCACGGTCCGCCGGGCCACCGAAGCAGGCCTTTCAAGCTCCGGTATCGCAGTGCGGGTCGTGCTGCTCGCGCTGGTGCTGGCGCTCACCGGGCTCGGTAGCGCCGCCTTGTACAAGGTCCTCGACGACTCCCAGGCGCGCGAGCTCGCGGTCGCGAACGGCCCGCACACGTCTCCTGAACACGCCCGCCGCCTCGCAATGGCGCGGAACTGGCTCGAGACGGCGCCGACCACGGCCGCGCTGCTGCTCCTCGAGGTGAAGGACCCGCTCGCGGCGCCTGGTTGGGCTCAAGAGGCGGTTCGTGCCCTGAGTTCTCCGGTGCTCGTACGGTCCTGGGCGGCCGAACGGGCCGCCCCTTGCCCCGACGGCTCGGTGGCGACGGTCGACCCCGATGGGCTCCTGCGGGTGTGGCCGCGCGAGGTGACGCGGGTACCGCTCGATCTTGCCCGGGTCGCGATGCCGGTGACCGGGCTGCTCTGTGAGGCCGGCCGGGTGGCCGTAGCGGCCGCCGACACCATGATCCACCTCTGGCCGGTTGACGGCGGTGAAGTCCAGAGCACCCCTGCGCTCGGCGCTTCGGTGCAGCAGCTGGCCTTCGCCGCCCAGGGCCGCACTCTGCTCGCGTCGGTAGCCGACGGGCTTCACGCCTTCAGCGTGCTCAATCCCAAGAAGAGCCACAGCTTCGACGTCGACTCACCCTACCTCATCGGCGGAACCGCCGCGGGCGACGCGGTTTTTGCCTATCCTTGCGGTCGGGGCGGCGCGCTCTCGGATCGTTGTACTGCGGCCTGGCGTCCGGGCAGCCTCGGCGATCCTTTTGGGATCCAGGAGATGCCCCCGGGGCGCGTGCGTGATCTCGTGCTCTCGCCCGATGGAACCACCATCGCGGCCGCCCGGAGCGCACGCGGCGACGCCGGCGTGTTCACCTGGCAGTGGCGTTCGCGGCACGAGATCGTCGGGCAGGCGCAGGAGCCCGGCACCGTCCGGGTAGGCTGGAGCGCCGATGGCCGGAGCGGCGGAGGGCTCGCGCTCAGTGGCGAGGGAGACGCCGGTCGTATGCGCATTTTTGGCTGGGGCGAGGGCATGCGGGACTCGGCCGACGTCTCCTGTGCGAAGCCCGGCACGGTCGACGCGCCCGTGTTCGCCTGGCACCCTGCCGGCCTGGAGGCGGCCACGGCCTGCCGAAAGGAGCTCTCTTATGTGCCCTTCCGCGGAAAGGCGGCCCCTCGGCCGGTCTACACGCAGGCCGAGGCCTGGACCTCCGCCTTCTATACCGGCGACGGCGAATACTTCATGGCGCGCTCGGGGAGCCGCTGGTGGTGGATCGATCCGGCGCCCGCGCGCGCGACCGTCCGCTGGCCAGGCGATCCGGCGCCCCTCACCGTTCAGGTCAACACCGACGGCTCGGCGGTGATGGTGGCGCTCCCGGGCGGAGTCCTCGGCCGAGGCGACGTCAGCGGGGTCACGCGCGAGGCGGTTGGCAGCTTCGACGACAGCGTCTGGGCCCCTGACGGAAAACGCGCCCTCCTGCTGGGCGAAAGCGGCGGCGGCACCTCGCTGCGCCTCACGGGTGAACCCGCGGTGTCCCTGCCGGATGGCGCTCCCGGGCTCGTGTGTGAGGAGTCCTGCCGCGGCCCACGTCGGGTCGCCTGGTCACCCGACGGAACGCTCCTGGCCTACGTGCTTCGGACCGGCGAGGTGGGCATGTTTGACAGCGCGACGGGCGCTGAGCGGAGGAGGGTTCCCGCCGCCGGGGTGGCCGATCTGGTCCTCGACAACAACGGCGACCTCGTCGTCGCCGACGGCACAAGCGTCCGCTTATGGAGCGCCGCCGCGACCGAAGGGCTCACGGTCGTCAACGGGCAGGCCTACGACATCGATCTCACCGCCGACAGCGTGATTGTGGGCGCCGAGACCCGGCTGCTCCGGGTGCCCCGCTCGGGTGGCGGCGCCCTTCTCGACCTCGAGATCACCGGCTCCAAGCTACGTGGTGTCGCCGCGAGCGCCGACGGCGGCACGCTCGTCGTGCACCTCGAGGACGGGCGGCTCCTCACGAGCGTCGCGGGGGCCCCATTGTCTCCGCTGGGTCAGCACGACGGGCTTGTATTGGGGGCCCGTCTCCGCCCGGACGGCCAGGAGGTGCTGACCTGGGGCGAGGACGGCGCCGCGCGGATCTGGCCCGTCAAAGGGGGCGATGTGCCGGTTCGGATTGACGCCGACGCCTTCGTGCTCGACGCCGCGTGGACCCCCGCCGGGGACGCAATCCTCGCTGTGGATGCGGACGGAAATTCGTGGCGTTGGCCCACCACCATCGAGGGCCTACGCGCCGCCCTTCGTGGCACCACCAGCCTCTGCCTCTCGGCCGACGAGCGCCAGCGCCTGCTCAACGAAGACGCGGCGACGGCCCAGGCGGGCGCCGGAACCTGCCCGGCCGGATGAAGCTCCTCCTCGTCGCGCGACGGTATCCGCCGGATGTGCTCAGCGGCACGGAGACGGTGTTTGCCTGCCTCTACGCCCAAGCTCGGCGACACCACGAGGTGCGCCTCGTGGTGGGCTTCCGGGGGGCGCGAGAGCGGGTGCCCTCCGAAGCCGTCGCAGTGGACCTGCGGGGCGTGCCGGCCGGGGTGGCCCACGCGCGGATGTACGCTGCCGCTCGCGAGGAGGTGCGCCGCTTCCAACCTGACGCCATCCTCTCCAACTCAGTCGAGCTCGTATTTGGCGAAGCTCCGACGGTCGTCATCGTTCACGACCTCAACTTCGGCCAGGCGGGCCGCGGCATCGGAGCGCTGATTCGCGAACAGTTCTACCGCCTTCAATGCCGACGAGCCGCCGCGGTGGTCGCCGTGAGTCGCGCGACGCAGGAGGCCCTCGCCCAGCACGGCATCTCCAAGCGCGTCCACGTCGTGCATAACGGCGTCGACCTCGAACGTTTCGCCGCGACCCCTCCGCCCGCTACTCCGCCACTCCGCTTCCTCGTACCCGGGCGGATCCTGTCGGGTAAAGGCCAACATGTGGCGCTCGACGCCTTCGGCCGCATGCGCCCGGACCAGCGCGCGGGCCTGGAGCTCGAGATCGCGGGCGCGATCGCCGACCCCATGTACGCCGACCAGCTCCGGCTCCAGGCGTTCAAGCTCCCGGTTCGCTTTGCGTTCGACGTGCCGGATCTGGTGCCCCACTACCAGGCCGCCCACGTGGTGCTCTTTCCAACCCGTATGGTGGAGGGCTTCGGCTTTGCGGCGGTGGAGGGGATGGCGGCGGGGCGTCCGGTGATCTGGAGCGAACAACCCGCGATCCGCGAAGCGACCGGCGGAGTGGGCGTTCCGGTGCCGGGCGACGATCCTGTGGCCCTCCGGGAGCAGATGCTGCGGCTCGCCGCCGATCCGGCGCTCCGCGAGCGGCTGGGCCGGGAGGGGCGCGCGTACGTCGAGACCCTGACCTGGGCCAACGCGTGGCGGAGCTATGAGGCGGTGCTGGACGCCGCCCGGCAGCGGCGCAGCGAATGAATCCGGCCTGGTGGCTGCTGTATTCCGCGTTGGGCTGTCACGGCTCCCTCGACGGGCTGCTGGAGGCGAAAGCGCCCTTCCTGGTCCACGGGTACCAGTCCCCTGACGGGCACAGCTGGACCCGGACCGGGCCCGCGATCGCCGGTGGATTTTCGAGCTTGGGGGCGGTTGTTTCGGACGACGAAGTGCTGATCACGGGCCTACCCGCCACGCCGCCGACCTGGTGGGAAGAACGTTTTCCGAGCCTCTTCGTCGCGACCCTGGTCAGCCCGGACGGCCTGTCGTGGGCCACCCGCCGGCTCTCGGTGGAGGCGCCCGGCACGGCGCTCATCGATCCGCAGCTCGTGATGGGGCCAGATGGGCTGGAGCTATGGTTCGTACAGGCGGAAGGGACAGGAGATCCTGGGCAGGGCCAGCGGGAGACCCGGCTTGTGCGCACGCGACAGCTCCGGCCGCACGCCGCCGAATATGGCAAGGCCGAACTGTGGTATACCGGACGGGGCCTCGTTGACGTGGCGCCAGTCTGGCTCAACGGCGAGCTCCGGGTGTACGCGACCCGTGGCCACAGCGAGATCGTCGAGATCGCGGAGGTGAACGGCCAGAAGACCGAACGCGTGATCGTCGGTGGCGTGACGGTGCCCTTCCCCCTGGCCCACGCGGGCGGGGTATGGCTGTGGGGACAGGCGCCCGTGGACGGCGGGATGCGCCCGGTCCGGCTCAACAGCGCCGATGGGCGCACCTGGTCAGCCCCCGAAGCATTGGTGCGCGATCCGACTGTCACGAGCTGCGCCTCTCCAGTCGTGGTACCCTGGCGGGCGGCGTGGCGCCTCTGGTGTGTCGAGGAGCCGGGTCGGAGATAAGCGCCTCCAAGGATGATTGTCGCTGACCGACGACGTACTCGTCGTCGAACACGTTAGAAGGCGCCGCATGAATCACGACCGCGCCACCTTGCTCGGGCTTCCGCTATTCGCAGGCCTGGAGCCGGAGACGGTCACGATGCTCCTGGAGGTGGTGCGCAGTCGCCGTTACCGCGCCGGAGAGGTCCTCTCCCCCGCTGGCGGAGAACGTGACGAACTTTTCGTGGTTCTCCGCGGAGAAGTGGCGATCACTCGCAAGGACCGACTCACCGCGATCGCGCGGGCGCCTACGGTGCTGGGCCTTTCGGATGTGCTCGTCCGCCAAGGGGGCGGCCGGCCCGTTCCCGACGAAGGATTTGTCGCCTTCTCCGACGTGGAGACCATGGTGTTGCCCGTCACAGCGGTCGACCAGCTCCTCGACCTCTCTACGGTGCTCGACCGGAACGTCATCGATTGGCTACAAGGCGAGCTGCGGGACCAGGAGCGCACGAACATCGCGCTCCTCAAACACTTTGAGGACTTCTTCGCCGCCCCCAACGCGAGGCTCATCGCCGGGCCCTATGTCACCGATCCCTACCCTATGTACGCCTTCGTCATGCAGGACGAGCCCGGCCGGCTCCGCCACCTGCTGCCCCGCGGCGTGGAGCTGATCCCCAACCTTGAAGGCCGGTACCTCCTCACCTTCAACTTCTTCGAGCGTGTGCGCTCGCTCAACCCCCGGTCCGCTGGCCGGGCCTTCAGCTATCACGAGACAACCCCGTTCATCCCGTGCATCGCTGACGGCAGGGTGGCAGGCCTCTACAGCCCCGAGATGTACCCCGACAACTACCTCGCCATCACCCTCGGGCGCGAGTTCTACGGCTTCCCGAAACGTTTTGCCAAGACCGACCTCCGAGCGGGCCCAGGAGGCAGCGAGATCGACCTGGTCATCGACGGTCGCCTCGTCCTCCGAGCGTCCTGGTCCGAAGAGCAGGCGCTCAGCTCTGAAGCTTTTGTCCGTGGCTTGGGGCATGCCTTCGCGCCCAATCAGGCGCTCCGCGGCCTCGGTGGCCGTGCCGCGGGCGGCCTCATCGACTGGCTCAACCGGGGAGGGATCGCGCCGGTGATGCCGATATTCGTACACAAACAGATACCGGACTGTGAATCCACCGATGAGCTTGTCTTTGAAATCGACGAGCTGGTGGAGATCCCGTTCCACTTGAGCGGCGCGGACCATGCGGTCGAGCTCTCGGGGGCCGCCGTGCGCTTCCTCTCCGACGGATGGATCCTCGGCGGAGAATGTAGGGGCGCCTTCCGCTTTCAGCTCGGCTTCCACTTCGGCCGCGCCCGGGAGCGGATCGACTATCACCGGCGCGCGCCGCCGGGGAGCGGCGTGCTCAAGCGCCTCAGGCAGCTGCTCGGGCGCGGCTGACCCTCAGAGCTCGATCAACGTCACGGCGCGGCGCACGGCCTGCTCTACTGTCGCCCCAGCCCACTCTCCTTTGTAGCCGAGCGGGCTCACCACCGCGCGGAGACGGCCGATGCGAACATCGCTGGGAAGGTGGGTATGACCTGCGATATGGAGCGCCACCCGAGGATCGGCCCGTAGGAGCTCGCCGAGCGCATAGCTGCCCATGAAGGCGTTGACGAAGCTCCAGCCGGGGTGCGGCTTCCGGTGTATCTGCTCCGAGAAGGCCAACATATGGGTAGCTGCGACGATCCGCCGCGTGGTCATGCCCGCGAGGTGCTGGGCGAGCCGCGCTCGGAGCAGCCCCGCTACCGCCACACAGTCGAGGCGGTGCCCCTCCTGGTACCAATTGGCATAGTGATGGTCCATCCAGCGCAATCCACCCCACTCGCCAGCGTGGTAGGCCGAGTCGGGCACGTCGAGGAGCCGCTCGCGCGTCGAGAGGTCGTACCACCCCAGGCTGCCGACAAAGCCGATACCGCCGATCTCGACCGGCGCCTCGTCGAGCAGCCTGGCACCCGCCTCCCGCGCGAGGGCCGGCAGGATCTTCTCGAGGCGGACAAAGGAGTCGAGCCCGCGGAGGGCGGCGTCCGGCGTCGTCCACACGTCGTGGTTCCCGGCGACGAGCAGCAGCTCGGGCGCCACCGATTTGAGCGTCAGCAAGGTCTGGAGGTAGATCGCGGGTGACGTCGCGATGTCGCCCGAAACGAGGAGGACGTCCGGCCGAAGCGCGCTCACCCGCTCGGCCAGCGCGGTGAGCGCAACGTCCCCGTTCTTGTCGATATGAATGTCGCTGGTAACGGCGAGGCGCATCGGGTTCCCCGGGCCGAAGCCGCTAACCCATCTGGCCTTCCGCGCGGGGAACGTGGTAGCATCGCCGCGGAGCGCCGATGACCCCATTTCTTGTCCTCAGTCTGCTCGTCGCCTGTGGCACCAAGGTCGAGCTTCCGGCGGGTGAGGCGACCGAGCTGCCAACCGCAACGGGCGCCGAGACCGACACGGGCGTCGCATGGCTGTTCTGGTACGCAGAGCTGGAGACCACCGCTGGTGAGCTCTCGCTCGGAAACTTCGGGTTACAGGCGCGTTATGTGCCTGACGCCTTCTACGCCCCGGACGTCGCGGCGAGCCAGCCCGTGTGCAGCGCGCTCTCGGCGATGACCACGGCCACCCCCGCCACCGCGGTGTGCGCCGACTGTGTCTGGCAGTTCTCGGTGACCCTGGCCGAGACCAGCGTCGCCGGCAGTGACTGCGGGTCGATCCCAGGCATGAACGCGGTGGATCTCGAAGGCCAGCAGTGGGGCTTCGGCTACCAGGCCAGCTATAGCAGCTACGGACCCGCGCTGATGATGTACGACCCAAGCGACAGCGGCGCGGGCTGGTGGCCCTTTTTCGTCGCGGCGCCCGCAGGAGGCAACATGCTCAGTGGCGACGCTGCGAACATCGAAGGCTTCCGCGCTATCTACAACGACTACTACTACGCTCCGTACTACTATGTGGTCTCGACCCTCGGGCTCTGACCTCTCCCCTCCGCTCCGAGCCCTTGATGGACCGTCGTCGCTGTTCTCACCTTTCTCCTTCTGCGATCCAACACCCGCTCGACCGTGACGCCGGCGCAGTGCTCCGCGCCGCCGCGGGCTTCGACGACCTGGTTCGGTGGCTGTTCGACTACGGCTTCGAACGCTGGGAACGGCTGGCGTTGCTCGGGAGCGCGGTCCGGGTGAGCGACAAACAGTTCCCCGAGATCGCCGGTATTTTCGCTCAGACCTGCGCGCGCCTCGGCGTGGATCAGCCGCCGCTCTACCTCGCGTCCGGCTCCTTCAACGCCCTCACCGCCGGGGTGGACCGTCCCTACGTGGTCATCTCACCGGGCGTCATCACGCTCACTCCGTCCGAACTCGAGTACGTGTTGGGCCACGAGCTCGGCCATATCAAGCTTCAACACGTACTTTACGGCACGGTCGCGAGGGCGCTCCCCCTCTTCGCCTCCCTTGTCCCGGTGGCCGGCCAACTCCTGACCTCGGGGTTGAACCTCGCGATCCAGGAGTGGCAGCGCCGCGCCGAGCTCTCCTGTGACCGCTATGGCCTCCTCGCCAACCAGGACCTGCAAGCCGCGCTCCGCCTCATGGTAAAGGTCGCCGGTGCGCCGCCGGCCCTGTACTCCCAGATCAACACCGGAGCCTTCCTCGACCAGTACGACGAGCTGACCGAGGCCCAGAACGACAAGGTCTCCCTGGTCTATCGCGTGCTCTCCGAGCTCCGCCTCAGCCATCCCTGGATGGTGGTGCGCGCCAAAGAGCTGGCGCGCTGGGTGGAGTCGGGGGCCTACGCGGCGCTGATCGAGACTGGGGATGCCGAAGAACCCGCCACAAAGCCAGAGATCCCGAGCCTCGAAGACGCCTGTCGAGCTGCCGCCGAACGGCTCCCCGGTGCGCTGGGGGAGGCCCTGGCGCAGCTCAGTCTGCCCGTCCCGCCACGGGTGAGCTTCACCGGCGGGAAGGGTCGAGGGCGAAGCACGCTCATCCACAAGCTCCTCGGCCACGAGGTCATCCCCGCGCGGGCCAACCCGGTGCGTCTGGTCGCCGGCGAGCGCTGGACCCTGCATGACGCCTCCGGAAAACTCCTGTCGGAAGACCTGCCGTTTCCGGCCTCATCCGGCTCAATCACCATCCGCGGCCCGGCGCCCCTCCTGGAGATAGCTGAGCTGCGAGAGCTCCCCGGCTTCGACGGGCTGGACAACCCGCTCGACCTCGCCGCCGAGCTGGCCGCCACCGACATCGTGATCTTCTGTACGAGCGCGACGCAGCTCCTCTCCGACGGGGAGCGGCGGTGGCTCCGCGAGGAGCTCCTCCCCCGCGCGACCGGGCCGGTGGCCGTCGTGGTCACCCGCGGGGACGACCTGGACGAGCCCGACCGCCTGGAGCTCCAGGCCCGGCTGGACCGGGTGATGGCCTCGCTGAGCGAAGGCCTCAACGCCCCACCCTGGGTGTTCTGGTGGACCGACGAGGCGGATCCACCGCTGGTGACCTGGCTCACGGCGCAGCTGTCGCGGCTCGGGGTTGACCAGGAGCGCCGCCGTCGGGCGCGGATCGACCGCCTCGTCAACCTGGCTCGGCTCCGCCACGCGGGTGACCGCCAGGGCGACGAGACGCTCGAACGGCGACTTCAGGCCGCGCGGGCCGCCTGCCGCCGCTATGCTGCGGACCGTCTGGGCACCTTGCGAACCGAGCTCCCGCAGCGGCTCGAGCAGCTGGACCACGATCAACTCAACGCCGACGGGCCCGCGCTGGTGCGCGGAGAGATCATCAAGGTGGAGCAGGAGCTCGCCGCCTTGTTCCTCGAAGAAACCGGGTCCGACCCCGGCGCCAGGCTCGGAGGGCGCCTGGCCGAGGAGATGGGCGGCGCCGACTGGTCCCAACGAAGCCCACGACGCCCACGCGATCCGGGCGCGATGGCCCTGGCCGGCGCGAGCGTGCTCCTCGTGCTCTTGAGCGGGCTGACGCCGCTGACAGCCGCTGGCGCGGCCGCAGGAATTGCAGGGGCGCGGCTCCTGCGGGGTCGTCAGGAGTCCAACCTGCAGGCGCTCCGCCGGACGGAGCTCTCGGCTGCCACCCTCGCGTGGCTCGACCAGGTAGAAGCTGCGATCCCGGCGATGCTGGCGGCCTGGAGCGCGGAGCTCCGCCGGATCCTCACCAACGGGACCGATGCGGAGGAACAGGCGCTCCTGGCGGCGTGTCTCGACGCGATCAGCGCGGCGCTCGCGCTGCTTGAAGCGTCCCAACCGGAGAGTGAGCGGCCAGAGGGGACCGAGGGCGAGGAGCCAGACGATGCGGCACTTTGAGGCGTGGGAGCAACGCCGTGGCCGGCTCATCGCCGTGCTCGAGGAGCTGGCGGCCCAGGTGGAGGCGACGGGAAACCCGAGGGCGGCCGCCAATCTGAGGCTCCGGGCCGAGGCCCTCGGTCGCGAGGTCTTCCGCCTGATGGTGGTGGGTGAGTTCAAACGCGGAAAATCTACGCTGATCAACGCCATGATCGGCGCGCCGGTGCTGCCAGCCAAGGTGGCACCGTGCACAGCGGCGCTGACCGTCCTGCGTCATGGCCCGCGACCCCGGGCGTGGATCGTCCCCGAGCAGGGGGAGGCCTACGAGGTCGAGGTCGAGGCTCTCCGCGACTACGTCCTCCGGGAGGAACGTAAGGAGGGCCTCGGCCTCCGGCGCATCGAGGTCGAGGTGCCGCTCCCGCTCCTCGCCCACGGCGTCGAGATCATCGATTCACCCGGGCTGAATGAACACCGCCTGCGGAGCGAGATCGCGCTCGACTTCTTGCCGCGCTCGGACGCGCTGATCGTGGTGCTGTCCTGCGAGCAGGCCCTCGCGGCGACCGAAATGGCCTTCCTGCACGAGCAGGTCGGCGAGCGGCTCAGGCACGTCTTCTTCGTCTGGAACCGCTACGACGCCATCGCCGGTAACCCGGCGGACATCGCCGATCTCGAGGCGACGACCGCTCGTTGGTTGACCCCGATGCTCGATCCGGCATGCGAGGAGCCCAGGGTCCATCCGGTCTCGGCGCGCCAGGCCTTGCTCGCACGCAGCCAGGGTGGGACGGAGCTCGCGGCCAGCGGGATAATCGCCCTCGAAGCTGCGCTCGAGGGCTTCCTGGGTCGAGAGCGCCTCCCGGTGAAGCTGTCTGGGCCCGCGTCGGCGGCAGAGGGCGCCGTCGTGACGCTGAGGGCATACATCGACGAGCACGAACGGCTACTGGACGTGCCCCTCGTAGCGTTGAGCGCCCGTTATGCCGCGCTGGCCCCCGATCTCGCCGCCCTGGAGGAGCACCGGGTCGGCATCCGGGAGCTGGTGGACACCCACCGCGCCCGCCTGAGCGCACATGTGACCGAAGCTTGGGAGAAGGTCATCACCCGGCTTCGGGCGCAGCTGCCCGAGGTGGTGGCGGCCGTCGATCTCACGCCCGTTTCGGTGTTTGCAGGCCGCGGACCCGCGGAGGAGCGGCTGACTCGAGCAGTGGACCGCTGGTTCGGGGAAGAGCTGGAGCAATGGGAATCCGCGGTGCTCCGGCCACTGGTCGCTGAGGAGCTTCAGTCGCTCCAGAACGCGCTTGAACCTCGGCTCCTGGCCCTCCTGGGCGCGGTGGACTCCATCCGTGAGGCCCTTCGCCCTGACGTGCGGGTTCGGGTGGAGGGGCACTATGCGTCCCCTTCCGCGCGGGATCGGATGATCGGCGCGCTGGGGGGCCTGCTCCTTGGCGGCGTGGGCGCCGCGATGGAAGGCGCTGTGCGCGGCCCCGAAGGAATGCTCAACACGCTGGCCTGGCACCTCTCGTTGGGCCTGGGCCTGGTCGCGGCGGGTGTTGCAGCGCCGGTCGTGCTCGCGGCGGGAGCGGCGCTGGGCGCAGCGCGGCTCCTGTGGCACGGCCTTTCGGGGGCCTCTCTGGTGCGGGCGGCGGTGGTGGAGGCGACCGACCAGGCGCTCGAGACGACCCGAGCGAACGGGGGCGCGAGCCTCGAGGTCAAGGTAGAAGCCAGATTCTTGGAGATAGGCGCACAGATCGACAGCGGCGCCGCGGACCTCATCCAGAGCTTGCGGCAACAGGTGGAGCAGGTGCTCGCAGAGCAGGCCGAGGGTGAACAGCGGGTCGCGAGGGCCCGCGCTGAGCTCAAGGCGCAGGGGGAGCGACTGCGGGAGCTTCAGGATGAGATCGAGGCGTCCCGGGGTGAGCCACGAGAGTGACCTTCGGAGTGGCCGGCGCGGCGCTTGGGGTGTACCGTGCGCCGTCTGGAGCCCGAATGAACCTGCGAACGGTCTTCTCCCGCCTGCCTGGCCCGCTCGTGCGTGTGCTACGCGACGCCGTGATGCCGCCTACCTTGCCCGAGGGTGAAAATGCCCCGGAGTGGAGCCTGCAGGCTTCGGATGGCAGCTGGTGTCGGCTCGGCCCCCATTGGTCGGTGATGGTCTTCTACCCCGATGATCGCGGTGAGGCCGACGCGGAGCAGCTCAAAGCGGTGCAGGAGTGCCTGCCCGATTTCCAGCGTCTCGGCGTGAAGGTGTTCGCGATAAACCCTGGGGATCTGGAGAGCCACCGCGAGCTGGCCGAACGGCTCGGCCTGGGCTTTCCCCTGCTCTCCGACCCCGGCGGGAGGGTGGGGCGCCTCTATCGCGCCTCCTTGCCCGTTGCGGTACGCGGGGGCTATCTACGTACGGTCTACCTTGTGAATCCGCAGCGGAAGGTCCGCCTCGCCAACCGCGGAGCCCCGTCCGTTCGCGCGATCGTGCGCTCGGTGCAGGCGCTCCAGCAGGTCGCGAAAGGCGGCATGTAACGCTGCCTTCAGGACGGCTCCCTGCCGCCCGAGCCGCCGCTGGAACCGCCGCAGGAGCCGCCGCTGGAGCCGCCGCCGGAGTCCGGCTCGGTGGGCGGCGGGGCGTCGCCGCCTGGGCGATTCGCGCGGGCCGGTTGGAGCTCAACCCGGGCGTTGAAGGCACAACCTTCGACACGCACGCTCAGCATACCCTCCGCTTCGTCTTCGCTCAGCGGCCGGAGCACGAGGCTCGCTTCGAGGACCGCCGGCTCCGGGGTGCCGCAACGAGGACGGTCCTCTTCGCCTCGCGTATCTTCGCCCTCGTCGCCATCGTTCTCCCCCGGCGCTGCTTCGTCGTCGCCCTCAGCGCTACCGCAGTCGCGCTCCGCAGCGGCGCCGTCGGAATCGGTCGGAGCGTCATCCGTCTGCGTCTCGTCGGTGACGATGACCGGACGGTCGATGTGCTCGGGACGGCCCTGCAGGCGGAGGAGCCCGCCACGGTACCCGCCGCTGAACTCCCACTCTTCGACGCTCATCTCCACCGGATTGCCGCCCGAGAGCTCGGCCGGCAATCCGACCAGCCCGTCGAGCTCCATGCCGCGGCACGTCGATGACACCAGCTCGCGCAAGACGAGGTCGTAGCTGCCGGCGACGAGGCGGAGCGGCGCGGGCACCTCCGGGTGGATCTCGGGAGGGGAGGCATCGCTACAAGCGAGGATAGAAAGCAGGGAAAGGCCAAAGAAGATGCGGTACATCGGGGCTCCAGTTCAGGTACCGGCCCCTACATCAAGAACCGTGCCACAGTCCTAACTGCTTGATATTGCTCACGGACGACGACCCGGCACCCGAGGCACCGCGCGCCGCTGCGACATCGCCGCCGCACCGACGGCGGACTCCGGGGGCGGAACCTGCCCCGCGCCGGGGCAACCGGGGCGACGGGCTCAGCGTTGGCGGGCGAGGAGCAGGAACTTGAGGTACCGGCCCTCCGGGTGGCCGATCATCACGGGGTGATCCGGCGGCTCGGCGGAACGATGGAGCAAAGCCCACGCGTTGAGCGGCGCGCTCCCGCGAAGACCGTCCCTCACCGTCTCTTCCCAACGTTCAAAGCTCAGTCTCGCGGAGCATGACGAGGTGGCGAGCAGCTCACGGCTCAGCCCTGCGACGTGCCGGTGGAGATCCCGGTAAGCCGTCCGCGCGGCGGCATCCTGGTCGCGCCCGTGGGTCAACGACGGGGGATCACAGATCACCAGGTCGGCCTCCTGCCCGCGATACCGGAACGCGTCGGTGGCCTCGAAGCCGTGGTCACCCGGATCGAGGCCATTGAGGCGGAAGTTTTCGCGCGCGTCCTCCAGCGCCGGCGCCGCGACGTCGACGCTGACCACCCGCCGGGCCCCGCCCAGGGCCGCCGCGACCGAAAAGCCCCCATTGTAGGAAAAGAGGTTGAGCACGGTCCTGCCCGTCGCCCACCCCCGTACCAGCCGACGATGCTCCCGCTGATCGAGGAACAGCCCGGTTTTCTGACCTACGTAGGGGCGCACCAACAGCTGCATGCCGTGCTCTCTCACCACCAGCGTCTCGGGCGGCGCCGCGCCGAACAGGAGCTCGGTGCCTTCGCTGGCGTCGACCCGCTCTACCCCGAGGCGTCGAAGCACCGCCTCAACCCCGGGGAGTTGACTCAGCGTCTCGACCAGCGGGTCGAGGTAGGGCAGCCATGCCGCGCTGTAGAGGCGGAGCACGAGGAGCCCTCCGTAACGGTCCACCACCACACCGGGGAGAAGATCCCCTTCGCCGTTGCAAACCCGGTAGGTGTTCGTGTCGCCCCCCACCAAGGAACGGCGCTCCCACGCGGCCACCAGGCGGCGCTTGAGCAGAGCGGGCACGGGCTCAGGATCGCGGCAGAGCACCCGTGCGACGATCGGGCCGTCGTCCATGAGGCCGAAAGCGACTCTTTTTCCTCGGGGATCGAGCAGCTCGACCGGAGAACCGGCCGGCGGAGGCGTGGTAGGCCGCACGCGCGCGGGGCTCAGGCCCTCGCGATAAAGCCAGGGATGGCCACGGGCGATCGGGCCGACGGCGTCTTGGGTGAGAGTGAGGCGGACCACCGGGGCTCCTGGCGCCCCCGTTTAGCCGATCTGGCACCGCGGTACCCGTCGCGAGGCGACGTGGGAGCGGTTCTGACGCTAAGCTGGGGGTATGCGTATGGTCCTCCTCTTCCTGCTGATCGGCTGCGGCTCCGAGACTGAGATCGACGACGACAAAGACCCCAATCCAGGCGGCGATGACACCTACGAGATCGATCCCAACCGCCACGACGCAGACCACGACGGCACGGTCGACGCACAGGACTGTGAGCCCAACAACGTCGACATCCACCCCGGCGCGGCGGAGTTCTGCGATGCGATCGACAACGACTGCGACGGGGACATCGACGAGGAGTCCGACGCCGATGACGACGGTTACCTCGACATCACCGAGTGTTATCGACTCTCCGGAGTGTGGGACTGCGACGATGATGACGTCGCGGTCAACCCGGGCGGCGTCGAGAGCTGTAACGGCCTCGACGACGACTGCGACGGCCTCTTCGACGAGGTGGACGCGGACGGCGACGGGGCGAGCTTCTGCCTTGACTGTGACGACGCCGACCCCTTCCGCCATGACGGCGCGGCCGAGGCATGTGATGGCATCGACAACGACTGTGACGGAGAGATCGACGAAATCTGGGACGACGATGGCGATGGGTGGTCGCCTTGTGGCGGCGACTGCGACGACGACTCCGAGAGCATCAACCCGGACGCGGTGGAGCTGTGCGACGGCTTGGACAACAACTGCGACGACCAGGTCGACGAGACGAGCGATCTCGACGCGGACGGCGTAGCGACCTGTGAGGGTGACTGTGACGACGGCGACGCCAGCGTCTTCCCCGGCGCCGACGAGGTGTGTGACGGCAAAGATACCGACTGCGACGCCAGCACCGCAGAGGACGCGGACACCGACGGCGACGGATTCACCCTCTGTCGCGGGGACTGCGACGACTCGGTAGCCGCGGCCTACCCCGGTGCCATCGAGGTCTGCGACGGCGCCGACAACGACTGCAACGGTTATCCGGACGAAGATCCTTCCTGCTGGACCTGCACCGACAGCAGCACCTACCGCGTCTGCGCCACCGCTACGAACTGGGACACCGCGAAGCTGGTTTGCGAGTCCTTCGGCATGGAGCTGGCCGTGATCGGCAACAGCTCCGAGAACGACGACGTGGCGGCGTTCACCACCACACCGACCTGGATCGGCCTGTCCGACCAGGCGGTCGAAGGCGACTACGTGTGGGTAAACGGAGGCGTCATCGGCTACGACAGTTGGGCCACCTCCGAGCCTTCGGGTAGCGAGAGCGAAGATTGTGTGCTCACCAACCTGGGCGGGCTGCGCGGCGCTTGGGCCGACAGCTCCTGCGCCAGCAGCTACAAGTTCGTGTGTGAGATGTGAATCGAAGCTGCGCTCAACGCGCGAGCTCGTTCAGGATCGTCGCCTCCATCTCCTCGAGCTCGTACGTGTTGCCGTGGTACACGATGGTGCCGTCGACTCCGATGATCCAATCCTCAGGGTAGGCGGCCGACGGGAACTTCGACTGGGTAGGGTACGTAGCGTGTACTCTCCCATTTTCGTCATACAGGAGCGGCATCTGGATGTCGAAGGCCGTGGCAAAGGCCTCAACCGTCTCGAGCCGGTCCTCTGAGGCGATCCCGAAGAAGTACACGCCCTGGTCGGCGTAGGTGGCGTAGAGGGTGTTGTCGATGTCCGAGACCTCGGACGGACAGACGGGTCACCAGGTGGCAAAATAGACCAGCACCACCGGGTGCCCGAGCAGCTCGGAGAGCTGCCAGCTGTTGCCTTCGAGGTCGTTGAGCACGAAGTCGGGGGCCACTTGCCCGATGTACGAATCGAGGTGGCCGGTACGGACGGGCACCTGGAAGACGGGGGAGTCCGGGTCGTCGGTGGCCAGGCAGAGCGCCGTGTCCAGCGTCGTGCCGGCGGGGGCGTTGACCTGGAGCGTCGTTGTCTCACCGGCGGCGAGCACCGGAGTGCCCACCACGAAGCTCAGCGTGCTGTCATCCGAAGAGGCCGAGTAAATCGTCAGATCCCCGGCCCCACGGTTGGTGATGGTGAGCTCGCCCACCCCCGCTTCGTCGACCTGCACCGCGGACTCCCGCACATCGAGCTCGCCGGCACCCGTGCTGTTCGAGACGTCGAAGCGCTCGAAGTAGCCCCAGTCGCCTACCCACGCGCTCGTGCCCTCCGCGGCGACGCCCAGCGCAAACTGCGTAGCCGGCTCGCGCCCCACCGGCACCGGCGCGCGGGGATCGGTGACGTCAAAGCTGGACAAAGACTCGTGGTCTGCGATGTGCACCAGGCCAGCGTCCGCGGCCACCGTCACCGCGGATCCGCCGGTAGCGACGCTGGTGACCCACACCGGCGCGGCCGGGTCG
>CANKTH010000033.1 GCA_947486185.1 Deltaproteobacteria bacterium
AGGCGATCGCGCGGCTGCTCGCCCAGAAGCACATCGTTCAAGCAGACGGCAGATTCGCACGGGCGGTTCCCGCCTGAGGGGCGGGAACCGACGCCCGTTGTGTCAGCCAAGGTGCAACAGGGATCGGGTGGTGGACTGCAACGCAACAGGTGGGCGAGCACGGCGCGGGGCGGTTTGTATTGGTGGCGCCATCGTATACCCCGGCCTGGACATAGCTTGCGTCCCGCCCAAGAGCTATCTCCGCGCCACCGTCTACCCCTGCGCCCGTATCAACCCCGATGGCACACCGACCACGGGCACCGAGATCTGTCCGACCTACTGGGACCATCCCCCGTTGGGACCGCTGTGGGCCGGCGCTCGGCGGTCCCGCCCATGACCGCGCCAGCGTCGCGTCGACCTCACGACCCTCCGCCAGACGCGGCGCAAGGCCGTGATAACTTTAGGGCCATGCGCCTCTTCCTCGTCGCCGCCCTCACGTTGCTTCTCGCGGGGTGCTCTGACGATCCCGTGCCCGCAGAAATCACCGACAACCTGGTGATCTCCGGCTTGGGCGGGGCCACGCTGCCCGGCGAGGGCTACTGGTTTGTGGAGACCATCGAGTACGCCGAGACCGGAAAAGCCGAGACCCACCACCATTTTGGCCTGGGTGACGGCTTGGATGAGCTGTGTGACGGCTGGTCGGTCGAGGCGCCCCCGGCGCCCGCGCCCAGTGGGGACCCGCGACGAGACTGCGAGGCGGAAGCCGCGTGGTACACCGATCTCTCCGCGTTCTACGCCAGCACGCACCGGCCGGGCGCGCTCCAGGTCTGGCTCGAGCTCTGGGACACGAGCGAAGACGGAAGTCCCGCGGCACCGCCCGAAAGAGGAAGCTTTACGCCGATAGATGGCCCGGATGAGGACCGCTTGGAGTGGGCCGGCGGCGGCACGCTGGGCCTCTTCGATTGGTACGCGCTCGTAGCCGAGGGTCTCGACTGTGATGCCGCCGCCGCGGGGGAGGACCCCTGGCCGGAGATCGAGCCGGACACCCAAGCGCTCGCCTACTACGATCTCTTGGCCGGAACGCTCACCCTCGATCCCGACACCGACCTGGTCCGCTTCGATCTCGATCACATCGAGATGGTCGCCGACGACACCCATGGGGACGGCGAAGACGGTGTCCTCGACGGCGCGGGGGTCTTCCGGCGTTGTGAGGTGCTGCGGGTGATCGAGCCGAGCACGATCACCGATTGAGGCGCGCCCGGTTCAGTCCGACCGTAGCGCCTCCACCGGGTCCAGCCGCGAAGCCCGCCATGCCGGATACACCCCAAATCCGAGCCCGATCACCGACGAAAACAGCACGCCGGTCACCACCGACCACGGCTCCACCCAGAAGGGCCACTCGGTCACCCACTCGGTGAGCGCCCACGAGCCCACCGCGAGCACCCCCAGCGCACCCACCACGCCGATCACCGCGCCTACGAGGGTGATCATCAGGGTCTCCGCGAGGAACTGCTGGAGGATCAGCCCGCGAGTCGCCCCCAGAGCACGACGAAGCCCGATCTCCCGCGTACGCTCCACCACCGTCACCAACATGATGTTCATGATGTTGATGCCGCCCACCACCATGCTGAAGATGGTGGTCAAATACAAGAGCGCGCGAATCGTGTCGAGGATCAGCATCTCGGTGCTGTCGTCGCTGCTCACGCCCTCCAGTTCATAGGTTTTTACGGTACGATTCCGCATCAGCACGTTGTCGACGATCGTCTGGCTCGCGAGCATGAAGTCTTTGACCACGCCGTCGAAGCCCACCGGCAGCGCGACCTTCACGACGATGTTCGTCGGGCGTCGGGTCGCGTCGAAGTCGAGGCGGTAGGTCCGTTCCGGGAACATCAGGCGCTGATTCCAGCTCCACGGCCCGCCCGGGCCCATGTCGGCCTTCTCTTCCAATACACCGATCACCGTGTAGGGCCGGCCCTGCACCCGGAGCGGGTCTCCCACCTCGACCTTGCCGTCCAGCGCGAGGGCACCGACGATGACCACCCGCGGCGAACCCGCATAATCCTCCGCAGAGAACAGCCGCCCCCGCGCGATCCGGAGCTTGTAGACCTCAAAGGCCTCTGCGCCCACCCCGATGGTGAACGGCTCATACTCCTTCGTCTTGTACACGGCCTTTCGATTGGTCATCCCATAGGTCGCGGTGACGCGGGTGCCCTCGGACAGGAGCGTGCTGGCCGCCAGCGCGTCCTGGTCCCGCTGATCCAGGCGACGCACGTCCGGGTGCTCGTTCATCTGCCGCCAGTCGTTGCTGACCGTGATGACGTCGTCCCCGGTGGCCTGGGCGCTGGTCTCCTGCAGGATGTTCTGCCCCACCTCCAAGAAGGAGGCCATGATCACCAGACTGCCAACCCCCACGATGATGCCCGATACCGTAAGGAAGAACCGCAGCTTCTCGGAGCGGAAGGTCTCGATGGTCGCGCGGAGGGCTGCCCACATCAGCGCCTCAAACAGACGACGACGTCCAGCCGCGCCGCCCGCCACGCGGGGATCGCCCCAAACACCAGCCCGATCAGCGTCGTGACCCCGATCGACAGCGCGACGCCGAGCAGGCTGTACTCGCCGATCCACGAAGCTTGAAAGCTCTGGATCAGCCAATGCGCGCCGGTGGTGGTCAGGAGCCCGAGGCCCACCCCGATGAGCCCTCCCACCAGCGACAACACGCAGGCCTCGATCAAGAACTGACCCAGGATGTCCCTCTGGCTCGCGCCCAGCGCCTTGCGGATGCCGATCTCGCGGACCCGCTCCGTCACGGACACGAGCATGATGTTCATCACCCCGATGCCGCCGGCGATGAGGCTGATGCCCGCGATCAGCGCGACGATAGCGTCAAGCACGCGGAAGAAGGTGTAGAACTGTTCGAGGAAACCGGAGAAGTCGAGGGACCGGAAGTCCTCCACCCCACGATGATTCGCGAGCAAGGCGGCGTTGCCCATCGCGACCACACTCTCGTTATAGCGGCCGTCTTCGGTCAATCCAAGGATGAATCGAGCCTCCTCCGCGCGGCCTTCGCGTTTTTCTGCGGTGAGCTGCGGGATGAACACGCTCCGCTCCCACGAGAAGCCGAAATTGACGCCCATGGTGTCCCGCCGCTCGAGCACACCAACGACGAAGTACGGCTTTTTCCCGACAAACACCGTCTTGCCCACGGCGTAGCCGGCAGGGGAGCCGGGGAACAGGCTCTCGACCAGCGGCGTGGTCAGCACCGCCACCCTCCGGCGCGCCGCGCCGTCACGATCCGACAGGAGCCGGCCTGCGCTCAGCGGCCAACCCAAGGTCTCCAACACACCCGCGCCGACTCCGACAATGTCGGCGTTGTCGCGAACATCCGCGGTGGCCCACACCGCCTCACTGCCATAGCCCGACTGGCTCGCGACGGACGAGAGGTAAGGCACCGAACGAAGAGCCAGGAGATCCTGGTCGGTAAAACCATCGTCGTAAACGGCACGATCCCGCGCGCTCGTCACCTCCCCGTCGTTGGGGATCCAGAGCACCATCCGTTTGCCGCCCACCTGCTCGATCGCGCGGGAGAGCGTACGTTGGCCCGACTGAGCCAACGACAACATCACCACGATGGAGAAGGTGCCGATGGTCACCGACAACATCGTCAGCACCGTTCGAAACACGTTGCCCCGTAGCGTACGGAGCGCGAGCCGGGCGGTCTCCCAGAACACTCAGTCCACCTCGGCGCTCAGGTCCTTGACCTCGCCCTGAGCATAGAAACGTTCGCCTTCGACGACCCCCGTCAACACCTCGACCTCGCGGTCGCTTCGGTGACCCAGGGTGATCTCCCCTTTTTCCTTCTGTTTTTGCCCGTCCTTCTCGACGATCCGGTAGACGTAGGACTTGCCCTCGGACTCGAAAACGCTCTCGATCGGCAACTTGAGCACCGCCGGCCACGTGCCGATGCGGATCCGGACCTCGGCGGTCATCCCCGGCTTGATCGTTACGCTCGTGCTCGACGGATCGACGAGCAGCTTCACCGTGAAGACGTCAATGCCTCGGCTCTGGTCGGTGTGGCCCGCCGCCGCGATCTGGCTGACCACCCCCGGCACCTCCACCCCCGGGAATGCGTCCAGCAGGATCCGCGCCTCCTGGCCGACCGAGACCTTCGCCACGTCCACCTGGTTCAGGTCGATCTCCAACATCAGGCGATCGATCTGGGCAATCGTGAGCTGAGCCTCGCCGTTCACCATCGAGGTGACGCCGGCGGTCACCACCTCACCCGGCTCGACGTTCCTCACGATGACCACGCCGTCGATCGGCGCCGCGATGCGCGTATAGCCGAGCTGATCCGTCGCTTGTCGAAGCCGCACCCGGGCCCGCTCCACCTGTACCCGCATGAGCTCGGCCTGTCGCCGGGCGATGTCGTAGTCAGCGGCGGCGATACCCTGTGCCTGGAGGGCCTGCTCCTTCCGCGCCCGGTCCGCTTCGGCGTTCTCGGCCTGCAACACCGCTTCCCGCAGGGCCACCCGCTCGAGCGCCACCGCCTGCTGGTACTCGGTGTCCACCACCTCGTAGAGCAGATCCCCGTGGCTGACGGCCTGCCCTTCTTCAACCTTGACCGCCCTGATCTCGCCAGAGACCTTGGATTTGATGTCGACGTCGAAGTGGGGCGCGATCTTGCCCGCCTCGCTGACCTCGTCGACCAGGTCCCCCCGGGCTACCGTCCGAATCAGGTTCTCGTCCAGCGCCTCTTCGCCGTCCCCGCCGAGCCCGCAGGCGAGGCTCCACAACAGGGTCAAACTCAGGACGCCGAGCGTCGGTGTTCTCAGTGCAACTTTCATGGGGTCCCCAGGGCCTTCGCCGGGTTTTCTCCGAGCATCCACCGTAGGTCACACTCGGCGGTCGCGAGCTCTACCCGTCGGCTCGCCGCCTCGGTGCGTGCTTGTCGAAACGCCGCGGAGGCGTCAAAAAGATCGAGGATGCCGACGTTCCCCTGGCGATACAGGCCTTCGACGATGCCCAGGTTCTCCCTGGCCAGCTCGGCTTGGGCGTCCACGGCGGACACCTGCCGCCGTAGACTGTCGACCCGAAAGGCCGCCTGCCGTAGCTCCACCGCGAGCGCCGTACGTTCGCCTTCCCGGCTTTGTTCGAGCTGACTGGCACGGAGCCGCGCAACTTCCACCGCATCCCGCACCCGAAACAGGGAGAACGGCGTCCACGTCAGTTGGAGGCCGACGCTGGTGTCCAAGCTGGGGCGGAGATCCACGGCGTCGAGGGTCTCGCCCGCCGTGAGGCCAGAGGCACCCAGGGTGCCGGTGAGCGCCAGGGTGGGCAGGCGCCCCGCACGCGCGGCGCGTACGTCGGACTCAGCGATACGAAGCTCGCTCTCCCAGCGCTGGAGCTCGGCGCGGGATGCCAGCGCCTCCTCGGATACGGGCGGAGGCGTCTCGCCGGGGTCCGGCGGCGCGTCGGTGAGAACGAGACGGGTGTCGCGGATATTCAACAGTTGGATCAGCTCCTGCTCCGCCCCGTAGAGGGCGTTCTCCTGCGCCAATCGGGAGGCGCGGAGCCCATGGATCTCGACCGTCGCGCGGTTGACGTCGATGCCCGTGCCCAGCCCTGCCGACGCCTTGGCCCGGATGATCTGCAGAGAACGCTCGCTCACGCCGATTCCCTCATCGGTCGCAGCCAGCAGCAGCTCCTGACCCTTGACGTTCCAGTAGGCCGTGTAGGCCGCGCGTTGAAGGCTCCGGACGGTGAGCGACTGATCGACTGACGCGAGCTCGGCGAGCCCGTCCGCACGATCCACCGCGGCCGCGCGTGCCCCACCCGTCCAGATCGGCACCTCGACCCCCAGGCGGGTGTCCCACGAAGCCTCCGAGAGGCGTTGAACCTCCTCCTCCCAGGGCTTGACCAGACCGGTCTCAGTGCCCGCGCGCACGCTCAGCCCGGTGGTGTAGGCGTCCAACCGTGCCCGCCGGGCGTCGATCGCGGCGATGGTGACGCCGAGCTCGGCGCGCCGCGCGTCAGAGTTGGCCTCCAACGTCCGGTCCAGGACCTGCTGGAGCGTCCAGGAGCTCGTCTCCTGTGCCCAGAGCAAAGCAACAGCAAGCAGGATCACGGTACCTCCACGACGCGGCGCCCGAGCACCTCGGCTGGCGGCCCGTCGGCGACGATCCGCCCGTCTCGGACAAACACCACCCGTCGCGCCCGCGCAGCCACCTCGGCCTCGTGGGTCACGACCACGATCGTGATACCCGATCTCGAAAGTTCATCAAACAACGCCAGAATCTGCCGTGTGGTCTCGCTGTCCAACGCCCCGGTTGGCTCATCGGCCAGGAGCAGTCGAGGGCGCGTCACGAGCGCCCGCGCGATCGCGACGCGCTGTTGCTGCCCGCCCGACAACATCGCCGGCCGATGTGACAGTCGCTCACCCAAGCCTACGCCCTGGAGCGCGGCAACCGCCCGCGCCCGGCGCTCCCGATGAGGCACATGCGCATAGACGAGAGGCACCTCGACGTTCTCCACCGCGCTCAGGCGAGGCAACAGGTTGAAGCTTTGAAATACGAATCCGATCTTGCGGTTGCGGAGCGACGACAGGCGTGTGTCGTTCATCTCCGACACCCGCTCCCCGTCCAGCCAATAATCTCCGCTCGACGGGCGATCCAGGGCGCCGAGGATGTTCATGAGCGTAGACTTGCCCGAGCCGGAGGCACCCATGATCGCCATGTACTCGCCCGCGGCCACGGAGAGGCTCAGGTCGTCGAGCGCGTTGAGCCGCTGGTCACCGGTGGTGTAGACCTTGGTGAGGTGCTCGGCGAGGAGAAGCGGTAGTTCCACCGACATGAATCCGAAGGAGTCCAAGGCTAACCGAGCACGCCGGGGCGCGTTCGTCATTTATTGACAGTGAGGCTATGTGCTTAACTTCTCCGCCGGGATCCCCACCGGACACGACACCCCAGTTCCGCCCAACCCACAGTAGCCGCCTGGGTTCTTGCTCAGGTACTGCTGGTGATACGCCTCGGCGAAGTAGAACGGCGGAGCGTCCAAAATCTCGGTCGTGATCGGGCCATAGCCGGCCGCCTCGAGCTGCGCCTGATACCGCTCCCGGGTGGCGGTCGCCTCTTCTGCCTGGGCCACGGTGGTGGTGTAGATGCCCGAGCGGTACTGAGTCCCGATGTCGTTGCCCTGTCGGAACCCTTGAGTTGGGTCGTGCCCCTCCCAGAACAGCGTCAGAAGCGCGCCCAAACGCACCCGCGTCGGATCGAACACGACCTGGACGACTTCGTTGTGCCCGGTGCGCCCGCCGCAGACCTCCTCATAGGTCGGGTTTGGCGTGGTTCCTGCCGCATAGCCGACCGAGGTGCTCACCACTCCCGCCTGCTTCCAGTACAGCTTCTCGGCGCCCCAGAAGCAACCCATCCCAAAAAAAACCCGCTCCATGGCTGGAAAGTCGGAGCGGAGCGGGGCAGGCAACACATGATGGCGGTCAGGCACTGGCATCGCGGCGGCGCGACCCGGCAAGGCCTCACCCGGGCCTGGCATACGAGGAGCAGGGCGGCGGAAGAACATCGGCCCAAGGTAGGGACGTCCCGCCCGTTGGCAAGAGCGCTTGGCACACGTCCCGGAACCCGCTACCCTCGACGCGGAGCCCAGTGATGGACGCCGTACATCTTCGCCTGCTCGCCCACGCCGAGGCCATCTTCGGCGCCGCCGAGACCGATCCGCAGACCCCTGAGCAGGTCGCGGCGGCCAGCACGCGCCTCGGTCGCACCTTGCCCCCCGGTTATCAACGTTTCCTGGAGCAGGTGGGCAAGGTCTATCATCCGCTTCATATCGAGAATGTCGTCAGCTTCGGCGCAGGAACCTGGCCCCGGAGCTTCGTGCCCTTCGCGAGCAACGAGCGCGGCAGGTTGTACGGATTCGACCTCCGCGGCCCGCCCGGACCCGAGCTGCCGATCGACTGTCTGGATCCCGACTCCGACGACCTCGACGAAACACCGATGCCGGCCAGGGCGTTTGAGGACTGGCTCGCCGAGCGACTCGACGAGCTGGCCCCCCCCCCCTGACGGGAGGGGTCCTTCACGCGGATCAGAACGTGTGGTCAAACACGAAGTAAATCCCCAGTGACGGGCGGATGTAGCTGTGGTTTTCCTGCCGTACCACGTCGGGTGACACCCCGACGTCGAGCCGTCCGACCAGCGTGGTGTCGAAGATCGCCCGGACGCCGGCCCCCAAGCCGTGGTGAAGCAGTGGAAATTCGGGATCAACCCAGGGGTCGCCAGGTTGGTGAACCAGGCCCGTGTCGTAGAAGGGCACCAGCTGCCATTCGAGCGATCGTTTGAGCGCGGTCATTGACGCGACGTCCACGCGGAGCTCCACGTTGGCCACCGCCTTGAACTTCCCATGGTAGCGACCATACGACAGGCCCCGTACGGTCTCGTGACCGCCAAACCCCCCGACCGGGATGAGTCCACCCCACTGGACGAGGTCGTAGAAAGGCACCCTCCCAATCCGTTGTTCCGCTATCAATCGGCCCGCCAGTACCAGCCGATCGGCGAGGCTCTGGTAGGCACGCGCCGAGCCGAGCACGCCCACATACGCGGCGTCGTGTTGGCCCACCGAAGCCTGGCCCGAGAGCTCCAACAACACGCCGCCCTCGGGGGTGACCTCAGGCTCACGCGTGTCGTAGAGCAGCCCCGCAAACACGGTGGCCGCAAGACCCCCATCCATGCCAAAAGGTTGCTCTGCGGCGAGCAATGAAGGCTCGAAGGTGCGCACCACGCTGTACTTGAGATCGAGCGCCCCGAACACCAACCACGGGCCCCAGAGCGGCGTGCGGAGCGTGAAGTGTGAGTACGGCTGAATCAGGGTATATCGATAATAGTCCTGGGAATTCCCCTCTTCCTGGGCCAACACCACCTCATCGTCGAGCGGCGCCACATTACCCAGGCCCCAGTAGCCGTCGTGGTTCCACTGTCGCCATGCAAGATGTACGGTCACTCTATGTGGCCGTTCACCAACATAAGGCAGATCCAAACGAAAGCGGTGATGATGGTATCCCCGAAGGGTCGCAAAACCCTGGAACACATACGAGGCCTGGTACGGGCTCCACGCGGCACCGACCCGGGTGAGCTCCACTCGCGCGCCAAATCCGAGGCCGTCGTCGGTGTCGAACCCGATATTGGGGAGCGCGATGACGTGGGTCTCGGCCTCCGCGTCGCTCAGGTCGTGCATCGGCGAATCGGCGTCGGCGGGGAGATCCGCCGCAAACGCCCGAGACAGCAGCAGGATCAGATGTGTGAGCACTGCCCGATCGCGACCGCGACCGCCTCGTACATCGCCTCGGAGAGCGTCGGGTGCGCGTGGACCGTGTGTAAGAAGTGTTCAGCGGTGACCTCGGCCGAGCGCGCCATCACGAAGTCGGGGAGCAGCTCGGCGACATCGTGACCGATGAGGTGAGCACCCAGGATCTCCCCATATTTTTTGCCGACCAGCACCTTGACCATCCCGCCAGTGTGGCCCGAGCCGCGTGCTTTGCCGTTCGCTGCGAACGGGAAGCGCCCCACCGTGAACTCCAGCCCACGCTCCGAGGCCATCGCCTCGGTAAGACCGACCGAAGCCACCTGAGGCTGACAGTAGGTGGCCGCTGGCATGTTGGCATAGTCTACGTCGGCAGCGTGTTTCCCGGCGATACGGTCGATACACACGTGCGCCTCGGCGTAGGCGGTGTGCGCCAGGGCGGGAGGGCCAGCGACATCACCGACCACATAGATCCCGGGGATGGAGGTACGGAAGGAGCTGTCATGCTCCACAAATCCGCCACGACTGAGCTTCACGCCCACGGCTTCGAGCCCCAACCCTTCGGTGTTCGGGGTGATCCCCAACGCAAGCAGACAACGTTCGGCTTCGAGCACGACGCCGTCTTTGAGCACCACCTTCACGCCATCGCCGTGCGCCTCGACACGTTCGCAAAAAGCGCCGGTTTTCAGCGTGATACCCTGGCGGGCGAACGCCCGACCGAGCTCCGCGCTGATCTCCACGTCTTCGAGGGGGGCGATACGGTCCACGCCCTCAACGAGGGTGACCTTGGTGCCAAAAGCGTTGTAGAAGTATGCGAACTCGCAGCCAATCGCGCCAGACCCGAGGATCACGACCGACGCCGGCTGTGTCGGGTTGGCGATCGCCTCCCGGTAGGTCAGAATGCGCTGTCCGTCCGGCACCATGCCCGGAAAACTCCGCGCCCGAGCTCCTGTTGCCAGGATGATGTGCCGCGCGTGGACCACCTGATCGCCGCTCTGGGCGACCACCCGCACGCGGCCGGGCTCCGCGCCGGGCGCCGCCTCGATGCTCGCGGTGCCAGAGAGGTGCGTGACCCCGTACTTCTTGAAGAGGAACTGTACACCCTTCTCGGACTGGGTGGCGATCTTCCGACTCCGGGCGATCACCTTGGCAAAGTCGTGGGTCACCTCGCCGATTGAGAAGCCGAAGTCCTGGACCTCCTCCTTCAAGAAGATCGCGTGCTCGGCCGCTTTGAGCAGCGCCTTCGAGGGGATGCAGCCCCAGTTCAGGCAAACGCCACCCAGCTTCTCCTTCTCGATACACACCGCCCGAAGGCCGTTCTGTTGGGCACGGATCGCGGCGACATAACCACCGGGGCCGGAGCCAATCACCGCGACGTCAAACACGTCCATCACAGCACCAATAGCGCAGGAGCTTCGATGTAGCTCCGTAAAGCCTGGAGGAAGCGGGCGCCCAGCGCGCCGTCCACGACCCGATGGTCACAGGTCAGCGTCGCCTTCATCCGCCAGCCTGGCACCACCGCCCCGCCGACCACCACCGGCACCTGAAGCACCGCGCCCAACGCCAGGATCGCCGCTTCGGGCGGGTTGAGGATCGCAGTGAAGTGCTCGATATCGAGCATGCCCAGGTTGGAGATCGTGAAGCTGCCTCCCGTGTACTCAGAAGGATCGAGCTTGCCTTCTTTGGCGCGGGCTGCGAGCGCGCGGATCTCGGTGTTGATCTCCCCGACCCGCTTCTGATCGGCGTTACGCAGGATCGGCGTGATGAGCCCTTCGGGCAGCGCGACCGCCACCCCGATGTCGACGCTGCCGCGCCGTAGGATGGTGTCGCCCATCCAGGCCGCGTTCACCTCCGGCACATCCCGGAGCGCCTGGGCGACCGCCTTGATGATCAGGTCGTTGTAGGTGATCTTCTGGCCCCGGCCGCCCGCGAGCTCCTTCAGCGCCACGAGGCCGGCGGCGTCGAAATTGACGGTCAGGTAGAACACCGGGACCGCCTGGTGTACCTCGGTCAGCCGCTTGGCGATGGTCTTCCGCATCTGCGTGACCCGTACCGGCTGGTCGGCCCGACCGGAGTCAGCCGACGGCGCAACCGTCGGGGTTGCGGCGGCTTTTTCAACGTCTGCCGCGACGATCCGGCCACCCGGGCCGCTGCCGCCGACCCGGCTCAGCTCCACGCCGGACGAAGCGGCGATAGCCCGTGCTAACGGACTGGCTACGATCCGCCGACCCGCTACACGGTAGCGACCCCGGGGCTCCATCACCGACTCGTCCAGGGTTTTGCCCATCCAGCTGGGCGCAGGCACCGTACCGGCCTCCGGCGCCGCCGCGGGCGGGCCCCCAGGAGGCGAAGGCGGAGGGGCGACCGGAGCAGGCGCCGCCGCCGGAGCGCTCGAGGCGGGCTCTATTGGCGCGGCAGCTGCCGGTGCGCCCGTATTGGACTTCGACGCGACGTACTCGGCTAGGAGCGCGCTCACGTCGTCGCCCGCCGCGCCGAGGATCGCGATCGGCGCGCCCGCGGGCACCTCCGCGCCTTCGGCCACGAGGTGCTTGAGCATCACCGCTTTGTCGAACACCTCGATGTCCATCGTCGCCTTGTCGGTCTCCACCTGCGCGATCACAGACTGCGGCCGAAGCTCGGCGCCCTCGGGAGCGACCCAACGCGCCACTACGCCCACGGTCATGGTCGGCGAGGCCTGCGGCATCACAAAAAATTGGGCCATGCTCACCTCCCCATGACGAGCTTGACTGTTTCAACCACGCGCTCTGCGGTGATGATCACCGCCTTCTCGAGCACGGTGGCATAAGGCTGCGGCACGTCACGGTTGGTGACCCGCAACACTGGCGCGTCCAACAGGTCGAAGCAGCTCTCTTGGATCCGAGTGATGATCTCTGCCGCGACCCCGGCGAAGGGGAAGCCCTCCTGCACCACGACCGCCCGGTGCGTACGCGCGACCGCGGCGAAGATCGCGTCGTGGTCCAGGGGCCGAATGCTCCGGATATCGAGGACCATCGCTGAAATTCCGTCCGCCTTGAGGCTCTCCGCCGCCTTCAGGCAGGTGTGTACATGTTTGCCCCAGACGACGATGACCACATCGTCCCCCTGCCGTTTGATGTCCGCCTTGCCGAAGGGGATCAGGTACTCCTCGTCGGGAACCTCCCCCTTGAAGCCGTACATCAGCTCGCTCTCCAGGAAGATGACCGGATTGTCGTCCCGGATCGCCGTCTTCAGGAGCCCCTTTGCATCGTAAGGCGTGCTGGGCGACACGACCTTCAGGCCTGGAAAGTGGGCGTAGAGGCTCTCTACCGCGGTGGAGTGTTGGGAGGCGAGGTTCTCCGCGTGACCATTGGGCCCACGGAACACGATCGGCAGCCGGTACTGGCCCGCGCTCATCTGGTAGATCCGGGCGGCGGAGTTCACCACCTGATCGTAGGCGACAAGGCTGAAGTTGAAGGTCATGAACTCAACGATTGGCCGCATCCCGGCCATCGCCGCCCCCACCGCGAGCCCGGTAAAACCATTCTCGGCGATCGGGGTGTCCACGATCCGATCAGGGCCAAACTCAGCGAGCATACCTTGGGAGACCTTGTAGGCCCCATCGTAGAGGGCGACCTCTTCACCCATAAGGAATATCGTAGGGTCGCGACGCATTTCTTCCGCCATCGCCTGGCGGATCGCTTCGCGCATCGGGATCATCGGCATCCGTTCACCGGGGAGAGACGTAGGTGTAGTCGTAGAGGTTCTCAACCGAAGGTTCGGGAGAGCTGTCAGCAAAATGGGCCGCGTCATCGGCCTCGGCATCCGCGCGCGCCCGCAGCGCCTCAATCTCGGCGTCACTCACGCCAAAATCATCCTTCAACCTCTGCTCTGTGATCAGGAGCGGATCGGACTTCTTCTTCTCTTCCAGCTCGCCATCTTTGCGGTAGCGGGCAGGATCCGACATGGAGTGGCCGCGGTAGCGATAGGTCACGATCTCGAGCAACACTGGGCCCACGCCGGATCGTGCATGGTGTAACGCCGCTCCGACACGTTCACGCACCGTCTCGACGTCGAAACCATCAAACTGTTCGTGAGCCATGCCAACCCCTGCTCCGCGCAGGTACAGGTCTGTCACAGCGGACTGCCGCTCCAGCGACGTTCCCATCGCGTAGAAGTTGTTCTCGATGATAAAGACCACCGGCAGCTTGTAGAGCTGCGCCAGGCACAAGCCCTCGAAAAATGCGCCTTGATGGGTCGCTCCGTCCCCGAAGAAACAGACAGCTACGTCCTGCGTACCGAGACGCTTGAGCGCCCAGGCTACGCCGGTCGCGATCGGCACTTGGGCGCCGACGATCCCATAGCCGCCCATGAAGTGGACCGATGCGTCAAAAATGTGCATCGATCCGCCAAGACCGTTGGAGGCTCCGGTGGCCTTTCCGTACAGCTCGGCCATCATCTTCCGGGGTGATACCCCCTTGGCCACGGCCTGACCGTGCTCCCGATAGCCGGTGATCCACCGGTCCGAGGAGCGGCACGCTGCTGCGACGCCCACCGCCACGGACTCCTGTCCGATGTAGAGATGGCAAAATCCGAGGATCTTTCTCTGAGTATAGGCTCGAGCCGCGAGCTCCTCGACCCTCCGGATGAGATACATCTGGTGATAGAGGCGAGCGAGCTCGTCCCGGTCGACCACGCGCTGCTCAGGATCGGGGGCTAACATCGACGCACACTCCTTGGGGCACGAAGCCTATCGCGCGGACGCGCTCACTGGGAACGTCAAAGTGCCGGCGAGCCAGTTTGGCTGACCGATGTGCCGGCCATGCGCGGACGGCTACGGCTCGCTATGTTTGTGGTCTATGTCGAGCCGCACCGGCGCGGATCCTGCCGACCGCTTTCACCTGGTCGATCACCTCGCTTCGGGCGGCATGGCGGATGTGTTCCTCGCCGTGGAGACCGGCGCCGCCGGCTTTTCGCGTCTCGTCGTTCTCAAGCGTCTACGTGTACATCTCGCGTCCGACCCCTCGATGGTGGAGATGTTTTTACGCGAGGCCCGACTGGTGGCCCGACTGGACCACCCCAACATCGTCAAGGTCCACGAGCTGGGAGAGATCGGCGATGCCTGGTATCTATCCCTGGAGTACGTAGCGGGCGTGACGCTGCGTGACGTCATGCACGAAGCGACGCGACGCGGTGCCCACGTTCCTTTTGATGTAGTCGTTCAGCTGCTGAGTCAGGCCTGCTCCGGAGCGCACGCGGCGCACGAGCTCCCCGACGGGGATGGCCGCCCCATCGGTCTGGTTCATCGGGATATTTCGCCGGACAACCTGATGATCACCGCAGAGGGGCACCTCAAGCTCCTCGATTTTGGCATCGCCAAGGTGCTGGAGGAGGGGGACACCACCCGCGCGGGCATGCTCAAGGGAAAAGTGAACTACATGGCGCCGGAGCAGGCGCAGCAGCTCGCGGTGGATCGGCGCTCCGACGTGTTCAGCCTCGGTGTGGTGCTCTGGGAGGCGCTGACCACGCAGCGCCTTTTTCGACGTGATACCGAATTCGCCAGCATGCACGCGGTTATTACCGGCATGCTCCTGGAGATGGATGACTTCCGCGTCGACGTCCCGCGCGGGCTACGCGCCGTAGCGCTCAAAGCGCTGTCGCTCTCGCCCGACGATCGTTACCCGACCGTCGACGCCATGCGACGCGCTCTGGAAGAGGCGGCTTTTGCGGCTGGTATCCATTTTTCGCATGACAAGACGGCCGCCTGGGTGGTGAATATGTTGGGCCCAGAGATGGATCGACGCGCCCGCCGGATCCGCGAGCGGGTCGAACGAGTGAACCGGGGGGAGGCCGTCCCGCTAGGCTCCGGAACTTCCGTGCCTTCTTTCTCTTCTATCGACCCGAGTCGCCTCCGCCCTCCCGAGCCGTTCACCAGCGAGAGTCAGCCACGTATCGCCGCTGGTCCCGCCACTCCTACGGCCTCATTGACCGCGTCACCTACAGGCCTGTCGACAGCGTCGCTCTCGGCATCATCGGCGGTGTCGTCGACAACATCACCCCCATTCGCCCCCTCGTCGGCGCCGTCGTTCCCCCCGCACGCGGCGGAATCCCCGGCGCCCACCCCTGGGACGAGCTGGACCCCCTGGCTCATCGGCGCCGTGGTGATCATGCTGATCGGCGCGACCAGCGTCGGCATGCTCGGCGCCGGCGCCGCGGCCGCGTGGATGTACCAGGAAGCGCCGAAGGGGCCGGCCCTGCTCGTCGGCCTGCCTCCGGTCATGGACGCGTCCGTGTACCTCGCTGCACACGAGCCCGCTCGTGTTTTCCTAGAAGAAAGCCTGGATCGCCCTGTCACATTCAGCCTCACCACCAGCTATGACGCGCTGGGTGACGCTTTGCTCGCCAACGCCGTCGGGTACGCGCTCATGCCGCCGACCCTTTATTTGAAGACCCAGGCGAAGGACCCCGCTGTACGCGCTCTGGTCATCAAGCAGGTCGATGGGGTGAGCGGCAGCGACGGGGTGCTCTTGACGCGCTCCGAGCTCCTGCTCAAGAGCCCGGCTGATCTGGCCGGTCGCAGCGTCTGCTATACCGACCCCTCGTCGACCAGCGGCTACATTCTGCCTCGCGCCGCGATGCGCCTCGCGGGGGTCAACCCCGATCTTGACCTCGGAGGAAGTACTTTTTCGGGCAACCACATCCAGGCGATGCGCGACCTCGCTTCCGGGCGGTGTGACGCGGCCGGCACCTACTCGGCCGGCTGGTTGGCGGCCTCCCGGACGGAGACCAGCATCGCCGCCCTACAGGTGTTCGCCGTGACCGGACGTGCCCCACAGGACGCGCTCGTTGCCGGCCCATCGATCTCAGAGGAGGAAGCAGAGGCGGTGCGTGTCGCCTTGCTTTCGTGGCGGCCAACCTCCAACCCGGTCAACGCGGTGGAGCGCATCACCGGCTTTGGCGTGAGCGACGACGCTGCTTATGGGCCGCTCCGCGACGCGCTGATCGCCGAAGGGGTGCTCCCGCCGCCACTCCCGGTGAGTCCGGTCAAAAAATCCAAGAACAAGTAGAACTATCCTCCCCGGAGGATTCGTCGACGCTCACCTTCATGCCCTGACCGACTGCGCGTACACCAGAGCTCGTCCTGTCGGAGCTCCAACCGTAACGCCACCGAAAGATCCGGATCCGGCGACTCATTGACCAGAAAGACGAGGCACCGTGAAGCCTCTACCGCACGAACGAGCCGCACAGCGCCTGCCCGGCCTGGGCGTGAGAGTCCGAGCAACAAAACCGCCTCCAAAGCGCCGGAACGAACGATCTGTTCGGCCGCCCAGCCAGCCCTCCCTGCTGGCGGCCGCACCAACAGCACCTGGTTGTTGCACAGACCGGCTCCGGGCGGGTAGAAGATTCCGCCAGGATCTACAACGGCGATTGGCCTCCCCTGTGCGGTGAGCTCGACCAGGAGCGGGGTGACAAGGCCAAGCCGCACGGTGCCAGGCGCACCCACCAGCTCGACCAGGCCCTGCGACGGCCAGCCGCCGAGCCAGGTGTCCAACAGACCGAGCCCAGTGGAGCGCCGCTCCAAGGTACGGAGGGGCGTCTGGCCCAGGCGGGCCCGTAAAGCAGTGAGAGTTTCGGCACGGGTGAGCGCGGCGCTCATCGGCCACAGTTATCCCCGCCGTCACGAAGCTGCAAGGATGTACAGGTATGGCCCATCACTACGAGGTCCGCCAGGGGAGAGGCGCTTGATACACGGCGCCAGGCGTGGATACACTACCAACGAGGTGAAGATGGCCAGCAGACCCAAGGACCCCGGCATCGCAGCGGTACTCTCGGTGGTGATTCCCGGTATTGGCCAGTTCTACGCCGGTAAGTGGGGGTGGGGCATCTTCTGGCTCATCGTCACGCCCGGCTTCTGGATCGGGAGCGGTGGGCTGATCGGCTGGGTATGCCACGTCGCTTCAGCGATACAGGCTCATAATCAGGTACGAGACAACGCGTGACGTTGGCTGCCCTTGACGTGCCGAGGGCGCTGCCTTAGCAGCCCGCTCCGTCAGGCGAGGTCCGACGGGTGCCCCACGCCCGAGCTCGGTGAACGTAAGGGTGATGACCCTCCGAGCCCGATGAGCCTACTTGTCTACTGATATCGTTAGTTTTTCCAATCTCGCCCTGATCGATCCTCTGCTTCGGGCCCTGACCGGCGCCGGCTACGAACGGCCCACCCCCATCCAGGCCGCCGCGATCCCGCCCGTGCTCGCTGGCCGCGACCTCTGCGGCACCGCCCAGACCGGCACCGGCAAAACCGCTGCTTTTGCCCTGCCGATCCTGCAACAGCTCAGCGCCACCCGCGGGGCCGGCGGCATCCGCGCCCTCATCCTGTCCCCCACCCGAGAGCTTGCCGCACAAATCGGCGATTCCTTTAGGATCTACGGGCAGTTCCTCAAGATCCGTCACACCGTCGCCTTCGGCGGCGTCGGGCAGGGCGCGCAGGAGAGGGCGCTCAAAGCGGGGGTGGACGTCCTCATCGCCTGCCCCGGGCGGCTGTTGGACCTCATGGGCCAGGGCCTCGTCAAGCTCGACCGTATCGAGATCTTTGTGCTCGACGAAGCAGACCGGATGCTCGACATGGGCTTCATCCACGATGTACGTCGGGTCGTGAGCCTGCTGCCGCGTCAGCGGCAGACCTTGCTGTTCAGCGCCACGATGCCGCGGGACATCGAGGAGCTCGCCGCCACGATGCTGAAAACGCCGGCCCGCGTGAGCGTCGCGCCCCCGGCAGCGACGGCAGATCGCGTACGTCAATCTGTACAATTCGTGGACAAGGCGTCCAAGCGGGCCGCTCTCCAGCGTATCCTCGACGATCCCCGGCTCACCCGCGTGATCGTGTTCACCCGCACCAAACACGGAGCCAACCGGGTCGCAGAGGCCTTGAGCCGGGCCGCGATCGGCGCCGAGGCGATCCACGGAAACAAGTCGCAGAACGCCCGGGAGCGCGCGCTCGCCAACTTCAAGAGCGGGGTGACCCGGGTGTTGGTCGCGACCGACATCGCGGCCCGAGGCATCCACGTCGATGGCGTCTCGCACGTCATCAACTTTGATCTTCCCGAAGTTGCGGAGACCTATGTCCACCGGATCGGCCGCACCGCGCGCGCCGACGCCGACGGCGAAGCGATCTCCCTGTGCGACGGCGAAGAGCGTGGCCTGCTCCGGGAGATCGAGAAGCTCACGCGCCAGAGGATTCCGGAGCTTCGCGCCTGATTCATCGGGCCAGACCGCGCGCCGGGAGGCGGCGCGGTCCCCCGATCCTGACGACCAGGCCGAGCGCCTTAGGGCCCGCTACCGACGGGCCGTTCCCGGCTACTGGCCGGTGACGTCCACCACGTGGAGCTGACGCCAGTCCGCGCCCGATGCGGGCAGCGCGGTGAACGAGAGCCAGGTGCGGCCGTTCGCCGACACCATATCGGGGTCGCCCACTGCGGTGAGCCCGGTGTTGATCTTCCGGGTCCCCGAACCGTCAAGGTTCGTCACGAAGACGAAATTGTCGGTAGAAGGCGCGCTTGAGCCGTAGAGCACCGCGGTGCCCTCTGGGTTGACCGCTGGGGCCGACCGAAGCGGTAGCCGGATGTCCTTGGCCAGGATCGTACGCTCTCCGCCTGCGAGCGGAACAACCGCGAGATCCCAGTGATCGTCTCCGCGCTCGTTGGTGTAATAGACCACCCTGTCGCCGATACAGATCGGACGCGTCTGGTCTCCGTTACCCCCGCGAAGCGGCGTGGCATCACCGGAGCCGCGCCACACGAACAGGTCCTCGGTGCCATGGCTCTTGCGCGAAAAGACGAGCGTGGTGCCGTCGGAGCAGTACCGTGGGGCGTTCTCGGGCTCCTTCGAGCTCATCGCCGGCGTCACCTTGTTGGTCGCCTGGGCGAACTGGTAGATGTCGCCGAGCCCGGTGGCCCCAGAGGTAAACACCAGCTTGGTGCCATCGGGGGACAACGAGGGCCACGCGAGGCCACCGCCGACCTGGGCGGTGCTCAGGTACTCCGCCGGCGAAGAACCACCCGGCATCAAGTAGTAGAGCCGGGTCGTACCACCAGCGTTCGCCGCCTCGAATATCAGCGGCCCCTTAGGGTGCCAATTAGGATTGGCCGCGTAGGAGCCACCGCTTGAGAAGCTGGAAGAGCTGCCCGGGATGACGATCTTCTGGGGCACGCCAGAAGCGTTGCCCGAGTTGATCTTTACCAGGAACATATCCACTTTATCTGCGTTGTTGTTGACCTCGAACGCCAACCAGGTGCCGTCCGGGCTCCACTGAGGGTTCGCCGCGTGACCCGCAGAACCCGTCCAACTGATCTCGACCGCGTGTGCCGAGGTCACCATCGAGAGGACCGTCGCCAACCACATCATGACCTCCTGACCGACGAGGCCAACTGCGCCACGCCCGTTTGTCCGTTTGTACAGTTCGAGCCCGCGCGAAACCAAACCGCGCCTTGAGGTGCCAAACCCCGGCTCAAAACAACCATTCCCGACCCAACGATCCCCGATGGCATCTGCGCTACTTCCCCCCGGCGAACGACGGCTCGAGGGTCAGCGCGAGCTCACCCCATGGCCACATCCGCTCTGCGTCGAGCATCGCGCCACCCTCAACGCCGAGCGCGAGCTGGTAGCTTCCAAACTTCACCAGCCCATAATCGACCGAACCGCCGACCCCGAACAGGGTGACCGACGCAGTAAGGGGCACCACCGAGTAGGCGCCGGGCCCCGGGCTGGACGGCGTGACCTGCGCCGAACCGACGCCCATCAGCGGACCCACACCCACTTTCAACCCACTGAATCGCGCGGTACCCGCGAGCCAGGCATAGCCGAGCCGGAGCTGATTCTGCGTCGGCGCGGTGCCAGAGAACTGCTCAAAATTCACCTCCTCGCCGTCCGTGCCCGCCGAGCCCGTGAACCCGTGGTAGCCCACCTGCCCCAGCACCCCGAGCACCGGCGAGACGGCAAGCTCGTAGCCGACTCCCGCCCGAATACCCGGCCCGCCGAAGCCGCCGGCCACCGGCCCCGAATCCGCCGCGCCAGCCGAGGTCAGGCTCGCGCCGATCGCGACACGTACGCCACCAGAGGCCTTGAAGTCGCCACCACCGGAGGCGACCGCGGCCTCACCGACCGTGACCTCCACAGCCTTACCCGCCACGACCGCGAAGGTGGTCTCACCAATAGCGTAGTCGCCCGCCGGCAGCAGACCCTCGAAGGGCTCACGCGCCGAGAGCCGGGTATTCGCGAAGGTGATCGCCTGCCGCTGCTCCGGAGCGAAGGGGGGCATCACGGGCACGGCCGCAGCGCCTTCTTTCGCCGTGCGGCCGAACCGGATGTCCACTTCGCCGAAGCTCGCATCGATGTCCGCCAGGAAGCCTTTCACTTCGTCGGACGGCTTGACCTTGCCGGCGTTGATCAGCCGCTCGCGACACGCCCCCATGTTCCCGAGCGCACGCGCAGCCTCCGCCCCCAGTCGATGATCTTCGTAGGTGAGAACCTCCCCTTTTTCAGCCAGTATCAGGAGGCGCTTGTAGTTTGACTCCACCCCTGCCCAGGCATTACGAGCCGCATACTTCCGCATCTCTTCGTAGAGCTGGAGATGTTCTGCCTTCTCCGCTTCACCGGCGTGAGCGACCGGGCTCCACGCCGACGCGGCGATGAGCGTCATGCCCAGGAGCACCGTCGCGAGCCGACGCGGCGTTGTTCGTAGAGAAACCAGCGGGACGCTACACCGAGGAGAGATCATGAGGCACCGGGGAGGTCCTGCCAGGGGTCCAGCAGGGAGAGGGTGTAGGGATGGGTGGGGCGGACGTCGCGGAGCTTGAAGTTTTCGATGACCTCGCCGCGCAACATGACCACCGCACGGTGGCACCAGGCCTCGGCGGCGTCGAGGTCGTGTGTGACCAGGATACACCCAGCGCCCGCAGGAAGGTTGCCGATCAGATCCTTCAGTACGGTCTCACGACGTTGAGGATCGAGGCCACTTGTTGGCTCATCGGCCACGATGATCCGCGGATCGAGCGCCAACACCCGGGCGAGCGTGACCCGGCGCTGTTCGCCACCGGAGAGCTCCCGCGGAAGCGCGTGGTGGCGATGCGAGAGCCCCAGGCGGGAGAGCATCTTGGCCCCCTCCGCCGCCGCGGCCGGTCGCGTCCGCCCGCCGAGCACCGTTAGGGTCTCCACCACGTGCTCCATCACGGTTTGTTGAGGATCAAGAGCCGCCATCGCGTCTTGAGGGATGTACTGGACTCGGGCTCGGAGCGGCCGCCGCTCCGACTCGCTCATCCGGTCCCAGTCGCGGTCCAATACGCGCACTCGACCAGAAGTAGCTGGTTCAAGGCCGAGAATAATCCGGGAGAGCGTGGTCTTCCCGGACCCTGACTGGCCCACCAGCGCCACGATCTCGCCCTCTGCGAGCGTGAAATCCACACCGCCGAGAGCGGCGACCTCACGCACGGGGCTCCAGGGCCATGACCCAGGAATTCGGAAGGTTTTCCGAAGGTCTGTCACCTCGACGAGCAGGCTCACTCGGCCTCCGCGGGTGAAGAGAAACGTACGACATCATCCGCGATCCGGCTGACGGTGTCTTCGTGGTGCGAGATCAGCAGGATGCCGCAACGATGGGCCTTACCCACAGCGACCAGCAGCTCAACGACTTGTCGGCGAAGTACCGGATCGAGTCCCGTTTCCGGCTCATCGGCGATGAGCACCCGGGGGGCCGAGGCCATTGCGATCGCGAGCGCCGCCCGCTGGCACATACCGCCCGAAAGCTCACCAGGCAGGGAGCCAGAAACATAGGGTGCAAGTCCAACTTCGGCCAGAAGTGCCAACACCAGCTTGCCCACCGGCTCCCGCGACGGTTCGATACGTCGCTGAATCGCCATCTCCATCTGCCGGCCGATGGTGCGCCCCGGGTTCAGGGCGCTCGACGCAGTCTGCGGCGAATATGAGAGGTAAGAACCTCGGAGATGTGCAGTGTCTTTGAGGAGCTGTGCCTGACTCGCCGTGCCACCGCCAGCGACCCCAGCGAACCAGTCTCGATCGCCCTGTAACGCCGGGTAATGTAGCGTACCCGCACGCAGGCCCGGCGAGACGTCGAGCACGGCCATCGCGGCGCGCGCCGTAAGCGACTTACCTGACCCCGAAGGCCCACAAAGCGCCGTCACCTTGGCCTCGCATACGGTGACATCGACGCCCTCGACGAGGAGCCGGTCAGGGGCCGCGAGGGTGAGCCCCCGCACGGCCAGTAGCGTCGGCGTGTTCATCTTGCCCTCGCCGCGACGGTGAACCCGCGCGCCATGAGCGTCACCAGGCCGACGAGCACAAGCCCGAGCACGAGGGCGTGACCGGAAGGCTGGCTGGTGACGAGGCTGCGGTAGCCATCGGCCAACAACGCCGCCCACGACTGGATGTTGTCAGGGTGCGTGAAGCTCGACTGGTTCTTCTGTGCAGAGAGGTAGGAGAGCGAGATCTCCAAGAAGGTGACTTGGACGATGGTCTCAGAGGCCTGCCGCACCACGACAGGGCGTAGGTTCAACGCTACGATATGGTAGAGGTAGATCCGGGACCAGGAGAAGCCGTGAGCCTTGAGCGCCTCGACGAAACGAGCGCCACCGAGTCGTTCGGCCACCGCGGCGGCCTCATCCATCGCGCCAGGGCTCCCGAGCACCGCCCAAGCGAGCCCGAGGGGCAACAGGCTTCGCCAGGTTGACGGGATCAAGAGGGCCACCACGAGGATGACCACCATCCGCGGAAGACTCCCGACAAGCTCGGAAAAAGCCTGAATCACGCTATCGACCCGCGCGCTGCCGACACACCGGAGCAGTCCGCCCAACACCGCCGCAAAAGCGACCGCCGCACCCGCCACCAGAGCCGGCAGGACGATGACCCGCGCCCCCTGCTGGGCGTACTCCGTCAGGGGACGGCCGCGTGCATCCGTGCCGAAAGGGAACACCTCGGCCGGACCCTTGTAGGCCACCTCCATGGATCCAGCCGAGAGATGATCCGGCGCGAGCAGCCCAGCGCCAACCAGCCCGAAAAAGCAGGCCGAAGCGACAACGAGCGACAGAGCGCGGCTCATCCGGGCGCTAAGGGCAGTACGGGGGCGCGCCGTACGTGAAGGGACACGAGGATCTCGACCACCGCCTGAAAGAATAGCATGAAGGCCGAGAAAAAGGCGAATCCACCCGCGGCGGCGAGCACGACGCCAAAATCCTGGAGCAGCGTCCCCTGCCAGAGTAGATCCCCCACCCCATCAATCCGAAGCACCACCTCGACCACCACCGTGCCCGAGAGGAGGTGCACCAGCCTCGCGCGGAGCTGCCCCGCCAGCGCCGGGCTGACGTTGGGCAACATGTTGGCCAACACACCTTCTCCTCGAAGCACGGCAACGCCGACGTAGCGCTGCTTTTCTTCCGCCGAAAACAACGCTCTTACGCCCGCAACCGCGGCGCCCAGCGCGCCGTCGGACAGGCCCAGAACCACCGCGCCCACTCCGAGGCGCACCATACGCGCGTGTTCGTCGAAACTCTCCGCCCCGTAACGAAGCTCGATCAACGCCGCAAAAAACAGCGAGAAGATCACCGCGGGCACCACCCCGAATGCGGAGAGCGCGGGGTCGACCCGGGCGGGCAGACGGCCGGTGGCCGCGCCGATGCTGCCGAGCACGATCGGCAGCATACCGAGCGCCATCAACAACGTCGTCGTCGGCACCGACTCTTCGAGCAGCGACCGGACGGTGACCCCCTGGAGTACACGCCAGGAGTTGCCAAAATCCCCCTGCATCGCCGATGACAACCAGTTCACGTAGAAGTGCCAGGGTCCCTGATCGAGGTTCCAGCGCGCGGCGAGCACCTCGGTGCCCCCACAACGTTCGGGAGGACAGATGATCTCGGCAGGGTCGCCTGGGAGAGCCCAAATGAGGGCTGTGATGATCGCGGGCACGGCAAAAGGCAGCACCAACGCTGCCAGAAGTCGCACCAACGGTCTCAGCCACCAAACCTTCACGCGATCATGACCTCAGAAGATGAGCCCCGGGAACCACCGGATCCGCCAAGGGGCCGCACCGCGGCGCCCGCCGGAACCCCCCACCTAAATCTAGTACTTCCAGCTATCGACTTCGGTCCAATAGAAGTACGGAGCAATCAGGTTGTTCCGCACTTCGTTTCGCCACGCACTCTTGGTGTCGAGCTTCCACATGAACAGGTAGGGCAGCTCGTCGGCGAGGATGGAGTGTAGCTTGTGGTAGGCGTCCGCTGCGGTGGTGTCGGTGCGCGCGGCGTTGTACTCGGCGACCGCTGCGTCCACCGCCGTGTTGCTGTAGTTGAAGATGTTGTTGGAGCCACGCGTGCCGGAGCGGGTCTCAAACAAGTCATTGACTTCCTCCACCACGCCGAAAGACCACTTCCCGACAACAATATCAAAATCCGTCGCCTTTCCAGTGACCACGAGGCGGGACCAGTCGTCCGAAGGGATCTTGATCTCCTGGCGGTCAAACCCGGCGGCGCCAAGCTGGTTGGCCAACTGCGTGAGCAGATCAGGCGCCTCGTTGTCCAGCGAAGCGAGCATGCCAATGTTGAGCATGATCGGCTGGCCCTTGTGGTGCCACCGACCACCGACCTGTGTAAGGCCCGCGCTGGTGAGCAACTGGGCCGCTGCGGCCTTGTCGCTCTTTTCGCGCACCGGCACCGCCCGGTTGTAGAAGGGCGACGACTGCACGAAAGGGCCAGAGATGAACTCGCACGGGCTGTTCTGCTCCCCGGGCTTGACGCCGATGGAGTACTGGCGGAGATCAGTGCGATCCATGATCAAGTTGAGGGCCTGGCGAACTCGCTTGTCGGACAGGGCGCCACGTTTGACGTTGATCGCCGCGAACCACCACGAACGGAGATCGTAGGCCTTCAACGACAGGTCGTCGGCGGCAGCGACGTCAGCACGCAGTGGCGGCGGCACCGCGATGATGCCTTGTACGCCGTTGTTCTTCAGCGTTGTGATCTGAACGACAGGGTCGCCACCTTCTTGCAACGCCAGTTGGGCGATGCCCGGGGCGTGGTGCCCGTTGGCGTAGCCCTCGAAGGTGACCCCTCGCCTACCCTTGCTGCCCTTGTAGGGACCCGTGCCGGTCGGCCGGGAGGCAAAGTCACCCTCCGGCAACACGAACGTGGCCCCGGCGAACGGAGACTCCGGGAGGAGAGAAAACCCAAGACGCTCCTGCGGATTGTGGAAGATCTTGGTGAAGCGGACCAGGGCCACCGTCGTGGACTGCGCCTCGCAGCCCGCGAGCACCTGCCGGTAATCCTGGGCGATCGGGCTGGTAGTCTGTGGGTCGAGCATCGCGTTGACGGTGAAGCAGATGTCCTTGGACGTCACCGGCTTACCGTCGTGCCACTTGAGCCCGGCCTTGAGGGTGAGCTTGTACGCTTTGCCACCTTCGGCGAGCTCGCCCTTTTCAATCACCCGGCTCATGATCCGGTTGTCGATCGCACTGTGGAAGTACAGCCGGTCGAAGACGAGCTCCTGCGAGCGGAAGTCCACCATCGAACTGCCATACAGGGGGTTGAGGGTGCTCGGTAGAGACTCCTCATAAAACGTGAGGGCGCCGGTCGACAGCAGCGCCGCCGAAAGGCCCAGAGAGACCGCGAGGTGGCGCCAGTGACCCGAAAAAGGTCGAACCATGAGTTTCTCCATCAGTGCATAGGCCGGGCAGGTGCAGCGTTCCGGCTCAACCGAATGTGCAGGGCGTCAAGAGGGAGGCGGGCCGCCTCCCCCCCAGGGAGCTCCGAGATGAGGCCGTGGAGCAGGTCCTCGGCCCGGACTGAGTTGCGGTTACCCGCATCCCAGGCCGTAACGAACAGAAGGAACAAAGGATCGCGAGTATTCCCGATCGTACGATCCAGGGCGTTGATCCTGAGGCGACCGTAGGTGTCTACGTCACCCATCGCCAACGCCACCCGGTCGGCCACGCGGATCAGCCCGACCCGCGCGTACTCGGCAAAGGAACGGTGTAAGGAGTCTTCCTGACCGCGCGTAGTGTTCATGGTGTCCTCGATCAGCCGATCAAGGGCGGCCGCCTGATCGAGGACGCAGTCGGTCGAGAGCTTGTTGTCCGTGATGCAGGAGGCGATGACCGTCGCGTAGGCGCTCTTGTCCTTCGCCGCCTCCACCGCGGCCAAACCGTCTCGCGCCACGGCGGCGCCGAACGAAAGATCGGCCGCAGAGGTGTAGAAGGACATGAACAACAGCGCGTCCGGTACGCTCCCGGGCCCGCCGCCGATTACCGTCTCGGGCGGCAGACGCCAGGGATCGAGCATCGCATCCCATGCAGCGCCCTGGTCAGCGGCGAGCGCCCTTGCTGCAGCCTCGTGTTGGCGGGACAGCGCCCACAAGGTCCCCGGGTCACCTGCGTTCACCTTGGTGTCCACCCCGATCTCGGGCAACCGATAGTGCGGCAGCGTCCCGGCGTCGGGCAGCGCCCCGGGCGTAAGCACGGCCGAAGAAGCCCCGGCGCTGGTTGAGGCGGGCACGTCGGGAGGCCACGTTGCACCAGCATCCAGCCACGCCTTCCAGGCCACGTCGGCCGCCGCGAGCCCCGGGACCAAGCTCCCGGAGGAGTTGCCGAGCTGGGGCCGCCACCGCGCATCCCCCAACAACGCGCCGCTGACGCCCACGAGGTACCGCACCTCGAGCGGGTCGGTGTCCTGGCGATCCGCGCCGTAGACCTCAGTGGTCGAAAGGGCGGCGATCCGCGCTGCTTGCCGGTACATCGAGGCATATTCGAGGTGAACCCGCGCGGCGGCGACCGGGTCGTTCTCGCTCAAGAACAGCGGCAGCACCTCGCGCCGTTTACCCTGAAAGTAGCCGACCCACGAGTCCCGCCCTTCAAACGCCGCACGTGCTTGATCGCTGGCCATCCGGACCTGCCAGCTCGCGGAGACCAGATCGGCGGGCACCACGCTCGTGACCACGCCCGACGTAGGCGCCCCGCTGGTCTCAGTCCCACCGGTACAGCCGGCCCACAGCATCCAGAGTCCGAACAACAGGTCAGCCTCCCTCGCAGAAGTCCTTGGACCCCGCCGCCGAGACACACAGCGCCATCGCTGTCTTCGTGTCCTGTTGGCTGGCCTTGGCGTAGTCGAGCCACTCGCGCGCGTATTCCTTGGCGTTGCCCCGATAACGCGCGGCCGCCTGCTCGGCTTTCTCCTCGTGCTTTTCGGCAAACTCGGCCTCGGAGGCCTGCCAGAGCTTGGTCGCCGCTTCGGCTTTGAGCTTGTAGAGCGCGAACACGCGGGTCTTGTAGGTGTTCCCGGTCCACTTCGACTTGTTCTCAAGCGCGTAGTCCGCCCACCGGATCACGCCCTGGGCGCGCGAGGCGCCGCCGCGGGAGAGCTGGAGCGCGTAGCGGTAGCACAGGTCAGGATCCGAACGGTCGATATCTTCGAGGTGGCGCTTGACCAGCCGTTCCCACTCCGACTTGTCGCCCTTCGCGTCGGCGTTGTTGATGAGCAGGCGCGAGACCCGGTCCCGCATCGTCTGTTGCGCCTCGGTGGCGATCCGCCCCTCCAGGCACTTGGCCTGTCCGGAGCTGAGCTGCCCCATCATCGCGGCAGGCTCGAGCTTGACCAGATCGGAGCAGTCGTCGGAAGCGACCGGAGCGACACGGCTCGTCGTGTCGGGCGGAGGCGTCCCGCCCACAGGGCGCATACTCCCGCCGCCCGTAGTGGGCGTGCTCACCGCGACCGGGGTCGCAGCGACGGGGGTCGGCGCGGTCGTAGGTGTGTTCGGGGGGCGCATGCCGCCGCCGGTGGTCGGGAGCGGCGGCGTGACTGCGGCCGTTGGGGTGACCGTAGGCGTCGGGCGCTCCACCGCAACCGGGCGCTCCGCTGGAGCCGGGCGCTCAACCGGATCGGCGCGTTGACCCGGATCAGGACGCGTCTCCACCCGTGGCGGCGGAGGGGCGCGCTCTACCGGCGCCGCCGCGACCGCGACGGCCCCGGCGGCCCCGGAATAGGCCGACAAGGTCACAAAAGGCGAGAACGACGGCGCCGGCTGGAGGTCAAACCACCCCAACCGCTCGTCGGCGGCGAGCGGTCGGCCCGCCGAGTCCTTCAATGACCCCGCGCCGACCACCAGCCCACCGGACAGACAGCCGAGCCATCCATCCTGGCAAGCGTTCGCCGGAAACATGACGGGATAGCTGGTAACATTGGCGGCCAACGCAGGCATCACCGCGCCGAGCCCTAGAACGAGCCACCACCGGTTTGTGCGCATCCACACCTCGAAGAGAAGTTAGCGGGGAACATCCACGAGGGTCTCTCGCGGCTTGTCCTGCTTGAAGGTAATGATCGGCTCGTCGATCTGCTCGGTATCGAGCTCGATAGCCACGAGGCGGACCTCGACGACGTTTCGGCGTTTACGAACCTGGTACTGGAAGACCTGGGTCATGTAGCCGGCGGCCGAGATCTCCAGGTCGAGCGTCATTCCCGGCGTGAACCGAAGCTCCGTGCCGTCGGGCATGAACAATACGTTGCCTTCCCACTTGCCGTCGACCGAGTTGACCCGGTGGCGGTCGGCCTCCTCAGGGTGCCGGATGACCGCTGACTTGATGGGCTCGCCCGTTTCATCGAGCACGATGACCGTGACGAGCACACCCTCGGAGCTCTTGGCCGCCTCTGCGGGGGCCACGGCCATACCGAGCAGCAAACCTAACGCGAGGAACCACTTCTTCATTTCAGCCTCCCAGTTGGGACTTGAAGACCGGATCCGCCGCGACTCCCGCGGCGGCAGATTTGTCGCCCAACGCCGCAAGAACCCGTGCTGCGTTGTCACCTTCCATTCCTTCGACGAGCTTCTGCGCCGCCGCGGGCGCGCTCTCCACCGCCGCGAGCGCCGCGCTCAGCCGCGCGTCGGCGTAGCCGTCGCCGGGGGCGGAGTTGGCCAGACCTTCGAAGACCTGTACGCAGGCGTCACCCTGACCCGAGGCGCAGAGCGCGATGCCGCGCGTGGCCTGCACCCGCCAGGCCTGACCCGGAGGCGACACCGCGATCGCGTCGAGCAGGCTGAACGCAACGTCCGGCTCACCGACCGTCGCCGCCCGGCCTGCCCAGATCAGCACCTGCTCATCGCCGTCCGCAGCAGACTCCGCATAGGCCTTGACTAGGTCTTCAACGCTGCGTACCGCCACTTTCCGCTGCCCCAGCGCCCAGAGCGCCTGTGCTTCGGACAAGCCGGCGACCAAGGGGTTGGCGTCCCCCATCAGGCGCAGGTATTCACTCGCGACCGCGCCGATCGCACCAGGCTCAGCCTGGACTTCGGTGAGCAGCGCCCGCGCGGCGTCACGCTCACCGTTCGCGAGATCCACCTCACCCGCGAGCAGCTTGCCCGCGGCCAGGCCGCTGCCCAGCGCGGGCTCACGGGCCTTGTCCACGTCGCCAGAACGAACTGCAACGACCGCGCGACGCAGCTTGACCTCGCCCGCGCGAGCGCCCGCAGCGGGCTCGGCCGCGGCGAGGAGGGCGTCGGCCGCGGCATAGTCACCCGCGAGCATCTTCAGGTAGGCGGCACCCGAAGCGGCGTCGACATTGGTCGGCGCCGCCTTGACCGCCTCATCGTACTTCGCGGCCGCCGTCGCGAGATCTCCGGCCTTGAGCGCCGTGTCAGCCTCAGCGAGCTTGCCGTTCACGTTGCCCAGCAGGCTCGTCACGATCTGACAGCCTCCGAATAGCAGCGAAAAAAACATCGGGGACCTCGGTCGGGCAATAAGGACGAGGGGGCCCGTATCGCGGCCCGCGGATTCGTGCGAGCCATCACCCCGCCCTCCCGATGAGGGTGGACAGTTTCTGTCCCCGGAGCGGGCTGAGGGGGTCCCTCAGATTTGACCGGGGGCGGTGCCGGGTCGCGGGAGCGTGCTATCCTCACGTCCCCCGCCGCGAGGCATCTTGGATTCGGTCGCGCCCAGCAGAAACCTGGAGCTGCAGCTCCTGCGCGAGCTGAACGCAGGCACATTTGCCCGGTTGTACGTCGCCCAGGCGCGTGGCGGTGGAGGCCTCGAACGCCTCGTCGCCGTCAAGCTCCTGCGTGAACAGTGGGCTGAGTCCGTCGAGATCGTTGATCGTACGCGCGACGAAGCCCGGCTCCTGGCCCGCCTCCGGCACAAGAACATCGTGCGGGTAGAAGAGCTCGCAGAGATTGAGGGACAACCTGCGATAATCATGGAGTTTGTCGACGGGCTCGACCTCAAGCAGCTCGTCGAGGTGCTGCAGCAGAGGAACGAGAAGGTCCCTCCGCGGGTGGCCCTCCAGGTGGTGCTCGAGACCGCGTCCGCCCTTGAAGCCGCCTGGTCCAAAGCGACGTATGGTACTGACAAACCCCTGCATGTGGTCCACCGGGACATCAAGCCCTCGAACGTCATGGTGAGCGTCGAAGGAGAGCTGAAGGTGCTCGACTTCGGCACCGCCCGGAGCTCCCAGGCCTTTCGGGCCGCCCAGACCGGGGCGCTGCGATTCGGGAGCCTCAAGTACATGTCCCCCGAACGTCGGGAAGGCGACCGAGGAGAGCATCCGGCGGACGTGTACGCCCTTGGCCTGATGGCGGCCGAGCTGCTTCAGAACGCGTGGGAGCCGCTCTTGCCGCTGGACACCGGCGAGCACGATGAGGCCGTGCTCCAGTGGATCGGCCGCCTCCCGGACACGGGCATGCCCAACCGCGAGTGGGACCTCGCGCTGCGGAAGGTCCTGGTCCAGATGATGGCCTCAGACCCCACGATCCGGCCCGGAGCGGACCAGGTGGTCAAGCTGATGCGCGCCTTCGTCGACCAGGCCATGGGCCCGACCCTGGAGGCCTTCGCGGCAGACAAGGTGCTTCCACTGACCCGTGAGCTCAGGATGCCCGTCACCGCCGGAACCCTCGCCGGAACCCGGGTGACGGTTCAGATCCGGGGCGAGCCTGATCGGGTACCTGACTCTCCTATCCCGAGCGCCGATCCGCCCGCGCCCCGGCTTATCGTCCGGTCCAAGGCAGATGGTCTGCAGACCAACCCACCTCCGGAGGCAAGGCCACCCGATCTTGGGCCGCCCCCTCGCCCGGCACCCGATGCCCCGCGAAAGACCGGTGGCATACCACTGAAGATCGGCGGTGGCGCGGCGAAGAGTCCGGCTCCTCACGCGCCGCCGCTCCTACCCGCCCGGCCCGATGCGCCGGGTGAGATGACCAACGTACGGCCGCTCACGCCACCGCCGCGTCCGGAGCCGGCCCCGATCCTACAGAGCTACGGGCCACCGGTGGGCAGCCCAAAACAAGCCGGCTCTTCGGTGGGATTGGTCGCGGCGCTCGTGGTGGCGCTCGGGCTCGGCGCCGGACTCGTGGGGCTCATCCTCGTGGCGGCTGCCCTGGTGATGTACCCGTCCAACCCGACGGGGGGCACCACGGGCGCCTCGCCCCCGGCAGAGACGGTGCCACCCGGTACCCCAGCGAGCGGCGGGGTCCCGCTCACGGTTACGCTCAATGGAATCGAGGCGCAGTGGGTGCGCGTCGAAGATGGTGCGGGCAAGAGCATCCTTTCGGGGAAGGACAAGCTGACCGGCACGCTGCCCCCGGGCGCCTACACACTCGCGGTCAAGCCCGTGGGCAAGACTGCGCTGCGCGGCGCGATCACGATTGAAACGTCCGCGCTCTCCCTCAGTTGTTCTCGAACGGACGCCGTGACCTCGTGCAGCGGCGGCGCAGGCACCCTCACCTTACGCTGACGCCCCGCGGTTCAGCCCCAACGCTGGAGGCTAAGCGCCTGGATCAGGCTCTCCTCTTCTGCGTCCGCGGACGCGAGGAAGTTCACCTTGACGTAGTCGCGGGTGTCCATTCCGGGAGTGCGGATCTCGGGAAGATCGGCGAGGGCGTCCCGAAATACGGGATCATCGGGGTACGCGTAGAGCACGCCGAGTTCGTCAAGCACGAGCTGCTCCCCGAAGGGACCGCGGATCCAGAGCTGGTGCCGTCCGTCCCGCCAGATCAGCCCGTCGCGCTCGGACAGGGCAGCCTGGACCTTTGCCGGGTCCAGCCCCATCGCAAGGAAGGTCTCCGGCGCCGGCAGCTGACGACCGCTCCGACGATCGGTCAGCCGGCGATACTGCACCCCGAGCGGGCCGCCGAGCGCGCCAATCAGGCGAAGGTGGGTTTCCCGCAGGAGCTCGGGGGGCACGTGGATGAGGATCCGAGTGCGCCCATCCGGTGCGACCGACGGGGTGAATCCACAGGGCGGCCCCCAGCCATCGGGATCCCCCTCGGCCGTGACCGAGCTTGCCTTGGGCACCCCGTCCAAACGCGCGTCTTGCATCGCCGCCGACTAAACCGGCGCTCGCCCCGAGGCCAGGGCCCGAGCGGTCGGGGCCCGCCCGCCACGACGACGGCCTCTCAGAGGGTGTACGTCACCGCCGAGACCAACGCGCCGGGCGCGGTGACTCCTTGGTTTGACCTGCGGAAATAGGTGTCGGTGGAGAGCTGCACCTCCGGACCCTCCCCCAGATCTTCAAGCGCATCGCCGAGCAGGTTGTAGGCGCTGTCGTCCAGGCGCATCGCCGCGATTGGGCAGACTATCTCGCCATTCTCTACCCAAAAGCTCGCGAATCGTGTCATGCCGGTGACTCGGGCGCTGTTCCGATCGGACAGATTGAGGTACCAGAGATTGCTGACCAGGATGCCGGTGTTCAGGCGTAGAAGGATATCTTTTGACGCGACCCCTCCCCCGGCGAGCAGCAGGGACGGCGCGCACTCGTCCACCGCCGCTCCGTTCGCCGCGACCCCGAACTCGCGCGCCGAGCGGGAGGAGACCAACAGCTCCGCCGGCCGCCCCTGATCGAGAAGGAGCAGTGAATCCGGGCGTAGAAAACCCTCCTCATCGAAACGGGGCGCTACGCCTGCGCTCGCGTCATCCCACAGGCTCACCTTGGGTGAAAAGGTACGACATCCCTGATGAAGCTGAAGAAGCGGGCTCGTTGCCGTGCGGGTCGCGCGGACTGAAAAACCCTCGAGCCCATTGAGGAGCCAGAGAAGTTCGCCCACCGCCGCCGGCTCGAACCAGGTGCGGTAGCTGCCGGGCGGGACCACCCTCGCAGGCCGAGCGAGAAGTGCAAGCTGCGTTCGGACAAAGCGGATCTTCTCCCGAAGCGCCTCCGGATCCCACACCTCGCCGGCGAGGTTGCACTTGACCGCGAGGCTGCTCCCCTCCCCTCCGCAGTACGCGCACCAGTCCAGGTTGAACGCGCTGTTCTCAGACCAGTAGTCGTGACCCACGCTCGAGCACATCCCGGTCCACATGGGTCCGGTGGCCAGGATACCGACGAGGTCGAGGCCGGCCCCCGCTTCGAGGAGCTCGGTCAGGATCGCCTCGGCGGATGGGTGACGCGCGGGCCGTCGCTCCGTCAAAACGGCAGCCGGTCCAAGCTCGAGCTGGGGATCTTCCGGGAGGGCCGGGAGCACCGGACGTAGGCTGGCCACCGCCTGCGCTACGGCATCGCGGTCGTTCGCCAGGTCACCCGAGAGCCCGATCTCCATGGCCGCCTGTCGCCGATCGCGAATCAGCCTCAGGGTCAGGACCGTCTGTCGAACCTCACCAGCCTGTCTGACCTTACCTTGGTTGAACCTTATAAAGCTCGACTCCTCCCCTCGAAGGTACAAGGTGAGCTGCTCGCCCGACTGGAGCATCGCAAAAGCATCCGCCGCCAACGTACGAAATGCTGCCTGATGGTCCATCAGCCACCCCCGAAGACGTCGACGTCCACGAACCGGCACGCTGGCGAGGCGTGCCCCACCCGAATGAGCTGGTTGGGTTCACCTTTTCCACAGTAGGGAGTGCCGTGGACCTCCCAGGTGCTCCGATCGCCGACGCCGGCGAGGCTGCGCCAGAAATCTGGCGATCGCCCTCGGTAGTTCGGGTTCTTCACCACCGAAGTCAGCTGGCCGTTCTCAATGAGCTGGCCCCACTCGCAGCCGAACTGGAATTTGTCGCGACGATCATCGATCGACCACGAACGGTTGGTGCGCATGAACACCCCGCGCTCGACGGCGCCGATCATCTGGGTCAGGCTCACGGACCCCGGCTCCAGATTGAGGTTGGCCATACGGTCGATCGGCGGACGGTTCCAAGAAGAAGCACGGGTATTTGCGACGCCGGGCAGCCCCGAGCGCGCCTGACTCAGCGCACCACCAAGCGGGGCCTGGAGTACACCGTCCCGGATCAGCCAGGCCTTCTCCGCGGTCGTGCCTTGATCATCCCAGCGGTAACTGGCAAACTCGCCGGGCACCCCCGGATCGAAGGTGATGTTGAGCAGCTCACTGCCGTATCGGTAGTTGCCGAACATCCCGCGGGTCACGAAGGAGGTTCCTGCATAGTTTCTCTCGTCACCGAGGATACGGTCGAGCTCGAGCGGATGGCCGATGGACTCGTGGATCTGGAGCATCATCTGGTCAGGCGCGAGGATCAGGTCGCACCGAGCGCTGGGGCAGTCAGGCGCCTCGATCAGCGCGACGGCGTCCGCCACCAGCCACTCGGCGGCGTTGCTGAAGCCAATCTCGTCGAGCACCTCCACGCCGCCCTGCCGCGATGGGCCGCGACCGAAGCTCCGTGCCTGCGACTCCGTCCCGTTGCTCACCACCGTCGTGGCGTCAGGAGAGATCATGGAAAAGTGCTGGTAGGCCGTGCTTTCCGGCGTGATATAGGCGACCTCCGTGTCCACCTGCATCAGCGTGGCGCTCCAGTCCACGAAGCTGAGGCCCGCCGGGGCCGCCGGATGCAGCCGGCTCGAAAGGTCACGAAGGAGGCCAATCCGGTCCGCGAGCGCCAGCTCATGCCAGGGGCGCTGCACCGGCGACTCCCACGTGCCGTCGGGTCGGGCCGGGTTCAGGCCGCGGCTGTCGAAGATAAACCTTGACCCCATGGACTCAGCCCAAGCGTGGGCGGTGTGAAGGGCGGCGCGAAGCCCCGCATCCGAGAGATCGGCGGTCGCGGCGTAGCCGACCCCACCGCCGGCGTGCACGGTGACCATCACGCCGACGTCCACGCTGTCACGCGGCGGCAAGAGCACATCGCGCCGGACCGTCAGCGTCTGGCTGCGCTCGCGGACCCATCGTAAGGAGGCGAAGTCGCACGCAGGCACAAGCGCACGGAAACGGGACGGAAGATCAGCGTACAAACCAGACCCTCACGAGTGGCGGGTTCAGGGAGAGGAGGGGGCCTCCGCGGCCGGCGACGTCAACCACGGACGCTCACCCCGCTCGCGAGCGGCCAGCCGCTCAAAAAAGACGTGCACCTCCTCGACCGCCTGGTCGAGCGTATCTGAGTGCAGCATCGCGTAACGAAGGTCGCTCCCGTGGGGGACCCCGTGGGTGAAGTGATTGGCCACCTTCTTGACGCGCCCGAGCGCGCCCTGCTCGGTGCGGAAGGTGGAGCGGACCGAGTCGATGTAGGCCAGCAACACCCGCTTCTTCTCTGCGGCGTCCACCACGGTCTGAGGCTCGCCACGTAGATCCTGGCTGATCTGGAGGCACACCCACGGGTTCTTGATCGCACCACGCCCGATCATCACCCCATCACAGCCGGTGTCCGCGAACATCCGGCGCGCGCTCTCGGCGTCAACGATGTCCCCATTTCCGATAACTGGTATAGAAAGCTTACTCTTGGCGGCGGCGATCTGGTCGACCGCGCGGGTCCCCCCGTAGAGGTCGGTCCGGGTGCGCCAGTGAATCGTGACCGCTTGTGCTCCTTCTTCCTGACACATCCAGGCGATGTGCTCCGCGTTGCGGTGTTCGGCGTCAAAACCGCTGCGCATCTTGACCGTGAGCGGAATGCGGATCGCGGCCCGTACTGCGGACACGATCTGCCGGGCGAGGGCTTCGTCCTTCATCAGCGCCGAACCACCCGAGTGCGCACAGACCTTTTTGGACGGACACCCCATGTTGATGTCACAGATGTCGGCGCCCGAGTCCTCGATGATCCGCGCCGCCTCGCTCATGGAGTACGGGTCACGGCCGTAGATCTGGATCGCGACCGGGTGTTCATCCGGGTCGAACTTGGCCATCTCTTCGATCTTCGCCGAGCCGCGACGCAGCCCTTCCGAGGCGATGAACTCGGTCACGGTCAGACCGACTCCACCAATCTGTCGGATCAACCGACGAAATGTGAGATCGGTCACCCCCTCCATCGGCGCAAGCACGACGTTCGGGGAGATGGGGATCGGACCGACCGAGTACGAACGCGGGAGCACGGGACCTCTGGCCCCGTGTGTGCCTTACGCCAGCGCCGGCGTCAAGCGCTTCGCCGGCCGGCGCCCCTTCCTTTCTTCGCTCACCTCCGGCTCACCGTCCCGAGACGATGAAGGTATAGGACTCGACCTCACCGTCGACGGTCGAAGGGAAGCGTAAGCGGCCGAGGCTCTGCGCCATACAGCCGTCCAACTGATCGTCGCCCGAGCTGTCGCGAACGTCGATGTCCCCGACGCGGCCGGCACGGATCACGAAGCCGAAGCTGACCCGCCCCGACAGCGTGGGGTTCAGGTGAAGCGCGCGTTCAACGCAGGTCTCCAACGCGCGCCGCTGTCCCGCGACCGCGGACTGGATCCCGTCGACCAGGTTCGCCGGCGTCTCGGGGGCCTGGGGCTGCAGCACAGGTTTTGGCAGTGGCACCTTGGCGTCGCCCGTCTCGGCGGTACCGCCTCCGACGTGTTGAAGATCCACCGGGGCATCGCCGATGAAGCGCGGGACCGTGCCGGCCACGTAGGCCGGGGCGATCCCGCCCACCTCCTCCGGCACGGGGGTCGCCCCCGCCAACTCCACCAGGACATCGCCCGCAGATCCAAGACGTTCAATGCCCCGCGCTGCCTCGTCGATCGCCGCGAACCTCGCTGCGAGCTGCTCCTCAGGGGCGACGTCAGGCGCAGGAGCCGCCCGTGCCGGCTCCGGACGCGGCACGGGAGACGGCGGAACTATAGGATCCTCCGAGATTTCATCGATGGTGAAGGCGACGGGGCGGGGCAGATCCACCCGAGGAAGGTCCTTCAGCAGGCGTTGCACCGCCGCGTCGTCCACCGGCTCGGGTGGCAGGACGACGGTGTGGACGACCAGGATGAACGCCGCGGCGGCGAGCGAGTTGACCAACAACAACCCGAGGAAGAGTGGGTCGTCTTCCGTGAACGCTGTCCTGCCGATCGGGACGGCACTCGCGACGGGGGCGGGTTCGGGGAGGATTCGACGGGCGGGCAGGGCCATGAGAGCTCCGGGATGAGACCTGTGTAGTCGCGCCCAGTTGCTCGATTGCCAATACGATGTCGGCCCACTGCAAACGATTGATGGAGGGCGTGTCAAACAGGCCTGACAGGCGTCAAGGCTCGTTCACAGCCGTCAATCTTACAGCACAGACGTCAAGAGGACGCAAATCCAATCATGTAGGCGACTGTTGCTTTGCCGCCTCTCGGGCCACTGCCGCGCGGTCGAACAGCTGGAAGAGCACCATCCCCGCGAGCATCGACGCCAGGAAGATCAGCGGCTCACGACCTCCGCTGGTCGCCGACACGACCGCTGGTCCCGGGCAATAACCCGCGAGCCCCCACCCCAACCCGAACATCACCGCCCCGACGATCAGACGAGGGTCAAAATCCTGGCGGGTGGGCAGCAAGAACCGACCCCCCAGCCACGGCTCCGTGAGTCCGGGCAGCAGACGATAGGCCAAGGTGTGCACGCCGATGGCCCCGACCATCACGAAGCCGAGGGAGGGATCCCAATCGCCGCTGACGTCCAGGAAGTTGACCACCTTGCTGTTCTGGGTCATTCCCGCGACGGCGAGGCCCACCGCGAAGATCAGGCCCGCGAGCACGGGTAGCAACAGAGAGAGCAGGTTCTTCATAGAGCACCACCAAAAAGATGATGGACCGCGGCGGCGGAGAGCCCCCCGGTGAACATGAAGGTCATGACCGCAACCAGCGACCGGCGGGAGAAGCGCGACAGGCCGCAGACGCCATGCCCGCTCGTGCAGCCGTTGCCGAGCCGCGTCCCGAAGCCAACCAACAGGCCGGCGGCGACGATCGCCAGGGGCGAACGCTCCAACCCAAAGCTTATCGCATCCGGTTGAGCGGCCATGATCAGCCCGCCACCTGCGAGGAGTCCGGCGAGAAACGCCCCCCGCCAGCCGAGCTCGCCCGGCGCAGGCGCGAGCAGCCCGCCCAGCACTCCGCTGATACCCGCCACCCGCCCCTGCCCGAGGAGCATCAGCGACGCGCTGAGACCGATGAGGAGCCCGCCAACGGTCGCGGACAACGGAGAGAACTCAGGGGACATGGGTCACCTCGGGGGTTGGTGCAGCACTGCTCGCAACGACGGACGGCCGGAGCTGCTGGTAGAACACAAATGCCGACATCACCAGCACAAAGGCTGCAAAACCGCGACGGAGCGTATCGGGGGCCACGAGCCTGGTCAACTGGCCGCCGATCAGCGAGCCGACCACCGCGGCGGCGGTCACCATCGCAGCGAGCCGCCAGTCGATGGACACCGAGGCAGCGTGGCCCGAGAAGCCCGCAAAGGACTTCATCGCGATGACGAGCAAGGAGGTGCCGATCGCGTGCGGCATCGGCAGTCCGCCCAGGAGAGTGAGCGCGGGCACTACCAGGAAGCCGCCGCCCGCGCCGACGAGACCGGTGACGATCCCGATCACTACCCCTTCAACCACCACCTTCCAGGCGGGGGCGACCACCTGGGCGCCGCCGTCGCGTCGCCCGCGGAACATCGCCACCGAGGTGGCGAGCATCATTCCGGCGAACAATATCATCAGGGTCTCGGCTGGGATCAGCGCGGCGAGGCGCCCGCCCAACCACGCGCCGACCATCCCCGCCGCCCCGAAGAGCAGGCCCACGCGCCAGATCACATTACCCGAGCGGGCGTGGCCGATCATGCCCGCGAGGCTGGTCACACCCACGACCAGCAAGGAGGTCGCGATCGCGGCCCGCGTCTCCACCCCCAAGGCGTAGATCAGGATGGGGGTGGTGAGGATGGATCCCCCGCCCCCGAGGAGGCCGAGTGAAACGCCGATCAGGAGCGAGAGAAACAGGGCAAGGGGGTACACCGCTTAGCCCACCGGGCCGGTGACCACCGGATAACCAAGCTCGTTCCATAACAACATGCCACCGGTCAGGTTGTACACCCGGGTGAAGCCCATTCCGGCGAGGGCCGTGGCGGCGCGCCCGGAGCGCCCTCCGGAGCGACAGATGACCAAGAGCGGCGCCTCCCGGCTCCACGACCGGGCGGCGCCGTCGACTCCGCCAAGGGGAACAAGCTCAGCTCCGCTCACCCGGCCGAGGGCGCCGACAAATTCATCGGGTTCACGTACGTCGATGAGCCGCAGCTCCCCGAGACGGTCCTTGACGTCCAAAGGCGAAACCTGCTGGAAACCTGAGGGGTGCGGCGTTGCGCCGGGAAACAGAGAAGCGGACATATGGACTCCCAAACGCCGGGAAGGCGTGTAGTTGGATTCGGGCTGTACCTGGATTTGGGCGGCACCTGAAGGCCCGCCGATACGAAGGGCACTTTCGCAAACGCCGTGCCGCGCGACCCGACCGGACTTCGACGGAGAAAGCGCAACGAATACAGTACGTTAGTGCCAGGCGAGGCTGCCCCGCGCGGAACCGGCGAACCGGGGACGTTTCAGGTCTCGGCAACGTGTGAAACACGGACCCGCTCTCGCGTGACCCGCCGAGGGGATACCCTGGCTTTCTGGGGGCGCGCGCCACTCGGACCTCCGGCACAGGAGTTGCTTCACCGCCAAGGGACCTTCTTTCGCTGACGTACAGGAGTAAGATGGAAAGCTCTCCCTCACCCGCCCGCGGGTACAGTTCCTTGCTGGTCCCGGTGGATTTTGCAGGTTGTGCCTTTGAAGTGGTGCTCCACGCGCGCCGGCTCGCGGCCGCGTTTCACGCTGAAGTGAACCTCGCCTACGTGATCTCGCTGCCCGTCGGCACCCATCCGGACGATCCCCGTGGGGAAAGCACGGTCGGCGCGGTGTTGATGGCCGAAGCACACGCGGAGCTCACGGGGCTGGCGCGCCAGTTCGAGGCCCCCGAGCGGGTTCGGCTGGTGATCCGGTTCGGCGCGGTGCTGCCGACCCTGCTGGAGCTGATCCGCGAGACCCGCGCTGATCTGGTGATCATGGGCACCCACGGCCGATCGGGGCTCAGGCGACTTGTGCTCGGCAGCGTCGCCGAGCAAGTGATCCGCGCCGGTCTCGCGCCTGTGTTGACGGTCCACGCCCCCGCGGGCACGGCCGATGCGCACGGGGCCACCTGGGACGCGGTGGCCGCCGACCGCGATGGCTGAGCTGTCCACGAGCTACGGGCGGCGGTGAGGGGCAGGCACTAAGAGGGCGGCGATGATCCTGCTGCTCCTCGGGCTCTGCTTCGCCGATCCGGCCGACGCGCTGGATCCGGTGACGCGCCCCTTTTTTGAGCGCGCGGAGAGCCGCGCCGAGGCGCGCGCGTGGAGCCAGGCGGCATCACTCTACCGGCTCGTGCTTACGAAAGATCCCGCGTTTCTCCCGGCCGTCCTCGGCCTGGGTCGCTGCCTCGAAGCCGAGCGGCGCGACGGCGAGGCCGAAGCGCTCTACCGGCAGCACGCCGGCGAGGCCGACGCCGTCGAAGCCCTGGCCCGGCTGCTGGAGCCCCGCGACACGGCTCAGGCCCTCTTGCTGTGGAAGCAGCTGGAGACCCTGAGGCTCGGCGATCCCGGCCCCTATCTCGCCCAGGCGCGGCTCGGCGTACGCGCGGATCTCGACGCCGCCCTGGCCGCCTGGAGCACCTACCAGGTGCTCTTGCAGGGCGAGCCACCCGATGGCCCCACGCTCATCGAGCTGGTGGTGGCGCTGATCGCCGCGCAGCGACGAGATGAAGCGATCGATATGCTTCAGGTTTACCTTGAACTTTTCCCCGAAGGGGCGGCGGCCGATGAGGCCCGACGTCGGCTCGATCGGCTTGACGTGGAGCGTGAGGCCGCGGCGTTGCTCCTGGGTGGGTCCACACCGCTTACCAGCGAGCAGAGCGAACGAGCGAGCGGCGTGGCGAGGCTCCTCCAGGCCGGTCGGGTGGACGAGGCCCAGGCGACGGCCCGCGCGCTCGTCGCCGCGGCGCCCCGCTCGGCGGAAGCCCACGGCCAGCTCGCTGAGGTCCTCGTCGCCGCCGACGCGTGGGCCGAGGCAGAGACCCACGCGGTGATCGCGCGTGATCTCGCGCCGGATGACGCGACCGCTCGACTCAGGCTGGGTCGGCTCCTGGTCGACGCTTACGGGGGGCGCCGAGACGCGGAAGCGGCAGAAGAGCTCCGCGAAGCTGCGGCACTTCGGCCTCTGGAGGCCCGGATCCACTACAGCCTCGGCCTGGTCGAACAGGCGCTCGGGAACTGGGACGCCGCCGCTTCGGCGTACAGTCAGGTGATCGAGCTCGCGCCCGGGGGCGCGGATGCGGCGGGGGCGCGCGCGCGGATTACGAGCCTGCAACGTGTCGCTCCTCCGGCACCCGCCGCACCGCCGCGCCCGAGCGAGCTGCCTGCTGAAGCCGAACACCACTACCGGGTCGCGTTGGCGCTGCTGAGCCGACAGCGCGCCGAAGAGGCAAGCGCCGAGCTGGATCTCGCGCTGGAGGTCGCGCCGGACGCGACCCTGCTGTTGAACAAACGCGCCGCCCTCGATCGGCGCCGAGGCGACGCCGGCGCTGCCTTACGCCGATGGCGCCAGAGCCTCGCCGTGGACCCCACCCAAGGCGCGGTCCACCTGGAGCTCGGCGATCTGGCCGCCGTGTCGGGGGACACGTTGAGCGCGACGGCCGCGTGGGAGGCCGCAGCCCGCTACGGCGTCGCGGACGCGTGGTACCTCCTCGCGCGGCAGGCGGAGGCGAGGGGCGAGTGGAGCGAAGTGAGGACCCTGCTCGACGCCTGGTTCGCCCGGGCCAGCCAGGACTCTCCCTACCGCCTCGGCGCCACCGAGCTCCGGGACGAAGCGCGCCGACGCGCTCTGGTGATCCGGGTCGGCCTCGGGAGCGCTCTGCTCTTGGGCATCGGCCTCCCTCTCCTGATCTGGGTGCGTCGCCGTACCGCCGGACAGCTCCGCGATCTCCTCGACAGCGCCCCTTCAAGCTGGCATGATGCCGCCCGTGCCATCGCGAGGCTCCGGCACGAGGTGCTCAAACACAACACGACGGTGCTGCCCGACGTCGCCGACGCGCTCGACGCGGGCAACAGTTTACCGTGGTTGGCCCTTCAACCCCGGCTCGGCATGCTCCGCGAGCGCTTCGCCAGTCAGCTCGACGTGCTCGAGGACCTCGGCAAGATCCATGGCTTACGCCTTGATCTTCGGCGGCGGGACCCGTTGCTCGCGCCGATGTGGCGGGGCATGGTGCGCCTGAGCCGTGTCAAGAGGCCCAGCGCCGCGGAGCTCCGGAGCATCTCGGCCGCGGTCA
>CANKTH010000034.1 GCA_947486185.1 Deltaproteobacteria bacterium
GATCACCGGCTGGACGACCAACGCCCCGGGTACCATCCCCCGACACCTCCTCGAACTGCGCACCAACCTCGCGGCACTGGTCTTGCCGGAGCGGCGACCCGATCGCCGATACCCCCGCCACGTCAAGATCAAGATGAGCAATTACAGCAGGAACCGCGGCGTTCGAAGCTCGTCAAAAAGCCTCAGCGAACCTGAGGACGGCGTCTAAGTGGCCGGCATTGGGTCTAATCGAAGGAAAAATGGGTGCGGAACGCAGCCAACTCCTCTGCCAGCGGCGGCAGGGGACCGGCCAGTCGTGGGTCGGGCGCGACGATGAGGCTCCGGCGGGGCAGGTCCTGCGCGATGTACAGAGACTCCAGATCCGGATACAACTGAAGGAGCGCGTCGCGGATCTCCAATACAGAGAGGTTCCGGTCCAGCAGGTGAAAGCGGCCTGGCTCGAGCTCACCGAGCGCCATCCGGCTGATCGCCGCCGCGGCACGATCTACGTGAACAAAGGCGCGGCGCTGCTCCCCGGATCCCTCGACCGTGATGCGCCGACCGAGGTGTGCGTCGAGCAGAAAACGATTGATCACGGCGTCGAAACGTAAGCTGCGGCTGTAGCCGTAGATGTTGCCGCAGCGCACCAGGAAGAGGTCGAGGTCGGAACCGAGCCGTTCGACCATTCGTTCGCCGCGAAGCTTGGAGATCCCGTACGCCGTGGCGGGCGTAGGCGCGGTGTCGAGCGTCGCCTCTCCCTCCGATTGTCCGTACACGGCGGTGGACGACAGGTGGATCAGGCGGCGCACCGAGCCCCGGCGCTCCTCGAGCGCGTAGGAGAGTTCGGCGGTGCCCCAATGATTGACCTGCTCCAATGCATGAAAATCGCCCTCGGCGAAGGGCGTGGTGACTCGCGCAGCGAGGTGGATCACCACATCGACGCCGTCGAGCGCCGCGCGGAGCCGGCGGGTGTCGAGCACGTCGGCGACGACGAGGCGGATTCGGGTATCCCGGCCCTCCGAGAGAGGGGGACCCAGCATCAGATTGTAGTTTCGCCGCGAGAGGTTGTCGTAGACCACCACCTCATCGACTTCGGGAGCTCGCGCCAGCGCTCGGACCAGCTCGGTGCCGAGATAGCCCGCGCCGCCGGTGATCAACACCCTCATGACCCTCCCCCCACGTGAAGCCCACACTCCGTCTTGTTCTGCCCCGACCATCGTCCGGAGCGGTCGTCGAGGTCGCCCCCTGCCGGACGGCGGGTACATGGCTCACAACCTACACTTCCGTAGCCCTGCTCCTCGAGTGGGTGCCGTGGCAGGTCGTGACCGTTGAGATAGTGCTCGACCTCGGCCCCCGTCCAGTCGATCAGCGGGTGATAACGCCGGATCCCGCCGCGCCCGGTGCCCTCCCGGGCCATCGCCGCCCGCTCGGCCGACTGGCTCGCGCGGACGCCGTTGATCCAGAGCTGGGCGGCCGCGATGACCGGGTCGAGGGGCAGCACCTTGTTGAGGTGGCAACAGTGGTCGGGGTCGGTGGTGAACAGGAGCCGCCCGCTCGCGTCACGCTGTTGGGCGCGCGACACCGGCGAACGTGCGTCGCGGATGTCGAGGCCGAAGCGGACGGCGAGTCCCCGTCGAAAGCTGAGGGTCTCGGGAAAATGGAAGCCGGTGTTGAGGAACCACACCGGGAGCGTCGGCCAGAACCGGGCGATGAGATGGAGGAGCACCACGCTGTTGCTCTGGAAGGACGAGGTGGCAAAGCCTCGGAGGCCCTGCTCGCGGTAGTTGAAGAGCTCCTCTTGAATCCTCTGGATTCGGGGCCTGAGGTGTTTGGGATCGGGGGTGGCCGGCAGCAGCATGCGCGTGCTTATCTCCGCGCCGCCGCGTCCGCTGGTCAGTGCGCGGGGCCTGTGGCATCATGCGAAGATGTTGCCCTTGCGCCTCAACGTTGTTCTGCTGCTCAGCCTGCTCTCCTGTCGCGAGGAGGGAAACCCAAAATACAGTGTAGACGCAGATAACGACGGCGTTCGCTCCGACGTGGATTGCGACGACGCCGACTCAGGGGTCGGCGAAGCATTGGAGTGGTATTCCGACCTCGACGGCGACGGCTTTGGCGGGGGCGACCCCACGGTGACCTGCACGCCCAACGACGGCGACGTGTCCGAGGCGGGGGACTGCGACGACGCCGATCCCGCGGTGTCGCCGGCCGCGACCGAGGAGTGTGATGGGTTGGATCAGGATTGCGACGGCGTTATCGACAATGGCTTCGAGGTGGCCGCGTGGTACACGGACGCGGACGCCGATGGCTATGGCGACGACACGAGCGAGGTGCTGACCTGCGATCCGCCGGCTGGCGCGGTGAGCTCGGGCGGAGACTGTGACGACCTCGACGCGGATTTCCATCCGGGCGCGGCCGAGTCGGACTGCACCGATCCTGCCGACTACAACTGTGACGGATCTTCGGCCTATGACGACGCGGACGCCGATGGTACCCCTGCCTGCCAGGACTGTGACGACTCGGACGCCAACCGGAACCCGGGCGTCGCGGAACAGTGTGACGGGATCGATCAGGACTGCGACGGCGAGGTGGACGAAGATTCCGTAGATCCTTCTACCTGGTACGCCGATTATGACGAGGATGGCTACGGTGATCCCGGCGCACCGGTGTCGTCGTGTGTAGCACCCGATCACTTTGTCGGTGAGGCTACCGACTGTGACGACGGGGATAGCACGATCCACCCGGGCGCCGAAGAGCGCTGCGACGGGGTGGACGAAGACTGCGATGGAGTCATCGACAACGACCCGGTGGACGCCGCGATCTGGTATGTGGACGCCGATGGTGACACCTATGGCGACGACCTTGGCACGGTGTCGGCTTGTGAAGCGCCTGCCGGCTACGCGGAGTTTGGTGGCGACTGTGACGACGCCGACGCCGCCTACAACCCCGGCGCCGTCGAGTCCGACTGTGTCGATCCCAACGACTACAACTGTGACGGTTCGGTTGGCTACACCGACGGCGACGGCGACGGCTACGCCGCGTGTGAAGAGTGTGACGACGGCGCCGCGACGATCTTCCCCGGCGCGACTGAAGCCTGTAACGGTTCGGACGACGACTGCGACGGAGAGATCGACGAGGCCGACGCAGTGGACTCGAGCGTCTGGTACGCGGACGCCGACGGCGATGGTTACGGCGACGCCGCGGTTCAGAGCGTAGCTTGTGTGGCCCCGGATGCTTATGTTGCAGATTCAAGCGATTGTGACGACGCCGAGGGGGAGGTCCATCCTGGTCGGACTGAGTTCTGTAACGGACTGGACGACGACTGTGATGGGGAGACGGACGAGGGCGACTCGGCGGATGCTTCGGGCTGGTACACCGACGCCGACGGTGATGGCGTGGGCGCTGGTGTCGCCGTCAGCGCGTGTGAGGCGCCCGCAGGCACGGTCTCGGGCGGTGACGACTGTGACGATCTCGAGGCGAGCGCTTACCCAGGTGCGACAGAGATTTGCGACGGGCTCGACAACAACTGCGACGGGGCGATTGACGAGAGCGGCAGCGCGGTCGAATGGTACGCAGACGCGGACGGGGATGGCTACGGAGACGCCAGCACCGGGGTGATCGAGTGCGAAGCGCCGCCCGGCTCAGTCCCGAACGCGGACGATTGTGACGATGCGGAGGCCCTCGCCAATCCGGGGGCGGCCGAGGGCTGTGACGGGCTCGACAACAACTGCGATGGGGAGATCGACGAGAGCGGCAGTACTGCCGCCTGGTACCTCGACCTGGACGGGGACGGATACGGGGATCCCAGCACCGCGGTGCTCGCTTGTGAAGCGCCGACCGCTACGGTGTCCAACGCCGACGATTGCGACGATACTGACGCCGCGATCTCCCCCGCTGAGGTCGAGCTGTGTGACAGCCTCGACAACAACTGCGACCTGCTGGTAGACGAGGGCTTCGACCAGGACGGCGACGGGCTCGCCGACTGTTACGACACTGAGGAGTGCGACGGCATCGACAACGACGGCGATGGAGAGATCGACGAGGCCGGGGCGGTCGGTGAGCGTACGTGGTACGCGGATCTAGACGGCGACGGCGCGGGAGACGCCGGCAGCGCCAGCCTCGCTTGTGACGCGCCTTCCTCGAGCGTCGAGAACGCAGACGACTGTGATGACACTGACGCTGCGGTCTCCCCCCTCGCTACCGAGCGGTGTGACGGCATCGACAACAACTGCGACGGTCAGACCGATGACGCCGGCGCCGTGGGCGAAACCGCGTGGTACGTGGACGACGACGGTGATGGGTACGGCGATGCCGCTCTATCCAGCCTCGCATGCGAAGCACCCGCCGGCGCGGTGGCAACCGCCGACGACTGTGACGACGGCGACTCCGCGGTCTCGCCGGCCGCGACAGAAGCGTGTGACGGGGTGGACAACAACTGTGACGGCGTCGTGGACGGGCCGGGATCAGCGGGAGAAAGCACCTGGTACGCCGATCTCGACGGTGACGGTTACGGGGACGCCTCGTCCACTTCCCTGGCATGCACCGCGCCATCCGGCTCGGTCGGAAACGCCGACGACTGTGATGACACGGATGCGGCGGTCTCACCCGCCGCGACCGAGGTCTGTAACGACGTGGACGACGATTGTGACGGTGAAACCGACAATGACGCCGCCGACGGGAGCTGGTACTACACCGACGATGACTGTGACGGCGAAGGCGACCCGCTCACCGCGGCGCTCCTGTGTGACACCCCGGTCGATGGGGTCACAACCGACACCGACTGTGACGACACGGATGCGCGCAGCAACAGTCTGGGCGTCGAGCTGTGCGACAGCGCCGACAACGACTGTGATGGCACCGTCGACGAGTCCTGCGTCACTCCCACCAGCATTCTCGCGCCGAGCGGGCCCCCTGTCGATCTCCCGGCGGAGACCGGCGCTTGCGCCACCTTCGCCGAGCTGACCGGCGCGCCCGATCCCCACTCCTCGGCCAACCTTGCGAGCTACATGCGCGGCCTGGAAGGCACGGCCTACACCCGAAACAGCACGGTTGACATGGACGCCGACCGGCTCGACTGGTCCATCCGCTGCGGCAGCGCACGTACTGCGTCTCCGGGGAACTTCAGCCCCACGAACCCCTGGCCGGCCCTGTCACCGACCGGGACCGCCGGCGCTGGACGGTTCCGCGGTTACATCCACCTCGGCTGCGGCGACGAGCTGAACTACACCCTCGGGCTCATCGGCAACGACGCCCTGACCTTGACCATCGAGGGGGCGACCATCATGACCGTCAACTGGAGCGACGGGCGATGGCAGAAGTTCCGCTACGTGAGCTTTCCCGAGCCCGGGATCTACGAGTTCGAGGTGCAGTGGTCCACGAACTTCAACTGCGGCATCGATCCCTTCGAGCTCGTCTGGGCCGAAGGGTTCCTCGCCGGCTACAACAACTACGACACCATGTGTGCGAGCGCCGCTTGTGCCTACGCAACCGGCGTGCCGATCCCGGGCTTCTCGGTGATCGACGGGGATCATCTCCTCGAGAGCAGCACCGGCGCCAACACCGCTTGCGAGTGGTGCACCACCACCGCCGACTGTAGCGCCGGCCTGTGTAACGACGCGGGGATCTGCGAGTAAAGGTCCGATAGACGCCAACGCCCACATCCCGATGGGCGGCGCGCTACCGGAATCCCTGGGTCAGCGCAGGGAGCCGAGGCGGCTCCCTCCGTGAACCGGAACCCAGACCGAGTCCCCGGGGATCGCGACGGGGTCGGCTTGGAGCCTCAGGTGCTCGCCGCGGGAAAGGGTACATCGAACGTTCGGGCTGAGGCGCCACCCCTTCGACGCTTGCGGGTAGTCGGCGCGGACTCGGGCGCCGCCGCCGAGCACCACCAGGTCGCCCTTCTTACCCGGGCTCTCCGCTCCCGCGTGATACCAGCCGACAAGTTCCCCTTCTGCCGCGCGGCAGCCGTCGACCGGCGGACCACTGAGGCCTGCCGGCGCGGTCGCCTGAGTGGCGGCCACGGCCGTGTCGGGGCTCTGAACGGTCTCTTCGACGCCTTGTGTCGACGCTGCCGACTCCGCCGGCGCCGGACCGAGCACCAACGTGGATGTGTCGGATGCGTCCCCCGGCGCCGCGTCAGCCTCACCGGAGAGCGCCCACAAGCCCACGGCCGCCATCAGGCCGAGCGTCACGGAGAAGGCCGCGACTCCCGCCGCTACCGCCGGCCAGGTGCGCGCCGGTGGGCTCAAGAGTCGAACCAGCTCGCCGAGCCGGACGTCACCAGGCTGCTCCCGGAGGGCGGCGTCAGCGACAGCGCGTACCCGACCTTGTTCGGCCGCAGCGGCCAATATCGACGTCCATGTCGGGGCCACGCCCGAGCGCTGCGTCACCCCTGCCAGCCGCGCCAGGCGCGCGGGCGCGTCCGGCGAGTCAGGGTAGCGCCGCGAGAAGAACACGGCGAGATCATCAAGGTCACGAGTCTCTATAACCATGTTCACAGCGTATCACTCTTTACGCGTCAAGTCAGCGGATCGAAGAATTCTAAAACAAATTCGGCAGCCAGCCGCCAGGGCCGTGCTAGTGCGGCGCATGAACGTGCTCAACCTGATCCGGCGGGCGATCCGCCGGCTGAAGATCTCCACGGGGAACGGTGAGCCCAATCCCCCGATGCCTCCGCTGCCTCCATTGCCGCCACGCCCGACGCCGCGCTCAGGCTGATCGCGGGATCAGTTGGGCGCTTTTACCGCCGCCGCCGCGTGCCGGTGGCGGCCCAGGTAGATGCCAACACGCCCTGGAGCAGTCCCGACCCACACGTTCACCACCGGAGACTCTTGGGGAAGCGCACCATCTCGAAAATCGCTGCGATATACTCCCGGTTTGGGCCTGCACGTTCGGGATTGCGGAACTCCCATACCACGTCGCCATCGGGCGTGACCTCGATCGCACGGCCGCGGGTGGACTCGGTGATCAGTAGGTTGCCTCCGGGCAGCTCCTGGCTCGACCCCAACACTTCCGACAAGAGGGGTCGCTCCGCAGTACCCGCGTACATCCACCGGATTCGCATCGTCCATGGGTCCATCATCAGCACCCGACTCGTGCCTCGTACCCCTCCCCGATTGTCGAAGAGCATCATCGCGCCCGTAGGGGTCAGCTCGGCGTCGTGTTGTTTCTGCCAGCTCCCGACGCTTGCCCACAGTAGCTCCTTTCGATCGAGGTCGAGCACCGCCAATGCGCCGATGTGACGCATCGAGAGGAGGACTCTGCCCGGACCCATCAGCCCCGAACTGTCGGGAGGCATCTCATCGAGCGGGTAGAGCGCGTTGGTGTGGAGCAGGTCGCCCGTGTCAGGGGGCGCGCGGCCCAGGAGCGCTGCCCACCGGGACCCCTTCAGCGCTTCGAGCACCGACACCCGCCGGAGCTCTCGGCCGTCCGGCGCGAGCTCCGCCACGAAGTCCTCGTAGAGACTCCTCCCTTGTGGACCTTCACCCGCGTGAATCACGCGGGTGAGCACCAACACCCGGCCGTCGGGGCGCCAGCGCGCTTCGTGGTGCGCGCGGTTTGCCGTCGCCCACACCACCCGCGAGCGGGCGTCGAGGTGCACGAGCCCCTCTCCGTCGTACACCCCCAATAAATGCCCGTCGGAGGGTCATAACGCCACGCGTCGCCATGCGCCGGTGCTTTTGGGGTCGCGCGAGGCGACGTCGGGGAGGGCCTGGGCGAAAGGTTTGGACCACCGGTGCTGTATCCGACCGTCAGCGTGGATGAGTAGGGCCTCGGCGGCGTGGCCGGAGGTGTACAAAGACATGCCGGGGACGCTTCGCGCGCGGTTCCACGTGATCACACCAGACGCACCTTCTGGAGGTTGATAGCCGTCAAGGTAGCCGAGTTGCTCGAGGCGCTCGGTGTCGTCCGAGGGCGAGGCGCGATAGCTGTCAGGGTACCAGCGCCCTGGGATCTCCTCGTAAGGTTGGGTACCCAAGCTGAACGTGGTCAGCAACCACAGGAGGAGCCACATCTCCCCTGGATAACCCGCGCGCTGGGACCACGCGCCGGGGCGCTCGGCCGGGCACGGCGGGAAGGTGGCGTAGCCGGCGGGGCCGCATAGAGGGACAGCCCCCGGAGCGCCGTTGTCAGACCTACGCCTCTTTTTTCCGGCCACCTCCAGAAACCGTCAGGTGATCCGTGAGGTCCTTCAGGCCGAGCTGCCGCCGGAGGGCCTCCGCGTGCTGGAGGTGGCCTCGGGCTCGGGTGAGCACGCCGCGTTCTTCGCCGCGGCGATGCCCGGGCGGCGGTGGATCCCGTCGGATCCCGATCCCGCACATCGAGACAGCATCTCCGCGTGGATCGCCCACGAGGGTCTCAACAACGTGGATCCGCCCCTCGCGCTCGACGTGGAGGCGCCGGTCTGGCCCATCACCGAGGTAGATGCCATATTCTGTGCGAACATGGTCCACATCGCGCCATGGAGCGCCGCGGTGGGACTGTTCGAGGGCGCTGCGCGGCTCCTTCCTCCCGGCGGCAGGCTCTTGACCTACGGCCCCTACCAGGTGGACGGCAACCACACCTCCCCGAGCAACGCGGATTTTGACGCGTCGCTGCGCGCGCGCGACGCGCGTTGGGGGGTGCGGGACATCGCCGCCCTCGCGGCTGTCACGTCGAAGCTCAGGCTGCTTCGCCGCGTGTCGATGCCGGCGAACAACCTGGTCTTGGTTTGGGAGCGGCAGCCCTGATCGGGGCCCGGCGGGGCCCGCCCTCCGACAAAGCCGCGGCGTTGTGCTAAGGGTTCCCGATGTGGCTGCTCCTCTCCTGGTGCCTCGCGGCGGAGCCGACCCAGATCGCCGCGATGCCGGACGTGTCGGTGAGCGATCGCCTCGCGCAGCTCATCGCCGCGAGCAGCTTGAGCGAGGCCCAGCTCGCGGCCCTCGCCGCCGAGGAGCCGGCGGTGGTCTACCAGCTCCGTGACCAGCGAAGCATAGCGGCCCTGGCCTTCATCCTCGCGATGTCGCCCACGGACATTCGCACGGTTCGGGACGGCCGGGCGGTGGTCCGTGCGCCCGGCTCCTGGTCGGCACGGGAGCAGGCCGCGGTCGAGGCGCTCGCGGATCAGCTTGATGTCAAGCTAAGTCAGGTTGAAGCAGTTCATATTCGGACCCATCAGGCCGCCGTGCTCAAGGTGGAGCTGGTGGGCAAGAAGGGCGGCGTCGTGGATCTGGCCTGGCCGCCCTCGTGGAACGCCTCGGCGATCGCCGCGACCATCGGGGTCGCCGTCGTGGACTCGACCCTGGCGCGGCAGAAGGTGCCGGTGTCCGGCGCCGCGAGCTCGGGCGGGGTCCCTGTGGTGGACCCTGGCTTTGAGGCTCCATCGGCGCCCGCCTGGCAGCAGAGCGTCAAGGGGGACGGTAAGGTGATCTGGGACGAAGCGCGGCACGCGGCGGGCCGTCGTTCTTTACGCCTCGAGGCCTCGGCCGGCGGTACCGTGACGGTGAAGCAGCGCATTGTGCCGCCGGGCACCACGCTCGTGCCCGTGTCGGTCCTCGCGGCGGCTGACAACCTCGAGGGTGAGTTCCGTTTCGGCTTCAGTTGGGGCGACACCGAGGACGAAGAAGCGACCGTGATGCTGGATCCTGGCCAGACGGCGTGGACGACGTTGCGCCTCACCGCGACCCTGCCCGAGGAGCCTCCGGAGCTCTACCTGCTCCTCCGGCTCTCGGGGGCGGGCGCCGTCAACGTCGACGACCTGCGGATCGACCTGGGTTCACCGACGGGTGTCGCTGAGTGGGCACGCTTCGACCGCGGACACCTGAAGGTGTGGGCCGATCCGATGCGGGTGAGCGGCGCCGCTGAGGCCGCCGCCACCGTCGATCGTGCCGTCAAGAACGCCACGGCCAGGCTCGGTGTCACGGCCACTGGCACGGTCCGGCTGTTCCTCTATCAGAACGCAGCGGATCGGGCAGCACTGGGCTCGCCATCCTCCAACCCCGCCGCGGGGTACTGTTGGCAGACGGTCGACGACGCGTGGCCCGGCGCTTGTGCCTTGTCAGTGTTCCTCCACCGGGCGTGGGGTCCGCCGAAGAACCCTTTGATCGCCGATGCGCTCCCTAAAGCGCTGTCCGGGTCGGGCGCTGACCTCGACGCGCTCGCCCGCAAGAGCCTGCCCGGCACGCCCGACGACTGGCCGGGGCGGTACCCGGCGGTCGGGAGCGAGGTGGCTCCCTCATTTGTAGCCTGGTTCCTCGAGAAGTGGGGTCCCGCAGCGCTGCGTGCTGCTTGGGGTGGCCCGGCGTCGTCGATCAGCGCCGGCGGATACGACCTCAACGGCCTCCTCGCGGTCTGGCGCGCCCACCTCGGCTTCTGAGCTGTCGCGCGTCGGGCGCTGAAGGCGGCGCCGCGGTCAGCTGGTCGGACCCGCGGACTGGGCCCAGGGGTCAGGGGCTGGCCGGGACCGTCAACAGCTTCCACAGGTCCCACTTGGAAGAGCTGATGTTGCCCACCTTCCAGTTCTCGCCTTCTTTCACCATCGTATACGTCAGCTTCTGCGCCTTCCCGAGGTTCTTGAAGCTGACCACCACCTTCACCTTCTCTCCGGACATCGTGCCGGTGGTGCTGACGTCTGAGACCAACGCTTCCTCGGCGTTGACCACCGGGTCAAAAGTGAAGAGCAGGGTGTCTTTTGCCTCCTCGTAATCCTCCGCGGCGCGGATGCGCGACTTGAGGCCGCCCGAGGCAAAGTGGGTGAGCTCGGGTGGGTCGCCGGCGCCCGCGTAGACGGTGTAGATCGCCTCCACCGCGCGGCGGGCGGCGGAGATCGACTCGGCGCCCGCATCGGCGACGGGCGCGGTGGCGGCCGGGGTGCTCACCGCGGCGACGCTGCCCGGCGTGCCCGCCGGCGGTAGGCTGCTGGTGGGGGACGCGGGCGTCGGGGGGCCCGGCGTCGGCGAGCTCGGGGCCGTCGTCGGGGCGGCGGGCACTTTGGCCACGGTGCCGAGTGGCGGCGCCGCAGCCGGGGTGGCCGGACCGGGGCTGGCCGCGGAAGTCGGCGTACTTGCTGGCGTTCCGGCGGGCACGGAGGGTGCCGCGGCTACGGCGTCGGCGGGCGGCGGCGCCACGGTCGTTGTGTCAGTTGCGACGGCCGGTGTTTCCGTTGCGTCGGGCGGAGCCACAGCGGGCGGTGCCGTCGTCGCCGGGGAGGGTGCCGCTTCCGTTGGGACCGGCGTAGAAGGATCGGAAAAACAGCTGGCGAGCGCGAGCGGGAGCAGAGCGTACGTGAGGCGCATACAGAAGCGTAGCCACCTTGGGGCCTCCGCGACAACCGGGAGCGTCAGGGCGTCGTGCCAGGGTCAGGTTTCGGTAGCCGGCCCCAGGAAGAGGGTACCGCACAGTCACCGTCGCGCCCGTCGCCATCTGTGACGTACCACAAACTCTCCTCGTGCAGTACCAGCCCTTCGGTTGACGCCGCGAGCTCGACCTCCAGACGCTCCGAGGCGCCAGACCGATCCACCCGATAGAGACGAAAGGCCGCCGCCGCGTCGGTGATTGGCCCGGCCAGGACGAGCAGATCGGCGCCGTCCATGACGAGGTCTCGAACGCCCAGGCCTCCGAGGTCGATCCGCTGCTCTGCCAGGACCCGCGCCCCGTCCGCGCCGAGGTCGAGGAGCAGCGCCCGCCCCTCGACCAGGGGGCTTCGGAGCCCGACCCAGAGATGGCCGTCGCGGACGAAGGCGCCCTCGATGTTGAGGCCGCCGTCGTCCGGTCTCAGCCCTGAAACGCCCGCGCACGCGTGACAGGCGGACAGGTCGGGCGAGAGGAGCGTGTCAGGGAGCCTGAGCACGCGCTGTCGCTTCTTTTTCTCTTCGCCCGCCTTGTTCCGTGAGTGGCTCCCCACGACGAACAGCTCGCCGCCTTCGCCAACCGCGAGCGCCTCGATGTCACTGACCTCCTCTGGCAGCGCCAACGTACCGGTCGGCTCGAAGGTGTCGGAGTAACGGAACAAACGGTCGGAGGTCTCATTGTCTCCGACCAGAAAGCCGCCTTCCCAGCGCACCAGCGCGCTCGCTTCGCACGGCCCCCCCGTGAGCACGCCGCCCGTGGAGGCCGGTGCGGCGGATGGGAGGCTGGCGGGGGCTGGGCCGGGGCCCGCCACCGGTGGCGCGGGCGGTTGGGTCGTCGCCGCGACCGTCTCGGCCGGGTCTGCGGTGTTTCGATGCGGGGTGCACCCGAGGAGCAGCGTGAGCGCGAGGCGCGCGCTCACTTCACGGCCAGGCGAAGGGGTTTTGACTGGCTCCCCGCCCGCTCGGTCTCGCGGCCGCCGCCAGCGCTGGCCTTGATCGAGTAGTCGATTCCGGCGTTGAACTCGTCGCGCAGCGTAAGGGTTGCGGCGTGGCTATTGCCGCTGCTGGTCATCGACTTGTTGCTCCAGTCGGTCCCGCCCGTCGCCCGGTAGTAGAGCGTGACGGCGTAGTCTCCCTCGATCTGGGCGGAGAAGGTCGCGACACCGCCGGAGGTCGAGGCGGTCACCTTCAGCTTGCCCGCCGACGGCGCGGGCGGAGCGGGCCCCTGCGCGGCGGCCGGAATTGCGGGTGGAGATGGCGGTGTTGCCGCGGAGGTCCCCGAGGTGGCGCCTGACGTTTTGTTCGCTTTTGAACCGGTGCCTGGTCTGGTCATGGTGGTCGGCGGGGCAACCGCGGCCGGCGCCGTGTCTGCGGACGGGGGTGCGCCGGTGGCCGAGGGCGTGTCGGTGGACGGGGTCGTCTGCGGCAGGGATGGGCTGGTCACGGTCTCTGCAGCCGCGGCGACCTGGGTTGGGATCGGCGTCGTAGCGGGCGGGGCGCTCGTGACGGCAGGCTGACTGGGGGGCACGGCGCGGGCGATGAGCACGCCGACGCCGATCGCGAGGGTCAGTCCGAGAATCGCTGCTCCAATCCCGATCCTTGGCGCCACGGCCGCCGGGCGGACCTCGGGGTCGCTTTGGTTTGGATGGTTGATCGGGTACACCGGGTGTCGGGCAGCGACGGGCGCCGCCGGCAACGGTGCCTCCTCGTCGCCGGTGGTCTGGTCCGCGGAGCGCATTTCCGGCATGGTCGTGCCGAGGAGCGCGGGCAGCGCCGCGCGCCGGCTGGCCGGGAGCGAGTCTCCTATGAGCTGGGCGTAGGTGTCGGACCGCGCCGGCCGCGCGGCGGCGTGCTCCTGCACGAGCGGCGGGGTGCCCTCGGGGTCCGACGGCAGCGAGACTTGCGCCCCACGCAGCGCCTCGACGAGGTCCGCGGCGTTGGCGTATCGTTCTTCGCGGCGATATCGCGTCGCCTTCAGGATCACCTCCGCGATCCCGGGGGGCATGCCGTCCAGCATTCCGGGCTCGTTGTGGGCCATGAAGAGCTCTGGCGGCGTATCTCCTCTGAGGAGCGACCAGAGCGTCGCCGCCGTGGAGTAGATGTCCGCGCGCGTGTCCACAAGTTTTGCGTTGGATTTCTGCTCGGGCGCCATGTAGCCCCAGGTGCCGAGCACCGTGCCGGTCCGGGTGACCTGGCCGTTCTCCTGGTCCTGCCGCACCTGGGCGATGCCGAAGTCGGTGACCTTGATCTCCCCTCCACGCGTCAAGAGAATATTGTGGGGTTTGATGTCCCGATGTACGATTCCTGCGGCGTGGGCGTGGGAGAGGGTCTCGCCGAGCTGGATCATGACCTCAACCGCCATTCGTGGCGGCAGGGGCCCGTCCCGAGTGACCCGGTCGGTCAACGATCCGCCCTCGAGCAGCTCCATCACGATGTAGACCCGGTGGCCGTCCACCCCGGTGTCGAACACGCGTACGACTCGCGCATCCTCCAGGGTGGCCATGGTCTGCGCTTCAGCGAGGAAGCGTGCCCGGAGCTGATGCCGGTTGGCGAACTGTGGCAAGAGCACCTTGATAGCGCGGGGCCGTTGAAGCCGCTCGTCAAACGCCCGGAATACCGTTGCCATGCCGCCCTGTCCCAACACCTCCAGGAGGTGAAAGCGGCCTTCGGCGAGGGGCTCCATCGACACTTCTGTCATCGTGTGTACCGATAGCACGCTCCTTCACGGAGAGCATCCCGGGCGAAGTCAGCGCTCCGGCTCTAGTGTACAGCCCTCCCGTGAACCTACATAACGGGCTTGCGACACCCGGCCGAGCCCGAGGATTGTCACCCGCTGAGAAGCCTCGTTAACTCTGGCTTCCTTGATGGGGATGTACTGCGTGACCCAGTCGTGACAGTCGGGTTCCGGCAGGCCGACGACCCAGAGGCACGAGCACAGCTCCTTGGCGTAGTAGGCCGAGATGATTGAGGGGAACGCCTTGAGATCCCCCTTGTTGGACGGGGACTTCGGGGTCTTCGTCATCGGTTCGGCGAAGGGCGTGGCCGGAGGGGCCTGCCGTGCGACACCCGTACCCGCGAGCAGGCGCTCGAGGATTGCGCCTACCGAGAAATCGTGGTTTCGGTCGTCGCCGGTCCGGGCCACCACCATAGCGAGCGAGGGGATCACGAGGATGTACTGGCCCCAATGCCCGATCGCGGCGTAGGTGTCGGGCGGCGCTTCGGGCCAGGGCGCGGCGATGCCTCGCGCCGGATTCCCAGTGTTGGTCCACCAATGTGAGCCGGGGTTCTCGGCGTCGAAGCCCGGCGTGGCCGGCATGGTCAGCCACGCCGGGTTGGGTGCCGTGACCTTCGCCATCCACCCTTCCGGCAGCAGCCGTCGTCCCGACCACACCCCGTCCTGGAGCGCGAACTGCCCGAAACGTGCCTGATCCCGCGCTGTGGCGTACCAGTAGGACGAGCCGACGAAGGTGCCGGACCCGTCTCGTTCGAACGTGACGTTCTCCATGCCGAGGGGATCGAAGAGCCGCGTCCACGGCCAGGAGCTGAACTCGGCTTCGCCGACCGCCCCCCGCAGCACGCCCATCAGAAGGTTGCTGGTGCCCGAAGAGTAGGACCACAGGCTCCCTGGAGGACTGAGCAGCGCTTGTCCCGCAGTAAACGCCGCCATATCGCCACGTCCGCGGGTGTAGAGCATCTGAAGCACGCGGGAGTGGACGGGCGACGACTCGTAGCCCTCATTCCAATACAACCCCGAGCTCATCTGCAGCAGCTGGTCTACGGTGATGCCCCGGGTCTCGGGGCGCGCCAGCCCCGGATAGTAGGTATAGGCAGGATTTTGGACGTCAATCCGACCCTCCGCCACGGCGATGCCCACCAGCGTGGCGGTGACGCTCTTGGTGACCGACCAGCTCAGGTGCGGCCGGTCGGCGTCGTAGCCGCGGGCGTACCTCTCAGCTACCAGCCGCCCGTGGCGGAGGACGACGATGCCGTCGGAGCGAATACCCAAACGGTCCTTGTCGTCTCCCGTTCGTGCAAAGGCGTACTCCATCGCAGACGCGACCCCGGCAGCGCTCAGGCCCTCTGCCTCAGGCGTGGAAATCACCAGCCCCCCGGCGTCTTGCGACGCCAGCACCGCCGTCACCATCAGGATCCAACCCATTTCCGCTCCCGGGCTTCTGGGCGCATCGCCCTCGGCCCGCCTCGGGTAGTCGGCTTCGCGCTCCGCGTCGAGGCCCAGACGTTGCTCCTTCGCTTGACATGTCAACGTCATCTCTCATACGCTACATGAGTAATTTCCCTGGGAGCCTCCGATGACCCTCCGCCCCTCGTGTGGTCCCCCGGCCGGAGCGGTCACGCACTCCGCCCGTCGCGGTGTCCAAGGGGGCATGCGCTGCTTCGTGATCGTCGTGCTCGCCGGATGTCGGACCGGGCCATCGACTGACCAGTTCGTCGTCGGCGGTGATGTCGTGGCGCTGAGCGTACGCGTGGACAGCGGTATCGTGCGGGTGCGTGCCTCGGCGCACGGCTCCGGAGAGGCGGCCGACAGCGCGGCGGGCGAGGAGCTGCCGTCCGGCGGTGTGAGGGTCACCCGCACGCAGACGGGCGCTGTGGAGGGCAGGCGGCGGGTGGTCCACGGCGTGCTGGAGATCGACGCGCGCTGCGCGGCCTGGCTCCCCTGCGAGTCGCGCCTGGACATCGAGATTCCGGCAGGAATGCCCGTCGATGTTGAGGTGGGCGACGGCGCGGTTGAGCTGGAGGGAGTCGCGGGGGAGGTCACTGTCAACCTCGGCAGCGGGCAGCTCCGTGTGTGGGACGCGGCGGCGCCCCAGCTCCGCGCGCAGGTGGGATGGGGCGATTCTGACCTCGATTTTCGCGTAGCGCCGCGTGAGCTCCGGGTGAGCGCCGGGGGTGGAGACGTGCGGGTCGGCGTCCCCTCCGGGGCCTATGACCTCGATCTTTCTGCGCTTGGTGGCCAGTATCGTCGCGGCGTGAGTCAGGAGGCGGGGGCAGGGCTGATCTCCCTCACGACCTCGTCCGGGCAGGTCTCGGTGAACGGCTACTGAGTCGCCGCCAGCGCCGCCGCGCGCTAAAACCGGCGGATGAGCACTACCCCTCCCCAAGGTGTACCCAGTCCGGCCGGCGCTTCCTCCGCTCCACCCTGGTGGGCCGTCCGGTTCGAGGCGATGGCCGAGCATGATGCCGCGCTCCTCGGCGCGCCGGATAGCGAAGCCGAGGCCGAGGTCGAGTTCGTCGCCCGCCTGGCCGACCTGGGGGTGGGCGAGCAGGTGCTCGACGTCGGCTGCGGCGCCGGACGCCACGCCATCCTCATGCAGGAACGTGGCGCTCGGGTCACTGGCGTCGACCTCTCCCCTCGCCTCCTTCGCCTCGCGCGGGACGCCTGGGAGCGGCGCAATCCGAGCGCGGTCGGGCCTGTCTGGATGCCGGGCGACATGCGTTGGCTACCGCGAACCGGCCCTTTTGACGTAGCAACGTTGCTGGGCCACGCCTTCGGCGTGTTTGACGAGGACGCGGACAACCTGCGGGTGCTGCTCTCGGTGAGCGAGCTCCTTGACGACGCAGGCCGGCTGGTTCTGTCGCTCAACAATCCCTATTATTGGGCAGATCGGCTCCAGACACGCCACTTTCCGCCGGGGAGCGTAGCCGCCGGCGACGTGATCCGGAGCTGGCGTTTCGATCACAGCCGCGGACGCCTGGAAGAAAGAACCGTGCTTTTTGGCCCGAAGGGCCGGCGTGAGCTCAGCTCCTCCCTGCGCTGCTGGACCCCGCCGGAGCTTGTCGCGCTGCTGCGCCACGTGGGGTACCGCGTGGTGCACGTCTACGGCTCAGATGGCTGGGAGGTCCCCGAGGATCCCATGCCGGTCAACGCAGACGCAGTGACGCTCTGGGTTTACGCCTGCCGCTGATCGCCGGTCGGTGCGAGCCGCCGCCTCGGCGCACGCAGGCGCGCCATCAGGCTTCTTCTGGCCCACGGTCGGCGGCGGCCCCGGGCCGCTTGAGGCGCGCGCGGGTGACCTTCACGTCGGCGCCCGAATTCGCGCTGGTGGGCGCGGCGTCATCGGGGCGAATCTCCTCGGCGCCGGCGGAATAATCGCCAGACAGGCGCTCAAGGACTCGGCGTACACGGCTGCGGAATCGGTCGATGGTCGACATAGCGGTCCCGTAGCCCGGCCTCCCGGACCCTTCAACCGTGGTATGAAAGGAGGCGCGGCCCGCGCGCCCAGGCGACCCCCCGCGACCGATCGAGGAAAGGTGAATGGCCACGATAACGCTCGAACAGATCATCAACTTCCTACTTGAAGCCCCGATGTTCGGAGATCTCGATCCCACCGAGCTCTCCCAGATCGTCCACATCATGCAGGTTCAACGTGTCCGGGAAGACTTCATCATCTTCCGCGAGGGCGACCCGGGTGATGCCTGGTACGTGATCTATGAGGGGTCCGCCCACGTCGCGAAGTTGGACGAGAACAACATCTCTCGGCGAATCACCTCGATCGGGCCCCGCGCTTGTTTCGGGGAGATGGCGATCCTCGACCACAGCCCGCGGTCGGCCACCGTCGCGGCCAGCTGCGATTCCACGATCTTCCGGTTTCCTCGACGGGACTTCGAGGCGCTCCTTCGGGAGGGCAACCTCGCCGCCTACAAACTCATCTACGAAATGGCGAAGATCCTCTCGGCCCGGCAACGTCGTATGACGCGCGAGCTCGCCGAGGCGATGCGTGATGGGCAGCAACCAGGCCGCCTTTTGGAGGCCAGCGTCTCCATGGTTCATGATCAGGCGGTCTCGGAGTAGAGATGGGAACGCTGCGGCGCCTGGTGCGCGGGGTGCTGGCTCGGGTAGGGGCCCGCGTCGCACAGGACGAGCTTTTTGAGAAACCAGGCGAGCGCGCGCCGACGATGCCGCTCGACGGTGAGGCTGTCCACCGACCGGTGGCGCCCCCGGCTGCGTCAAGTCCTTCCCCGGGAGCCTCGGCAGCCGGGAGGCCCGCAGTTGCCGCGTCGCCGGCGGCCGCCCCTCCGAAAAAATCCCCTTCGGTAGCGTCCCCGGCCGAGCCCACGGTGGCGACGGCGGCGCACAGCCCCACCCGAACGCCGGGGCCAGCCGCGCCCAAGGTCGCCGCGTCGCGACCCGTCGAAGGCTGCGTGCCTGTCGATGAACCTGGACTTCGCGCGGCGCTCACCCCAGGCACGCGCCCGTTGGTGATCAACCACTGGGCCACCTGGTGTGACAGTTGTACCGACGAGCTGCCTCGCCTCGTGCGCGCCGCCGCAGGTGTGGGCGATACGGCCGAGTTTATCGGAGTGAGCTGGGATCTTTTTGATCACCCGGCGCCGGTTGCCGCGGTGACCGACAAGGTCACCCGAGTCGCTGACTCTGCCGGGATCGGCTACGCAAGTGTGCTTTTCACGGGTCCCGCGGAGACCCTCTACCGGGTCGCGGAGATCGACTGGCATTTCATCCCGCAGACCCTCGTGGTGGCACCCGACGGCCGCGTGATCTGGCATAAGCGTGGAGATATCGCCGACGAAGACGTGGCCGCCCTCGTCCGGGCGGTGGCGGAGGCTGCGTCATGACGCGGGGCGGCTCCCTCCTGCTCGTGCTGGGAATATCCAGCTGCCCCCGGCCGGATATTACGGATCCGGTGGACGCCGCGGGCCAACCTCCGGGCCACATCACCATCCTGCACACCAACGACCTCCACAGCCACTTCTTGCCTGCCCCGGCAGAGTGGATCGATCAGCGGCCGGCGATCGGCGGATTTGTACGACTCGACGCCGAGATCGATGCGATTCGTTTGGCGCGCGGCGCCAGTACGACCCTGCTCATCGACGGTGGCGACATCCTCAGCGGCACACCCCTGTCGGACGTCGTGGCCGACGGCGCAAAGGGTGGCGCGATGGTCCGTTTTCTTGAGGCCCTCGACTACGACGCCTGGGTGATCGGAAACCACGAGTTTGACAAGGGCCTCGACAACCTTTCGGCGTTGACCGCCGCATCGGACGTGCCCGTGTTGTCGGCCAATCTCCGCGCGACGGACGGTGTCGCCCCGCTCTTGCCCCGTCAGGAGCTCTCCCGCATCTTCACCGTCAATGGCGTCCGTGTCGGCGTGATCGGGGTCACGACCGATGAGCTCGCGGGCCTCATGAACAAGACGGACTTCGCGCGGCTCGTGCTGCAGGAGGTCGGGCCCGCCGTGAAGGCCCAGATCGCCGAGCTCGACGGCAGCACCGATCTACTCGTGGTCCTCTCCCACATCGGGGTCGACGCCGACATGGCCCTCGCCCGTGGCGTGCCGGGCATCGACCTCATCGTCGGCGGCCACAGCCACACTCGGATCACCGAGCCGAGAAAGGTTGAAAACACCTGGATCGTGCAGGCCGGTAGCTACAACCGCTGCCTGGGCGTGCTCGACCTCGTGGTGGAAAACGACGCGCTGACTTCGGTTCGTTATGAGCTCCGGGACCTCTTGCCCGGCACGATCCCGGGGCCGCCCAGCCCCGAGGTCGAGGCGTTGGTGGCGGGCTACAGCGCCGAGCTCGACGCCCTGTACAAGGTCGAGGTCTCCACGGCGCCCGCTGCGTTGTTGCGGAGTTCACGCGGCAGCTCTCCGCTGGGGCGGTGGGCGACGGCGATGCTGCGACAGGCCACCGGCGCGGATGTGGGGCTGTACAACGGGAGCGGGCTTCGTGCCGAGCTCGACGCGGGCCCCGTCACCACCGGAGATCTCTTCAACGTCTTCCCGTTCGGTAACGAGGTCGTGGTGGGCCAGCTCACGGGCGACGAGGTCATGGGCATCGTGCTTGGGAACTCGATATCCGAGGCTTTCGGCAAACGGAGTTTCATGCAGATCTCCGGCGTGACCTGGACCTGGCGGATGAGCCGTGGGGCCCCCGAGATCGTCGAGGCGAAGGTCGGCGGGGCTCCGCTCGATCCCAAGAAGTTGTATACGGTGGCGACCAATTCCTTCGTCGCCGAGCAGTGGGACCGCTACCTCGGCGCCGCGCTCCGAGACGCACGTGGCCTTGGCTACACCGACTACGATGCGGCGGTCACCGTGGCGAAGACCGGACCGGTGAAGGATAGCGAGGAGATCCCTGCCACACGGCTGGCGGACGGGGGCTAGATGGGCGAGGCGGAGCTCCTGAGCCCGTCAGGGGTGCCCAAGACGATGTTTCATCGGCCGCGACCCCGCCGGGACAGCAGTTCCGCCGTGGTCACATAGGGGGTTGTGATGAGCTTCATACAGGGCGTCGATCGTTCGCATTGCGCGCCCCGTTCGGGATGGGTCCTGGTGTCGTTGCTGTTGGCCGGCTGCAAGGGTTGCCAGGATCAAGCTTGCTACACCCAGCTCTACCGCACGGAGCCGATCGCGCCGGGACTCGAGGCGGCGGCCGTGGAGGCGCTGGACTACCTCGGGCCGACGCTGATCGATCAGGGCTGCGCGAAGGGTGTCAACTTCGGCGCCTACTCGGAGCGAGGAACGCGGGTTGACCTGTTGCTTTTTGATGACGACAAATCGGAGAAGCCGACTCGTCAGTTGCCCATGACACGCTACGGTGACGTGTGGAACCTCTATGTGGAGGGGATCGGCGAGGGCCAACGTTACGGCTATGTCGCGTTGGGGCCGAACTGGGTGGAAGACCCTGACTGGTACTGCGGCTCTCGGGAAGGATTCGTCGCGGACGTTGACGACCTGGGCAACCGGTTCAACCCCAACAAGCTCCTGACCGATCCTTATGCCCTCGCGTTCACCCGTGACTTTGACTGGGGGCTCGGGTCAGCTGGAACGGGCGAGAGTCGGCGCGCCGACTGTACGTGGGACGCCTCCCCCAAGAGCGTGGTGATGACCTCCGACTACGTCTGGGGCGCCGCCGAGTCCACCTGGCGACAGAACCGGCAGGATGAGGGTTTTACGGGCCACGGTCCGGCGGATCTCATCCTCTACGAGGTCCACGTCAAGGGTTTCACCCAGAACGGGGTCGAGGGGGTCGAACACCAGGGCACCTACCGCGGACTCGGCGAAAAGGCCGCCTACTTTGCGGAGCTTGGTGTGACCGCGGTCGAGCTGCTGCCGGTCCATGAAAAGGGCCTGGACGGCGGCTACTGGGGGTACAACAACGTCTCCTTCTTCGCCCCGGAGCTGACGTATTCTGCGGATTACGCTTACGACGGCCCTCCGCAGGCGGTCATCGACGAGTTCAAGTGGATGGTCGAGCAGCTCCACGGCCAGGGCATCGAGGTGGTGCTCGACGTCGTCTACAACCACACGGGTGAAGGCGGGCTCTGGCGCGACAAGGTCTACACCGACGACAGTCTCCTCGATCCGGACGGGATGTTGGACGCGTACAACCTCGATACCGTCGAGTCGGCGACCATCTACAACATGCGCGGGCTCGACAACGCGGCGTGGTACGCCCTGTCGCTCGACAACCAGAGCTACTGGAACAACACCGGCGTGGGGAACGAGACGCGCGCGAATCACACCCCGATGCGCAGGTTGATCCTCGACTCGCTCCGCTTCTATGTCGAGGAGCTGCACGTCGACGGATTCCGCTTCGACCTCGCGGGCATCCTGGGTGAGCGGGACCTCGACTACAACAACTGGGACGACCCGGCGGCGACTGTCCTCCAAGAGATCATCGACGATCCGGTGCTTCAGAAGTACAACACCCGCATCATCGCGGAGCCGTGGACCGCGGGTGGGAGCTACAACGCGATCGGCGCGTTCCCCGCTTCGACGGCGCGCGAAGGCAGCGGTTGGGCCGAATGGAACGCCAGTTTCCGGGATTGGTGGCGGTCCATCATGAACATCCCCGACTGGACGCTCAACGGGACCGAGAACGGCGCCGACGGTGGCTCGGTGATGACCGGCACGGAGCTCCGGTACGGCTGGAACGGGCGTCGGCCCTACCATTCGGTCAACTTCGTGACCTGCCACGACGGCTTCACGATGTACGACCTCTTCACGTACACCGAGAAGGTGAACAACTGCGGGCCGCTGAACCCTATCTGTTGTGACGATCCGACCTCGTCGTGGTGTGACACCGACAGTGGCGAGAGCCACAACCGCTCGGCGGACTGGGTGGATGAGTCGCTCAAACGCCAGATGATGCGGAACTCCTTTGTGGCGATGATGATCAGCCACGGAACCCCGATGATCCTGGGCGGCGACGAGTGGGCGCGAACACAGTATGGCAACAACAACGCTTACTCCACCGGCGCGGACAACGAGTGGAACTGGTACCGGTGGGGCGAGTGGCAGGCGCAGGACGAGCGGTGGCGCCTGTTCAATTTCGTCGCGGGCATCACGCGGTTCCGGCGCGAGCATAGCTACGCCTTCGCGCCGACCACTTACGGTGGCGGAATGAGCTTCGCTTGGAAGGACGCCAATAACAGCGATGCGGGAGGCAGCACCTGGGGCGGCCGACACCTGATGATCCACTACTACGACGATGGGCGCGCTCTCGGGCCCGAGCTGGTGATCCTGATCAACATGGAGGCGGGAGACGTCAGCTTCACCCTGCCGACCGGGCCAACGTGGCTCCGGGCGGTCGACACCCAGGCCTATTTTGACAGCGATGCCTACCTCGACAGCGTCGGGCTGGATCGACGGAGCACCGGGAACCTGTGGACCGATACGGCCGAGGCGATCGGCGGGGCGTACACGGTACCGGCGCACACCATCGTGATCCTCGAAGCATCGGAGGGCTGAGTGCGCAAGCTCGTACCGAGTCTATTTCTGTTCGCGGCGCTGAGTTCGCCCGCGTGGGCCGGCGCGGACGTCGGCGGCTACTTCCGGGTGATGACTCGCCCCGATCTCGTAGGTGGAGATGGCAAACTCGGCTATTGGAACCTCTACGGGCGGCTCTTGAACGAGGGGCCCTACGGCGCGGTCGAGCTGAAGCTGGACGTCTTGGAGCGCCAACCTACGTCGCGTGAGCTGTGGACGGACCTGCACGTCAAGGTCGAGGGTGGGTCCATCGCCGGGGCGGACGCGGGGAACGGCGGCCTCGGAAATCTCCGGTTGTCCCAGGTGTACGTGCAGGCCGGAAACCTGGCGATCAATGGGGTCACCTGGAGGATGGGCACCCTGGAGAGCAACTTCGGCGATCTGGGACTCTACGACATGCGGTTGGCGCAGGTGCTCACGGACACCGTGGGCGTGTCCGCGCGGTACGAGGGTGGCGTGGTCGATGCGCTGATCGGCGTCGGAGACGCCGGTTACACCCTTCGACCCGACCGGTACAACAGCATCGTCTCCCCGGGCGGGACCTTGCGTGTGCGTGCGGGCGGCCACGTCGAGCTCGGCGCCGGCGCACAGGCTTACCTGGAGCCGGAGGTGGTCGGGAACCGGAACGCGCCCTACACCACGCCGGGCCTGAGCTACGACGACTACGTGCGCCGCGACTTTGTCGCCGACTATGCCGAGGAGAACCCTGGGGAGAGCACGGTGGTGCCCCGCCCCGGCCCAACGAGCGCGAGCTCCTATAAGGGCGTGTTCTACCTGGGTTTCGGCAGCCTTGGTCCGTTGACCTGGAACAACCTGTTCGGCAGCTACACCGTACGTCATCCGGACAGCTACGTCACGGAGTCCTACAACGGGGTGGACTACGACCTCTACGTCGCGGGCCTCACCGATGAACGCACCGTTCTGCTCTTGGGTGATGAGCTCCAGCTTCGGTTGGTGCCTGAGCGCCTCGACCTGGTCGTGGGAGCGCTCTACGGCCTGCATCGGGACGCGGACAACAACATCGCGCCGAGCGACGATGACCGGCGGTATTGGTCGGCCGTAGCGCGAGCCCAGGTCTATCTCAGCCCGGTGGTCCATCTGCTCGGGGAAGGGAGCTACGCGGAGGAGCGCTCGCACAACGGGAAGCAGTGGCGAAACCACTATGATTCGCTCTTCGCGAACTCCCAGGACCCAGACGATCCGTTGGCGCTTCAGTTTGGTGATGCCGATGTCCGCACGACCATCCAGGGCAAGGGCGGCCTCGTGCTCAATCCCCTCGGACCGGGCATCTACACCAGGCCCTCCTTGCGGATCCTGTATGGGATTCAGTGGTCGAGCCAAAACAACGCGTTCGGAAACTCCTATGTCGAGAGTCTCGACCAATACAACTACCTCTATCCGGCGGAGGTCTCGGCGGACGAGGTGGAGCGGCACGTTCACCAGTTGGTCGCGCTCGAAGCCGAGGTCTGGTTCTGATGTGGCCCTTCTTATTGTTCGCCTGTGTGCCTCGTGCGGAGCTGGTGACGGCGCGGGCCCCGACGCCCGTGGAGCTGGTGGTGGTGACTCAGCCGGCGGGGAGTCGGGCCCCCACCGATGCGCCTGCGAGCGTATACTCCGCGATTGAGGCGGTGTTGAGCGCGCGGCTCCTGACGCCCACCCGCGTGGATTCCGCGGTGTTCAGCGAGAGCTTCAGCACGCGGCGGAGCACCGCCCAACGTTTGAGTTGGCTCGCCGCGAGACCGGGAGACACCGTGCTCGTGCTCGTCGAGACGGAGGTCGAGTACTACTCGGAGATGAACGGGCGGTATCGCTGGACGGTCTCGGTAGTCGCGTCGGTGCTGCCGCCCGATCGGCCTCTGGAGGCGGTCGAGGCCTCGTTCGAGATCCCCGTATTTTTGAGCTTCTACCACGAGCGCGAGGACAAAGCCCTGGAGGCGGCGGTGCCGGTGCTCTCACGCCGCTTGGGCGAGCTCGTGGATACCTGGGTCGCAGGTCAAACTGGCGGATGAACAGGGGTTTTGGGGGCGCGGGGCAGGTCGGCGGTGGGGCGTGGACGCGCCTATGGCCGGGGGCCGTCGCCGGGTTGCTCCTCACGGGCTGTCTCCGGCCGGTAGTGGAACCCGCGAAGGCTTCGGCACCTGACAGCATCTACTTTGTATTGGTAGACCGTTTCGCGAACGGCGACCGCCTCAATGACGAGACGATCAACCTGGAGGATCCTCAGGCCTTCCACGGCGGGGATCTTCAGGGAGTGATCGATCACCTCGACCATATCCAGGGCCTAGGCTTTCGGACCGTGTGGTTGTCGCCCGTGTTCAAGATGCGGACGGAGCCCTTTTTCGGCCACGGCGCCTTCCACGGGTACTGGGTGCAGGACCCGACCCGGATCGAGCCGCGTATGGGCGAAACTGCGACGTTACGCCGTCTTTCCGACGCACTGCATGATCGAGGTATGCGCCTCATGTTGGACGTGGTGTACAACCATGTCAGCTTCGACAGCCCGCTCCGCGAAGCAAACCCGCAGTGGTTTCATCCTTCAACGCCGATCATTGACTGGAACGATCCGGTGCAGAAGGTAGTGCACGAGGTCCACGGGCTCCCGGACCTCGCGCAAGAGAAGGAGGAGGTCTACACCTGGCTGCGCGAGTGGTCCGTTGCATGGATCAACGAGGTACAACCGGATGGGTTCCGGCTTGACGCGGTCGGGCACATGCCCATCTCCTTCCTGGCCCGTATCTCGGCCGAGCTGCGCCAACAGGGCGAGCTTCACATGCTCGGAGAGGTCTACGACGGCGATCCGATGGTGCTCGCGAGCACACGGAGGGAGGGTGGCCTCGACCAGGTGTTCGATTTCCCGCTCCATTTCGCGATGTTGGACGTCTTCTGCCGCGGCGCGCATCCGGGCCGGATCGGGGCCACCCTGGCGCTTGACAGCCTGTTCGACGACGGAGCCGGTCTCGTTCCCTTCCTGGACAACCATGACCGTCCCCGGGTGCGCAGCGTGTGTGGGGAGGACCCCAACAAGGTGGGTCAGGCGCTCCGATTCTTGCTGAGCGCCCGCGGCACGCCGGCGCTGACCTATGGGACCGAGTCGGGGCTCACGGGCGCCGAAGAGCCGCTCAATCGTGGCGATATGCGTTTTGGTGTCGGGGCACCTGAGGAGGACGTGATCCGGCGGTGGTTGCCGCGTCGGCGCGAGTCAACCGCGCTGACCCAAGGGGTTGGTCGTACCTTGTTCCTCTCTGACACGCTGTTGGTGCACGCTCGTTTCGCGAGGGACGAGGTCGCGATCATCACGGTGAACCAGGGAGACCAGGCCGTGGACGTGCCTCTGCCCGGCGCGCTGCGCGGGCCCGCGCTTGACCTCGAGACGCGGAGCTACGGGCCTATCGTTGCTGCAGCAAACGCGGTGACCGTCGTGCTCAAAGCAGGTGATTTCCGGGATTGGCTGACTCCACCGCCCGAGGTTTCCGTCACGCTCCCCGCAGAGGGCTACGCCGCGGTGGTGGGCACCGGGCCCTGGTTGGGAAATTGGAAGGCGAACCCCGGGTTGATCGCGGTGTCGGACTCGGTGACCGTGAAGGTGCGGGCGGGCGCGGTGTTGGAATACAAACCGATGACCCCCGGACCCGTGGGTGACGCGTGGACTGAGGGTCCCAACCGTTACTCACTGGCTGGCGCCGCCGAAGCCGCACGACCCGGGGCGCGCCCTTAGGGAGATCCTAAGAGATCCGCGCCGACCGCCGAAGTGGGATAGGTCGGTTGGGGCTCGATGGACGACGTACTGCAGCTCAACGCCGACTACACGCCGATGAAGGTGCTGAAGTGGCAGCGCGCGGTTGAGCTCGTGCTCGCCAACAAGGTGGTCCTGGTCGCGGACGTGCCCGGTCGGTTCGTACGTTCGGCGAGCCTCGCGCTCCCGTGGCCGGCGGTGGTCGCCCTGCGCCGCTACTGTCGTGTCACCGGAAAGGTCGGGTATAGCGGGCGAAACGTTGCGGCTAGGGACATGTGGACCTGCGGCTACTGTGGGCTCCGCCCGCGCGACGCGGCGGGCAACGTCGACGTAGCCGCCCTCACGATCGATCACGTCGTCCCGCGCGCCCAGTCGAAAAATGGGAAGGTCTATCTGCCCTGGTCGCGGAAGCACGTGCCGGTGAGCTGTTGGGAGAACGCGATCGCGGCGTGCAGGCCGTGTAACGGCCGAAAGGCTGATCGTACGCCCTCACAAGCGGGCATGGTCCTGCGCTTTTTGCCGCGTGCCCCGACCCAGGCGGACGCTTTGCGGATCGCGTTGACACGGGTGGCGGAGCTGCCGGAGCCGTGGTTGCCGTGGTTGCCCGGGGAGTGGCGTCTGTCCGGGGAGCTCGCCCCCGACGGAGCGCCCGCCGACGATCAGCGTTTGATCCCGAGGATCTCGCCGATGCGCCGCCAGTGATCACGGATGGTGCTGTCACGCTCCTCCGGGGACACCCCCTCCCCTGCCGCGGCGTCCGCGGCCGGCGTCGCGCCGCACGCGGGCGGGTGAGTCGCCGAGAAGAGCTCGAGCTGGGTCTCACAGCTTGAACCTGGACAAGGTGGGGCTCCCGTGTCTGCGCACACCGCGAGCTCGACCAGCCCGGCCGGGCGCGAAAAGAGCTGTTCACTCGTGCCGGAGCCGGCGACAAAGCTGGCCCAGATCGGCAACGCCGCCTGCGAGCCCGTGAGGCGGAGCGGCGTGTTCCGATCGAAGCCCACCCACACCGCTACCGAAAGCTCTGGGGTGACGCCGACAAACCAAGCGTCGGTCGTATCGTCGGTGGTTCCGGACTTGCCGCCCGCTCCTCTCCCCACCCCGTACTTCTTCGCGGTCTTGCCTGTGCCGGTCTCGAGCACCTCGATGAGGACGTCGAGGGTCAGCGCGGCGGCTCTTGGGGACAAGGTGTCCGCCTTGGGCGCCGGCTCTTCCCACAGGGATTCGCCTTTGGCGCCCCGTACTGCGCGCGTGAGGAAGGGCCGACGCACCTTTCCTCCGCTGGCGATCGCGGTGTAGGCGCCCGCAAGCTCGACGGGGGTTGCCCCGAAGCTGCCCAGCGCTGCGGAGGGCCAGTCGGTGGCGCCGGACAGGCCGAGGCGTTTCCAGAAGCGCGCGAGCTCCGTCATGCCGACCCGCTCGGCGAGGAGCACGGCCGGGATGTTCCGCGAGGTCGCCATCGCGCGGCGGAGGCTTATCGGGCCGACGAAGCTCCGATCGTAGTTGGCGGGCTCCCAGTCTTTTCCGGCGCTGACACGATGGATAGGCGAATCGTCGAAGACGGTGCCGGGTGACAGGCTGGGATCCGCCTCAAAGGCCGCGAACGCGGTGAGTGGCTTCACGGTGGATCCGATCAGCCGCGAAGACAACACCGCGCGGTTGTACGGGCTCTCCACGTAGTTTTTCCCGCCTACCAACGCGACGATCGCGCCGTCCTCTACACGCACGGCGGCGAGCGCGATCTGTACGCCGCCGAGCCTCGGCCACTCCTTCTCCAGGGCCGCGGCGCCCTCGGTGACGACCCGCTCCGCGAGCCGCTGAAGTTGAGGATGGAGGGTGGTATAAACACCGAGCGCCCCCTTCACCACCGCGCCGTCGCCGAGCTCATGCTCCGCCTGTTCGAGCGCGAGGTCCATCGCCCACGGGGCACGACGGGAGCCGGGTCCGGCTTCGACCCCCAGCGGGAGGGCCCGCGCTGCGTCGGCCTCGGCGCGGCTCAGGCGGCCGGTGCCCACCATGCGGTCGAGGCTCAGATTTCGGCGTACCAGCGCCGTCTCGGGGTGGCGCACGGGGGAGTACTGGTTGGGCGCCGAGATAATGCCGGCGAGGGTCGCGGACTGGGGGAGCGTGAGTTTGCTCACCGGACGCGCAAAATAGGCGCGTGCGGCGGCGTCCATGCCGCAGACCGCGCTGCCGTCGGCCTGACCGAGGTAGATCTCGTTGAGGTAGAGGCTGAGGATCTCGTCCTTGCTCAGCTCGCGCTCGAGGGCGAGCGCGAGGAACAGCTCGTCAAACTTTCGGATCGCGGTGCGTTCCGCGCTCAGAAACAGGTTCTTGGCGACCTGCTGGGTGATGGTCGAGCCGCCCTGAACCCACGCTCCGGCGCGGAGATTCGTGAACATCGCTCGGGCGAGCCCGACCGGGTCGACGCCATGATGCTGGTAGAACCGGCCGTCCTCCATCGCGAGCACCGCGTCCTGGAGGTGTTTGGGCGTAGCCGAGAGGGCGACGGGGCTCCGGTTCTCGTTGTCCGCGCCTTTGACCAACGCGAAGGTCGCGGGAGGAAGGACCGCACTTTTTCCGCTGGAGAGGCTCACGATCCGGCCCTCAGCGATCCGGATGGTCAGCTTTCCGGCGGCGATCCGATAGCCTGGGCCGGACTCAGCGCGGGTGTGCACGACGATGACGCCGTCGTTGACGCTGAACTCGCCAGGCGCGCCGCCCCCGCGGGCGTAGCCGGCGGCGATGAGGTCGTCGGAGAGTGCGTCGACATCGGCGTGCAGCCCTACCCAGAGCTCCTGAGGTCCGGAGAAGATTCGGCCGGGGACCGACCAGACCGCCTGACCGAGTCGATGACTTACCCGCTCCGTCGCGGCTCGCCACGCGATCGCGGCGACCGCGGTCCCGCCGAGCATCACGCCGAGCACAAGCCCCCAGAAGATACGAGCCAAGCCGAGTTTTGCGCCAGCCCACGCCCCGCCGCGCGCGGACTTCCGGCCTTTGGCGCGGGGCGCGGCTGGCCGTTGGGCGCCCGAGGCCCGCGAGGATGCTTTCTTGAGTCGAGCTTGAGCCATGGTCTTGACATGACCAGTGTATCGCGCGTTCGCTCCAACCGCCGCCCTGTCGCCGATTAAAGCCCTCTGCCGGTCGTTACCGCGCTCGGCCCGCCGCGGTAGAGGCGGAGCGCGTGAGCGGAGCACCGAGAGGAACGACGAGGTGTTGAGATGGTGCTTGCGGAAAGGGCTCCGCCGTGCGACATGGGCCCGCCGCGGGCCCAAACTGGCCCACAACTCCCTGACTTCCGACCTGGACCGGCTTCATGAATCTGGATCTTTGGACCAAACTTCCCGCGGTGGCGGGCGTGTTCGGCTTGCTCGTGGCCATGTACTTTTACTTCCGCGTGAAGGCCCTCCCCGAAGGGAACGAGACCATGCGCCGGATCGCGGGCTACATCCGCGAAGGCTCGATGGCCTTCCTCGCCCGTGAGTACAAGGTGCTCGCGGTGTACGCGGCGGTGGTATTCGTGGCGCTCGCGGTCGTGATCTCGCCGATCGCCGGCGGCTGGTTCGTCGCAGGCGCCTTCCTGAGCCTCCTCGCCGGCTTTATCGGCATGAAAGCCGCGACCTTCGCCAACGTCCGCACGGCACAGGCCGCCGCCGGCGGGTCGAAGCCGGACGCTTTGGTCACGGCGCTGGACGGCGGCGCGGTCATGGGGCTGTGTGTAGCTTCACTGGCCTTGATCGGGCTCTTTCTGGTCTATTTCCTCCACGTCGGCACCCCGACGCTCGGGGAGAACCTTCACGCCTTCGCGGTCGGGGCCTCGTCTATCGCCCTGTTCGCCCGGATCGGCGGCGGCATCTACACCAAGGCGGCCGACGTCGGCGCCGACATCGCGGGGAAGGTCATCGAGAACATCCCCGAGGACGATCCTCGTAATCCCGGCGTCATCGCGGACAACGTCGGCGACAACGTCGGCGACGTCGCGGGAATGGGCGCGGACATCTACGAGTCCCTGGTGGCCGCGGTCGTCGCGACGATGGCTATCGGCCTCACGGCGTCGGACGAGCGTATTCAGACCCTGGTCACCGGCGGCGGGGACGCCCGGGCGATCGCGGTGGCGCTCCCGCTCATCCTCTCTGCGCTCGGGCTCGGCGTGAGCGTGGTCGGTATCTTTGCGGCGCGCGCGATGAAGAACAGCGCCCCTTCCACCGTGCTCCGCGCGGCTATGGTGCTGCCGCCACTCGTGATGGTGGCGCTCACCGCCGCGATCCTGCCCATCTTCGGCGTCACCCAGGCGGTCACCGTCGCCCTCGCGGCGGGCGCGATCGGCGGTGGGGCCATCGGGCTCATCACCGAGTACTACACGGGCTCCTACGCCCCCGTGAAAGCGGTGGCGGAAGCCGCAAAGACCGGCGCCGGCACCAACGTCATCCGTGGCATGGCGGTCGGAATGGAGTCGGTCGGCGTGTGTCTCCTGCTCGTCGCGGGCGTCGCCTACGTCGCCAACGCCGCTATGGGTGAGCTGGGCCTGTACGGCATCGCGCTCGCGGCGGTGGGTATGCTCGCTGGCACCGCCATCGTCATGACGGTCGATGCTTACGGGCCGGTGTCCGACAACGCGGGCGGCATCGCCGAGATGGCCGGCCTCCCTCCTGCGGTTCGTGAGATCACCGACGAGCTCGACGCGGTGGGCAACACCACCGCCGCGATCGGCAAGGGCTTCGCGATTGGCTCGGCGACCCTGACGGTCGTCGCGCTCTTCTCGGCCTACAGCCTTGAGGTCAATCACGCCCGGGAGCGTGCCGGGATGTTGCCGATGGACCTGGCGCTCGACAATCCCCAGATCCTCATTGGCCTCCTCGTCGGCGCGGTGCTCCCCTTCGTGGTGGGCGCATCGACCATGTTGGCCGTCGGCAAAGCCGCTGGCGCGATCGTGATGGAGATCAAACGCCAGTTTGATACGATCCCCGGACTCCGCGAGGGCACCGCCGAGCCGCAGCCCAAGGCGATCGTCGACATCGCCACCACCGCGGCGCTCACGGAGATGATCCTGCCCGGCCTCGTCGCCGTTCTCGGTCCCGTGCTCGTCGGCGTCACCCTCGGTCCCGCGGCCCTCGCCGGCACCCTCGCCGGCGCCCTGGCGGTCGGTGCCTCCTTGTCCCTGTTCATGGCCAACGCGGGCGGGGCGTGGGACAACGCGAAGAAGTACATCGAGAAGGGCGGCATCCCGGGCCATCCCAAGCGCTCCGACACCCACAAGGCCGCCGTGGTCGGCGACACCGTCGGTGATCCCTTCAAGGACACCTCCGGGCCGGGTGTAGCCATCCTCATCAAGGTCATGAGCGTGGTGGCGCTCCTGATCGCGCCGCTGGTCGCCACCTTCGGGTAGGCCAGCGTTCGTCGGCGGCGGGGGCGCGGTCCATAGCCTGGCACCGCGCCTTCCTCGTTTTTGGGGCAGTCGCCGGGGCGGGCATAAGGGGCGACGTGGGGGGTCTGTCGGTTAGAGGCCCTGGATGTTGCTCACCGCCCTTTTCGCGTTCGCCTCCAGCGCCTGGACCCCGACCTGCGAGTCTCGCACGGACACCTCAGTCTGGTTCGTGTTGACCGGGGCCACCGGCACCACGTCGGTCACCAAGGACTTCAACTGCGACGGCCTCTTTTTTGACGGGACCCCCTGCTCACAAACGGTCGCGGTCGGCAAGATCAAGTACAAGGAGACCAACAACCTCGGTCGGGCGGTCCACGAGCTGCGGTACCTGCCTTACGGCGATATCACCGGCATCGTCACCTTCCTCAACCAGCCGGGCGGCGGCGTGGCCTATGTGCCCCCGAGCACGGCCGGCCTGTCTCCCGCCGCGACCCCGGCGCCGCCGACCTCGGCGGAGCTGCTCCGCGTGTACCTGGAGAAGCGGAACAAGGCATTCGCGGCCACCAAGGGAGTGACGATCAACCTCTGGACCTGTCCGGACGCGCCCTTCGTGGTGCCGGACGACGTGATCTCGCCCGTAGGCATGATCGTCAGGAAGCTGTCGCCCAAAGTGCCGATGAACCCCTGACGCCCGTCAGTCGGCGGCGGTCGGGTAGAGCGCGAGGCTCAGCAGCTCGGCGCTCTCCGGGTAGGTATAGCCCTCGTCGTCCGTGCCGATGATCTGCTCGACGGGCACGTCTTCTGCGGCGCCTTCGCCGGGCGCGGATTGCCTCGGTGCCTGATCGGCGCCTACGCCGGGCTCCTGGTTGAGCTCGGTGCCCAGGTCGTAGAAGTGGAAGGATGACGCGAGATCCACGTCGAGCGCCGCTCGTTCCGGATCGAAGGCGGCGAGGCCGAGTCCAGCGATGATCACGTCGTTGGATTGGCCGTACATGAACAGCACCGAAAATCGTTGATCGGCGGCGATGTCGGCGGTGGTGTACGCTGACGCGCCTGGACCCATTGGAGCGGCTTCATAGTCCACCTCGTTGGTGTACTGGAGAAAGCCGGTCGAGTGGACGTCGGGCTCGGCGCCGAGCGCCGTAGCCAGCCTCGTGGGCTCGCCGTCTTCGGCGAGCGCTTCCAGCTCAGCGTAGGGGCTGGCCTCACCGACCGCGAACAGCCGGAACTCAGGCGAATGAACGACGACCAGGCCGGGCGCGAAGGCAAGGTCGTAAGCGGTGCCATCCGTCGCGAGCCCCTCTCCCGGGCTCGACAGGTTGGAGAGCTTGAGTGTGAAGCCGACGGGCTCGGGGTCGGCACAGGCGAGGGTGAGCAGCAGCAACATGCCAAAGCGTAGCACCGGGCGTCATCGCCGGCATGCTCCGAGCATGGGTGGACCGGCCGTCGGAGCACGCCGCGCTCAGGCCTCCGGGGCGCTGGCGTCCCCCTCGCGCTGGAGCACGGCGATCAGGCCGAGGATGCCCGCGACCATCGACGTTGGCGCGCAGTAGACGGTGAACAGCGGCAGGATCGATGCCGCAGTCGCAGCCCAGACCAGCGTGGCGGTCCCGCGGCCGCGCAACATCATCACCCCAGCGGCGACATGGATCGGCGCCGCTGCCAGGGTGCGCAGCAGCCACACGCCATAAAAGGCGAGGAGCACCGGTCCTAACAGCCCCTCCAGCCGCTGAAGGGTGCCCGCCAGCGCGGCGACGCTGAGGATTCCCCCGAGGAGCGTGCCCAACAGGCTCAACCCGAGGAACAGCAACTCCAACACTCCCGTGAACAAGAATGCGCCGCCCGCGACCCGCCAGAGGCTCATCGGTCCCCCCCGCAGCTATAGAACGCTTCCGTCGCCGTTTGTCGAGCCACGAACGACGATCGCCCAACCAGGAGCGTCCGTGTGATAGGGCGTTGGCCGGAGGAGTGTGGATGTTGTGGTGGTGGATCGCCTGCACCGACCCGGAGATCGTGCTCCCGGTCCCGCACGAGCCGCGCCACGTCACGGTCCTGCCGGGCCCGGGTGTGGAGGGATACCTTCATACCTTGGGGGGCAAAGCCGAGCTGTTGGAGAGGCAGCACCAGGCGATCAACAGCGCGCCTTTCGGGATGTCGCTCAACGCCGACATCACCGACCGGACGCCGGTTGAGTCCTGGCTGGACGATAGCGATGGCTACACGCAGGAAGACCTCGAGGACTGGTCCGGGGTGAAGCTGGACGAGCTCGTGGTCGCCTACGGTGGGCTCGGCGACCTGGGCATGTCAGGTGGGGTCGCTGCCGTCGCGGACGCCTGGCGCCTCGGGCTGGTCCGGGAGGACCACGAGGCCCCGATGGAGGAGGTTGAACGGGCCTACTGGCGGATGAGCCAGCTGATGGAGGGCCTGCACGTGATGGCGGCGATCACCGGCCGGCCGGGCAGCCTCGCGCGTGGGCTCGGCCTTGCTACCATGCCTGGGATGGCGGAGGTGGTGCCGTTGCCGATGTACGACGATGACGGGGCCCCATTGCCGACCGTGAAGGAGTCCGTGTGGAGAGAGGATCAATCTGGAGTTTACCCTCAGTTTCTCTTCCTGGACGACACCTCCGAGGACCAGTGGGTCGGCTACATCCTGGCGCTCGGCGCGGTGTGGGAGGTGGCCCAGGGAGACGAGCGGCTCGACCCCGAGTGGCTCGATCCCCTACGCGCCGACGCTCGGGCGATGGGCGCGGCGCTGCAGCTCCTCTCCCCTGACACTGGCCTCGACCTCACCCTCATCGATGCCGACGGACGGCCAACCACCGTACACGACCTCAATGCTTCGGAGCTCGACGGCGAGGTGAACGATACGCCCGCCAATCCTGTCAACGCCCTCCTCGCCCTCGCGGGCTTGAAGGTGTTGGCGGAGGTCAGTGAGGACCCCGCGATCGAGGAGTATTATCTTGAGCTCGCCGAGGGGCGGGGCTACGCTGAGCTGGCCGGGGAAAGCGGCGACGTCATCTGGCTTGGATACGCCACCGACTATTCCAATGTCAACATGGTGTTCACCGCGCTGCACAGCCTGCTACGCTTGGAGAAGGACCCGGGCCTGCACGAGACCTACCTGAACGCGCTCCGCGGGGCGTGGTCCGAAGGCACGGATCGAGCGCCCTGGCACTTTCATTCGGCCTGGTTCACCTTCCTCTACGCGGCACACGTCGCGGTGGACGACGAGGTCATCGAGGCGGCGGCGATGAACCTCCTCGGATCGGCAGGCCCGCCCTACTGGACCGACGAGGTCGAGAACTGTGACGAGGCCGAGATCGCGCTTGGAAGCTGCGTCGGCGTAGACGGAACCACCCGAATCACCCTCTACGGCGAACAGGTGGACGGGGGCTTCGTCGCCGGCAGCGCCCATGACGCCTGGCCGGTCGCCAGCAGCTATGTGCCTCAATCGGTGCGTCCGGCGAGCGACTTTGCGTGGAGATCGGACCCCTACGCCGTCAACGGCGCTGCGGGGCCGACCCTCAACCCCGGCGGGGACTTCAGGGCGGCCTACTGGACCGGCCGCTGGCTGCAACGCGCGCGCTGACCATGCGGCCTCGCGTCACAAACCACCAAAGTACCTGGTCTTTGCCTCAACGTACTCCGCCACCCCCTCGGCGCCCGACTCCCGGCCCAGGCCCGACTGTTTCACGCCGCCAAAGGGGGCCTCCGCCGTGACCGGATACCAGTCATTGACCCCCACCATGCCGTATTCGAGGCTCTCCGAGACGGTCATCGCGGTGCGGAGGTCCGGGGTCCACACGTATGCGGCCAGCCCGTGTTCACAGTGGTTGGCGGCGGCCAACGCCCCGTCGGTGTGTTCGAAGGGGCTGACGGTCAGCACCGGCCCGAACAGCTCCTCCACCATCGCCGCGCTCTCGGCCGGTGGGTCGGCGAGCACGGTCGGCGGGTAGAACCACCCTTTGCCCGAAGGGACTTCGCCGCCGTAGCTGACCAAGGCGCCTTCGTGTCGTGTCGCCTCCACGAGCGCGTGCACCCGCTCCCGCTGGCCGCGGTTGATGAGCGGCCCCAGAGTGCTCCGGGGATCAAGCGCGTGCCCCGACACCTCACGCCCGGCGGCCTGAACGAGCGCCGCGAGAAAATCTGCGTAGATACTCTCATGTACGTAAAAGCGTTGAGGCGCGATACACACCTGCCCCGCGTTCCGCAGCTTCGCGGTCAGGCCGCCCCGCGCCACTTTTTGGATGTCGACGCCTGGGAACACCAATACGGGCGCGTTTCCGCCCAGCTCCAGCGACAGCCGGGTGACCGTCCGGGCGGCGCCCTCCATCAGGAGCCGTCCGACTCGGGTTGAGCCGGTAAATGCGATCTTTCGCACCCGCGCGTCGTTGAGCATCGCCTGGCCCATCGCCGCGGGTTCGCCGTTGATGACGTTGAACACACCGGGAGGCAGGCCCGCGTCGGTGAGCGCCTCGGCGTAGTCCATCGCGGTGCGCGGGGTGTACTCGGAGGGGCGAAGCACCACGGTGTTCCCCGCCGCCAACGCCGACGCACTCGCGCGGTTGACGTTGTAGATAGGGAAGTTCCAGGCGGTGATGACGCCGATCACGCCGAGGGGAGCGTAGGTCACGTCGATACGGCGCCCCGGTTGGCGCGCCGGGACCCAGCGTCCCCCGAGCCGCCGCGATTCCTCAGCGGCAAAACGCAGGTAGTTGGGGGCACCCAGCCACTCTCCCCGGGACTGTGCCAGAGGTTTTCCGGACTCTTCGGAGGTGCGCACCGCGCAACGTTCCACTCTCTCGGTGATCAGCTGGGCCGCCCGTTCGAGCAGGGCGCCTCGTTCGTAGGCGGTTTTTTTCGCCCACGCCGGCGCGGCGGCGGCGGCGGCTTCGATCGCGGCCTCGGCGTCGCGTGCGTCGCCAAAAGGCAGGTCAGCCAGGTGCTCTTCGTTCCCGGTGTCCTGGAGCGCCCAGCAACCGCCCCCGAGGGCGCCGACCCACTCGCCGCCGATCAGCATACGATCCATCACGCTCTCCCCATGCTCGCCGCCACCGCGTCCACCGACTGATCCAGCACGTCCATCGCCTCGTCCGCGACGGCGTCGGAGATGTTGAGCGGGGGCAAGAGGCGCAGACAGTTGGAATAGAGCCCGGCGCGCAGCGTGATGAGCCCACGTTGGAGGGTCGCCGCGTTGAGCGCCTGGGTCGCCTCCATCCAGGGCTCCCGAGTGACCGGGTCTTTCACCAGCTCGATCGCCAGCATGGGTCCGAGCCCGCGAACGTCGCCCACCAGGTTCGGATGGCGCGCCTGGATCGCCAGAAGCCGACCGCGGAGGCGCTCCCCCAACACAGTCGCGCGAGCGAGGAACGCGGGATCGGTGAGTATATCCAAGGTTTTGAGCGCCGCGACACACGCGAGGGGGTTGCCGGAGTAGGTGCCGCCCAGGCCGCCGGGGTGCGGCGCGTTCATCACCTCGGCCCGACCGATGACGGCGGAGAGCGGCATCCCCGCCGCGAGAGACTTGGCCGTCGCTACGAGGTCGGGCACCACTCCGGCGTGGTCGATCGCCCAGATTCTGCCGGTGCGCCCCATGCCGGACTGCACCTCATCGGCCACCAGCAGCATACCGTGCTGATCGCAGAGCGCCCGCAGCTTCTGCAAAAAAGCGGCGGGAACGGGTAGGAATCCGCCCTCGCCCATCACCGGCTCGATCACCACAGCAGCAACATGGCTTGGATCGACATAGGCGGTGAACGAGTGATCGAGCTGACGGACGTGCCAGTCAGCCCACGCTTCGGCGCTCATACCGTCGGGGCGGCGGTAGAGGTTGGGACAGGGCAGCCGGTAGACATCGGGTGCGAAGGGCCCGAAGCCCTTTTTGAACAGGTTGAACTTGGAGGTCATCGCCAGGGTCAGGTTGGTGCGGCCGTGGTAGGCACCGTCGAACACCACGACACCCTGGCGCCGGGTATAGGACCGACAGATGTGCACTGCGGTCTCAAGCGCCTCCGCGCCGCTGTTCATGAACACCGTGCGGTGCTCAAAGGCGCCGGGGGCGAGGCGGTTGAGCCGTTCGGCGAGCTCCACCGCGGGCTCGTAGGTGGCCACGATGGCACACATATGTAGCAGGGCTTCCGCCTGGGTCTTCACCGCGGTGACCACCGTTTCGGGGGTGTGGCCCACGGCCAGCGCGCCGATGCCGCCAGCGAAGTCCAGGAGCTCGTTACCGTCGGCGTCCTTGACCACCGCGCCGTGCGCCGACACCACCGCGATGCCCGTCAGCTTGGCGGCGCCCGGCGGCATCGCCGCCTCGCGGCGGGCGACGATCCCGCGGCTCAAGGGCCCGGGGATCTCAGTACGAAGTTGGATCGAAGGAGGGGGGGTCACGTCGGCTCCGGGTTGATGCGCTGTTAACCCGAAGCGTCCGCGTCTACCGCGCCGTTCAGAGCGTCATCAAGCCCAGCCTGGCCGCCCGCACCACCGCGTCGGTCCGTGTCCCGGCGCCGAGCTTTGCGAGCAGGGACTTCACATGGAAACGAATGGTGTGCTCGGAGATGTGGAGCCGCTTCGCGATGGCGCCGTTGGAGAGTCCGCGGGCAATGTAGGGCAGGATCTCGCGCTCGCGCGGCGTGAGCGTGTCGTCGTCTTCGTTCATCCGCGCGCCAGGGATCGCCTCGACAAAACTTGGATCGACCACAACAAGTCCCGCTTCCACCGCGCGGATCGCCGCATGGAGGCGGGCGGGTTCGATGTCGCGGCTCAGCACGCCGCGCACCCCATCCGCCAGGAGCTCGGCCGCCCGCTCCGCGTCGTGTACCAGCGCGACCAGGGGGGGGCCTTCGGGCGGTGTTGTAGGAGCGCGGCCGACATCCCAAAGGGTGACCGCGGCGCCGAGGCCGAGAGCCGCCTCCGACTCAGCCGGCGCCAGGAGGCCCACGACCCGCACGTCTTCCAGACCGCTCAGCAGCGCGGCCAGGCCGTGCCGAACGAGCGCATCTTCGCCGACAATCACGACCGAGAGCTCCGCCATGGCCGCGGAGATAGCCACGCCGCTACGTCGAGACGCCACACGCGCCAGAACCGTAACTTCAGCTACCGATCAGTCGTTCACGGCGCCTGGCCCAGCTCCCGGAGGATCCACGTCGCGTCGGGCAGTCCCTCAAGCGTCCACAAAAAGTAGCGTACATCGGCGTGTATCGAGCGGGTGAGCGCCGGGTCGTAGAGCCAGTCGGCGGCCATCGACTCGTAGTTCCCGTCAAACACGAAGCCAACGAAACGTCCATCGGCGTTCAGGGTCGCGGAGCCGGAGTTGCCCCCGGTGGTGTCGAGGTCAGAGAGGAATCCGACGGGGACATCGCCCAGTTTGGGATCCGCGTAGCGGCTCTTCGGGCCGGTCGGAAGCCGGGTCACGAGGGCCTCTGGCGGGCGTTCATATCGGTCCGACATGGCGATCTTCTCGGCGAGGCCGCCCAGAGTGGTCTGGGGCTCAAAGCTCACGGCGTCGCGCGGCGAGTAGGGCGCGAGCTTGCCCCACGTGACACGAAGCGTGCCGTTGGCGTCGGGGTAGACCCGCCCCGGGCGCTGCTCCGCCAGCGCGGCCATGTACACGGGCATCAGGCGCGAGAGGGCTCCGTTGTAGGCCTTTTGTTCGGCCTCCGCCCGGAGCTCGACGGGGTAGAGGGCGCGCGCCAGCCCGAGCCATGGATCGGTGGAGCGATCGAGGGTCGCGCGTTTGGCGGCTAACAACTCTCGCCGGCCGGCCTCGGTGGCGAGCGCGGGCGACTGATAGAGCGCGGACAGGGCGGCGTCGACGCCACCGTGCTCCTTGAGCCATCCGTCCAGCTCGGGGAGCCGCTGCTCGGGCGGCAGATCGGCGTGCACGGTGAGGAGCAGGCGGAGCAGCGCCTGGTCGGCGGGCCCCCACCAGGTCCTGGCGGCGCGCTCGAAACTTTCGGCGAGGTCGGCCTCATCACGCTTCTGGTAGCCCTGGGCGCGCTCCATGTCGGGCTTCTCGCGCTCCACCGACAGGCGGTAGCCGGCCGCGGCGGAGTTGTACAGGGTGCTCCAACGTAAGAAGCGCCTGAACAAACGCTGGAGATCATGCTGGTCCCAGGCGTCGGCGCGGCGCTGGAGCTCCTCGATCGCGGCGCCGTACTTCTGCTTCCGCGCGGGATCGGCGGCCACCCACGCCGCCAGCTCAGCCTCCATCTGCTGTTTGGCGACCAACACAGGCGATCCGGCCACGTTGTCGAGCACCCCCTGGACATACTTGCGGCTGTTCGCGACCGAGGCGAGATCGGCCGACAGCCGGGCGGCGGCCTCGGGGGAGGCGGCGGCCTCGGCCGACACGACGGCCTCGATCTGTTTGAGGACGGCCACCCGGGCGGGGAACGTCACCTCGGCCACTCGCCGGAGCTGGGAGGCGCGGTCGTAACGGCTGGTCCCCCCTGGAAATCCCGCCACGAGCACCGCATCCCCCGGAGCGACGCCGGCCGGCTCGATCGGGAGCACGTGGGCGGGCAAAAAGGGGACGGCGGCGCCCTTGTCGCCAGAAACGTAGGCCCGTAGGAGCGCGAAGTCGCCGTCATGGCGGGGCCAGTCGAAGTTGTCGCGGTCTCCGCCGAAGCTCCCCACCGATTTTGGGGGCGCGTATACCAGGCGTACATCTTCAATTTCCCGGTAGGCCAACAAGCGGTATCGGGTGCCGCCCCAATCGTCGACGACCTCGCAGGTGCGCCGCGGCCCGCGCTTTTTGCCTTTCTCACATCGCGCGACCTCCTCTTTCTGGGCGCGCTCCACGGCGGCGGTCCGGTCGAGGTCCGCCGTGTCGGGCTTCACGCTCCCGAGGATCGCCGCGGTGACGTCGGTGGTGGACTCGAGGATGTAGACCGACTGGCCGGAGGGCCCCGGCAGCTCCTCCCCCATGTTCTTCGCCAGAAAGCCATCGTGCGCGAGCGGCCGCTCGGCCGTCGCGTGGGCCGAGAGCCACTCCTCCACGCAGTGATGATTGGTGGCGATCAGGCCTGAGCTGGAGATGAACGCGCCCGAGCAGAAGCCCAGTGAGACCACCGCGCCCAACACGGGCCCCATCGGGTCTCCCAGGGTTTCGGCCGGGATCCGGATGCCGGCCGCCTTGAGCTCCGCGGCGAAGCCGGGGAGCTGCTCAGGCAGCCACATGCCCTCTGCGGCGAGGGCGGTCGAGATCATGAGGGTGAGCCACATCGGCGCTCCAGGGGCGAGCCCGGGGGCTAACCGACGGCGCGGGCAAGGGCCGGAGCAGCAACATCTACCCACAGCAACCTGCGCGAGCGCGACGGTTTCGGCTACGTTGCCGCGCGCTCGGAGCATTCTTGGCCACCAAACGAGACGACGGCTCCACCTTTCTACCGGAATTTCCCGGGGGTGTACCTGAGGGTCCTGAACCCACCGGGAGGCCTGCCAGCGCCGGCCTTCTGAGCACGGTGCCCGACTCGAGCCCGACGCCGGCGACACTGGATCCCGTTGTTTGGACGCCCCAGATTGGGGTCACCCCCGGCACACTCGATCCGCCCACCGGGCACAAACCCGTGCCCATCCCCTCCAGCGCTACCTTTCTCGACGCTGCCGGAAAAGACCCCGGACCGCCCCCAGAGATCGTTGAGCCCCTGCCCGAGCGCTATCGGCTGGTCGGCTTTCTCGGCCGCGGCGGCACGGGTGTGGTGTATGCCGCGGACGATCTCGACCTCGGCCGTCGGGTCGCGCTCAAGGTGCTTCGTCCCGAACTCTCCGCAAACCGAGCCTTGACCAGGCGTTTTCGCGCCGAGGCCGCGCTCACCGCGCGCCTGCAACACCCCGGCATCATCCCGATTTTTGAACGCGGGCGCCTTCCGGACGGTCGGCTCTACTACACGATGCCCGAGGTTCGCGGCCGGACCCTGGCCGATCTGACCGCGTTTGGCGGCCTCTCGCAGCTGGAGCTGGTGGACGTACTCCGTCGGGTAGCGTCGGCGGTGGCTTATGCCCATCGATACGGTATCGTACATCGCGACTTGAAATCCGCGAACGTGATGGTCGGGCAGCAGGACGAGGTCTGGGTGCTCGACTGGGGGCTCGCGGGCCTGGAGCGTTCTCGCGAAGGCGGCGTCATGGGCACGCCGGCCTACATGGCGCCCGAGCAAGCGCGCGGCGAAACCGTGGATCGGCGGACCGACGTCTACGCGCTCGGCGCGATGCTCTACGAGCTGCTCGTGGGCCATCCGCCCTACCTGGAGTCACCCGGGGAGGATGGGCAGGCGGTGCTGGGGCGGGTGCGCGCGGGGCCGCCTGC
>CANKTH010000035.1 GCA_947486185.1 Deltaproteobacteria bacterium
GATCCTCGTCGCTTCGGCGATGCTCGTGCCCGCACTCACCCTGCCCATCGCCGCCGCGCGCGGCCAGGTCCCAAAGGGGAATGCCTGGGGTTTCGGCAACCGCGACACGCCGCTCGAGGGCACCCCGGCGTGGGGGGACCGGGCGGTTCGTGCCCACATGAACCTCGTCGAGAACCTACCCACCTACGCTGTGCTGGTCCTGATCGCGCACGCGATCGGCGCCACCTACGCTACCACGGCGATCGGGGGCGGAATCTTCCTCGGGGCACGTGTGCTACACGCGGCGGTGTACATCGCGGGGGTTCCGTACATCCGCACCGCAGCATTTGGCCTTTGCCAGCTTGGAAACCTGATCTACCTCTGGCAGATCGCCGTGCATGGCGGCGCCGGGTACTGACGCAGCCGCGCGGATCGGCGGCGGCGCGGCTACTTTGGGCCATGATCTCGCTCCGCCGGTACCCTTTGCTCGTGCTGCTCCTCGCCTGCGACCCAGAAGGGCCCCCACCCGGCAAAACTACGCCCACGACCACGCCGACGCCGGTGTGGGAGTGTCTGCTGCCCGTGGGTAGTGTTGGTATCGACAGCGCCCCTCAGATTGGATGCTGGGACGACTTCCTCGCCCTGGCGTCGCAGCCCCTCGACGCGAGCATCGCCGGCGCGCAGTCGATCAAGACGGTGATCGACCGGAGCGACAACCACCGACTCTACTTCATGAACAGTCGCTGCTACCCCATACATTGGGATTTCGCGTCTGAGTTCTTGTCCGGGAACGGCCTGCCGCCGGTGCCAGACCTCGCGACCTTCAACAGCATCGAGTATTACTCTCCCGAACGGCGCTTCTTGCTCGGCTCTCTCACCCACTACGAGGGCTCCGACGCCTACAGCTATGAGCTCTCCCCCTACGACACCGCCGACGCCGAAATGATCACCAGCGCCTACCGGTTGATCAGGGACAACACCTATTTTGGCGACTCGCTCACCTTCCACCCCACCTCCACCGCCATCGAGGCGGTGTTGCCCGAGGTCGGGGAAGACGTCGTTATCATCACCACCGACGAGCTCTTTGCCGGCGTGACCTACCAACCCTACAACCTGGGGGAGGCAACCGGACAGCTGGCGTTCTACGATGCCGACGAGGTGGCGGGTGCCTATGTGCCCTACCGGCAGCTCGTGGTGCTCGACGACGTGCCCATCGACATCGGCATCACCGCAGGGATCATCACCGCAGCATTTCAGACTCCGCTCGCCCACATCAACGTGCTCTCGGTCAACCGCGGCACGCCAAACATGGGGCTCAAGGGCGCGACCGAAGACCCGGTACTACGCGCCCTCGAAGGGAAATGGGTGCACCTGAAAGTGGACGCGTTCGACTACACGATCACGGAAATCACCCAGGAGGAGGCCGAGTCCTGGTGGGAGGAGCACAAACCCGACCCGCTCACCGTGCCATCGCTCGACCTGACGGTCACTGATCTGCGCGACGTCGAGAGCATCATCGCGGATGACGCCGACCTGGCGACGGAGATCGACATCGGGCTGACGCGCTTTGGCAGCAAAGGCACCAACTACGCCGCGCTCTATGACATCGACCCGGAGTTGGTGCCCATCCAGGACGCGTTCGTCATCCCGTTCTACCACTACCACACGTTCATGGAGGACAACGGCTTCTGGGACCAGATGCGGGCGCTCATGGCCGACCCCTCGTGGGGTGACCCCGAGTTTCGCGAGGAGCAGCTCCTCCTGTTTCAGGAGGATCTTCGCGGGGGGATCCTCGACCCCGACCTTGTGACCGACGTGATGAGCCTCTTCGCATCCCGATTCCCAGATGAGCGGTACATCCGCTTTCGGTCAAGCACCAACGCCGAGGATCTGGGCACGTTCACCGGCGCAGGCCTGTACAACTCGCAGACGGGGGACACCTTGCTGGTCCAGGGGGTGGAAGACAGCGTGGAGTGGGCGATCAAGGAGGCGTGGCTGAACATCTGGAACCCGCGGGCCTACGAGGAGCGCGGCTACTACAGCATCGATCAGCTGGCGTGCGCCATGGCGCTGCTCACAACGCCCAACTTCGAAGAGGAGGAGGCTAACGGTGTGGCGGTGACGGCCAACATCTTCGACACCTCGGGTCTCGAACCCGCGTTCTTCGTCAACGTGCAGCCCGATAACGAAGAGGTCGTGCAGCCGGAGCCTGGCGATCTACCAGATTCTTACCTGCACTACTTCTACCTGCCCGGCCAGCCGGTCACCTACATCACCCACTCGACGCACATCGATGAGGGAGAAACGGTGTTGGAGGACGACCAGATCTACGCCCTCGGAGTGGCGCTCGACCAGATCCACAACTGGTTCATGCCGGTCTACGGCGACGACGGCTGGTATGGGATGGACGTGGAATTCAAGTTTGACGACAAGCTCACGCCTGGGACCGAGGCGCTTTTTGTGAAACAGGCGCGCCCCTTCCCTTGGACGCCTGGGAGCAGCGACATCGAGGGCAATGGAGAGTGTGATGACGCGGAATAATAGAGTTACCCTCTTGCGAGTCCGCGGTCTCGTGGGGTGCCTGATCAGCCTCGTAGCCTGTGGCGGAAAAGACTCGGACACGCTTCTCGTGGGCGACGACACCGCGACCACCGAGCCCACCCCAAACGATGACACCGCCCCGCCCGGAGATGACACCGGCGCTCCCAGCCTGGAGGGGAGCTGCACCGACGACGTACGTTGGGGGAGCTTCGCGGTGGAGAGCCTCGAAGATTATGGCTACGCGGCCGGATCGGTGCTCGACGGTGTGGTGCCGACGGCCGTGCTGACCCGGGTGCTCGACGACGGCGAGTGCACCATCTGGAAACGGGAGAACCCCTATTGTGACGGTGGTTGTGCGCCTTCGGAGGCCTGCGGGCTCGACGGTGTCTGCGTGCCCTATCCGGTGAGCCAGGACGTGGGCACCGTGACGATCGAGGGGCTGCTGCAGGCAGTGTCGATGGAGCCGGTCACCCCGGGCTACACCTACTTTGACACCTCCTTGCCCAACCCACCATGGACCCCCGGCGCGACCCTCAGGCTCCGCACCGGCGGAGAGATCTACGATCCTACCGTGCTGCAAGGGGTGGCGCCGACCGCGCTCGAGCTCGCATCACTGTCGTGGACTGTCTCGCGTGACCGGAGTTTCCCACTCACGTGGGACACGCCGAGCGGCGCGAGCCTGACCGAGGTGATGGTCAAGCTCAGCATTGACCAGCACGGGATCACCCCGTCCAAGCTCGAGTGTCGCTTTGCCGACGATGGGGCTGGTGAGATCCCGGCCGTGGCGCTCGCCGCGCTGATGGATCTCGGTGTCACCGGCTTTCCCGAAGGCGAGATCGAGCGGCGCACCGTGGATCGCGCCGATCTGGGAGCAGAGGGCTGCCTTGAGTTCGTGAGCACCTGGTCACGGGCACTGGACATCGAGATCGAGGGCTACACGCCGTGCAACCGTGATGAGGAGTGCCCGACCGGCCTCTCGTGTAATGAGGAGCTTCAACGCTGCGAGTGACGGCGATCAGCCCGGGGTGGCCGCGAGGCGCGCGCGCATGAACGCCTCCGCGGTAGCGGCGTCCACCGGCCGACCGACGTGGAAACCTTGGACAAAGTCGCATCCAAGCTTACGCAGGAGCTCCGCCTGCTCGGCGGTCTCCACGCCCTCCGCGACGACCTCCAGGTCGCAGGCCCGTGCCATCGCGATGATCGCCTCGACCACGACGGCGCGTTTGGGCTGCTCGCAGATCTTCGACAAGAACATCCGGTCAATCTTCAAGCTGTGGAGGGGCAGCTCGTGCAGGCAGCTGATCGCCGAGTATCCCGTGCCAAAGTCGTCAAGGTGGAGCTTGACCCCCATCGCGGCGAGCGCCCGTAGTACATCGCCCGAAGCATCCGGGTCCTGGAGGACGGCGCCTTCGGTGATTTCGAACGCCAAACGCCGCGGCTCGCGGAGCCCACGCATGATCACTTCGGCGACACGCCGGGGGAGCTCAGGGTCAATCAGCTGGCGGCGGGACAGGTTGACGCTGACGCTGATGTCGGGGAGCTCGGGGAAAAGGGTGTTCCACGTCGTCAGCTGACGGCAGGCCTCCTCCAGAACCCAGAGGCCCAGGCGGTGAATCAGGCCCGTCTCCTCCGCGACCGCGATGATCGCGGAGATCGGGAGGGCGCGGTAATGGGGGTGCTCCCAGCGTACAAGGCTCTCAAATCCCGCGAGGCGACCGTCCGCAAGCGCGATGATCGGCTGGTAATAGAGGCGGAGCTGCTGCTGGTCCACCGCGCGCCGGAGCTCATTCTCCAAGCTGAGCCGCGCGGTCGCTGCCCGGTGCATCTGCTCGCCAAACAGCACATAGCCGCCGCGACCCGCCTCTTTGGCCCGGCTCATCGCCGTATTGGCATCCCGGACCATGTCACCTGCCACGGTATAGTTACGCTTGCTCGTGGCAATGCCGATGCTGGCCGTGAGCCGCAGCTCGTGGCCCGCGACGAGGTAGGGCTCCGAGACCCGCACCAGCATACGCTCAGCGACCCGGGCAGCGTCGTGATCGCCACGAAGATCCTCAAGCAACACGAGGAACTCGTCCCCCCCCAAGCGGGCGGGCGGGCTCTCGTACGACAGACGATCACTCGAACGGAGGCAGCTCTCGATCCGGCGGGCGACCTCAATGAGCAGGATGTCCCCAACGCTGTGGCCCAGGCTGTCGTTGATCAGCTTGAACCGGTCGAGGTCGATGAAGACCACGGCGAAGTGCAGCTCGGGGTGCCGCTCCTGCCGCTCGATCGCGGCCGCCAGGCGGTCGGTGAACAGCGTGCGGTTCGGCAAGCCGGTGAGCGGGTCGTGTAGGAGCACCGCCGCGGTCTGGGCGCCATGCTCGTACCCCGCGTGCTCCACACCGCCCCCACGGGCAAGGCCCCGGAGCCCATCCGCCCAACGCGCCTGGAGCGAGCGGGCGAGCAGCACAAGATCAACACTTCCGAAGGGTTTCTTGAGGACCAACACACGGTCTGACGCGCCCACGCGCGTCCGGATGTGGTGGTCTGCTTCCGGGCCCTCGGGCGCGTAAAGCACGAGCTGCAGGTCAGCGTCGTGGTTGAGCAGCTCACGGCTCGCGTCCAGGCTGGGCAACAGATCGGCGCCGTTCAGGTCGAAAAAAACGAGTTGGAACGGGTGGCCGGAAGCGCGCGCCTCCCGAACGAGGTTGACTCCGTCGCTCCCGAGCTGCGTGGACTCGACGGCAGCTCGACTACTCTCCCCCGGACCGTCGCCACCGGGGGCAGCGGGCGCGTCGGGCGCCAACAAACGACGATAATCGGCGTGACTCTCCGAGTTTCCGTCGATGAGCAGGATCCGGTGCCCGCTCAAGGACGCCCCACGGCGGCGTACGCGACACGGCATCCCGCCGCAGACCGAACGGGCGCACCGGCTGAGCCAATCACGAAGAGGCCCGAGGAGGCGGGAGGAAGGCGCACACGGGCACGTAGCGTGATGTATGAGAACTCGTCAACACGCCCAAGCCCGGCGGCACGACGGCCACCCGGGACGATTGCCCCCCTATCGGACGCAAACCGCCCTGGCGCGGCCGTTGCGGTACGCCGTTTCGCGGCATGAGCCTGGGTCCCAGGAGGAGCGGCCCGTTCCCCGGCGCTTCGGGCATCCCCCTCCCATCCGCGGCGACGCGTGGATGAGGTGGCGCGTCACCCCGTAGGCGTAGGGGCGCGCCTCCGGGTACGCGCCACGAGCCATCCGAAGCCGAGCCCGAGCCACAACGCCGGGGGATGTACGCTCTGGCAGCCGCAGGCGGTGGCGTCGGGCTTCTCGCCGCTGTCGGCCACCCCGCCAGCGGGATCCCCGCTGTCGTCCTCGATTTCGGGTATCGGCGCAGGGAGAATCCCAGGGACGTCGCACCAGACCCGGGTGCCGTCATCGCAGGCCTGGGTCATCTCCGCGTCGATCCAGTCGAGGTAATGGTCTACCCGGGTGTCCACGCCGCCCACCTCGGCACAGTCGCTCTGGTCATAGGCGTGGGACGTGACCCCGATCACACGCATCGGTTCCGTGCTCTCGGAGCCGACCTCCATGAAGGTGGGGCCGCCCGAGTCCCCGTGACACTTCCGCCCCGACTCTTCGGTAGGCCCAACCTGGAACTCGGGGTCACCCACCTCAGCGATTGCCGTGAGCGCCATATGCTTGACCGCGTAGGTGCCCGCGGGCGGTGTCTCCCACCACTCGGTGTCCACCTGCTGGCCCCAACCGACGATCCACACCTCGCGATCGACAGCGATCTCCTTGGCCTCATCGCGGGTCGGCAGGTAGCCGAGCGGGGCGTCGAGGAGCGGCTCTTCGAGGAACATCAGGGCGACGTCGAAGTTCTCCGCGATGCCCATCGAGAGGCCGCTCATGCTGAACTCATCGTGCCCGACCACCGCGATCGCACCGACCGCGTCGTCCGGCCAGCCCTGTGTGCGGCTCGTGCCGTCCCACTCTGACAGGTCAGCCTGGCGCGTCCAACCCCACTTCACGTCGGTGAGCTCACCAAAACCCAAGGTGATGGCCGTCTCGTCGATGCAGTGTGCGGCCAGCAGCACAACGTCGGGGGCGATGAGGGTGGAGGAGCACACGAGCATGTTGAGCGGCGTCGTGCGCCCGGCCAAGGTGAGGTCGGCCTTGAGCAGCGCGCCACCCGCCATCGGGAAATCGTCGGCCGAGGCGGTCTCACCGTTGATGATCTTGGGGTCCGCCGCGTACGCCGACGCGGGGAAGCTGAGAGCGAGGACTGAGGTGAAGAGCGCGCGCATTCTGGCTCCTTGGGCGAACAAAGCCCGCCGCGCGCCATCGTTAGCACAGCTTCGGCAGACTCGCGCGCGTCATCGGGCGGCACGCGGTTACATTGAAGGTATGTGGTTGCTCCTCGTCGCGTGTACCGGGCCGGCAAAGGTGATCATCGGCGCCGACCCCGCGGTCGCGCCGACCGAGCCTCCCTCCGACGAGACCCTCGAGACCCTCGAGACCCTGACCGGCACCGGACCAGACGACGCCCCGGACCCGCCCGACGACGACAACGACGAGGAGGACGACGACCGGGTCTTCCAGATCGACGAGGTGCATCAAGTCGAAATCACCCTGGACGGCGCCGGCGTACGTGCGCTCCAGGTGGACCCCTACGCGTACGTAGACGCCGACATCAGCTGGGACGGAGACGTGTACGAAGGCGTCGGACTCCGGATCAAGGGTCGGCTCGGATCCTTGCGGAGCCTGGCAGGCAAATCGGCCTTCAAGCTTGACCTACTGCAGTTCGGCGGGACGGGACGAATCGAGGGGCTGGAGAAGCTGAACCTCAACAACATGGTGCAGGACAACACGCAGCTCAAAGAATTCGCCGCGTACAGCACCTACCGGGCGATGGGTCTCGTGGCGCCCCGGCTGGGCTACGCCTGGGTCAAGGTCAACGGCGATGACTTCGGGCTCTACAGCGTCGTCGAGGACTATGACGACGAGATGCTGAAGCACAATTTCGAGGATCCAAGCGGTAACCTCTACGACGGCGACTACAACCTGTATCCCAACGGAAGCTACGACCTCGTCGACTTCCTGACCGCCACCCAGGACTTCATGGGCCTCGACGAGGGCATCGACGTGGGCCACGCTGATGTACACGCGGTGACCGACGCGATCGCCGGCTCGATCGGGACGCCGCGTTTCGAGTCCGACGTGGGGGCCCGAGTCGACCTCGACTGGTTCGCGCGCTTCTGGGCGGTGACCGCGTGGATCGGGCAGTACGACTCGTACTGCTATTACAGCAACAACTACCGGATCTATTTCGATCCCGTAGACGGCCTTGCGCGCATCATGCCGTGGGACCCAGACTGGGCCTTCTACCCCGGCACCCCGCTGAGCAGTCCCTACGGGGTGCTCGCGCAGGCCTGTCAGGCCGATGCCGCTTGTTATGCACGATTCAAAGAGGCCTTGAGCGAAGTGACGGAGGCCGTCGCACGGGAAGGCGTGATCACGGAGATCGAGCGCGCCAACTCGCTGATCGACCCCTGGTTCACGCAGGATCCTCGTGCCGAAGTGGCTGTTGGGGACCGCCGGTACAACCAGGGCGAGCTGATCCAGTGGTACGAGCGCCGCGACGCGGCGCTCACGCGGGAGTTCGGCCTCCGGTAGCGCCCAGGAGGCCGTTCTCCGTTTCGGCCTGCTAGCGGCCGCTCTTCCAGCCGCTCCGCTCATTGTGCTGGATCAAGTAGAGATCCTTGAACGTTCCGTCCTGTCCCAGCATCCGGAAAGACACCTCCGCCTCACCGACGCCCAGGCCGATGTCCCACCAACCCTGGATCGGGAAGTAGTTCGCATCGTACTCGGCGGTGAAGCCCTCGTAGGAGCCGTCGCCGCGAGCTTTGTCCACGATCGTCTCAGGGAAGTCGGCGGTCTCCGACCACCGCCCGAACTCCCTGATGAGCGCGAGATCGTAGATCGACTCGAGCTGCACATCCTTGAAACCCGCCGCATCCGCAGGACCCCAGCGCCGCAGGCTGTCGGCTGGCGATCCGCCGCCGCCCGCCGTGAGGTAGAGCTCCCCGAGCGTCCCGTTCGGCAGAAAGACCTCGTTGGTGTGGGCGTGTCCCGAGAGCACCATCCGTAGGGCCCCGAGCTTGCTGTGCTCGTCCACGATCGTCAGGAGCTCCCTGGGGCCGCCACCTTCGTTGCTCTCAAAGCCGCTCGCGAGGGTGAGGAGCGGGTGATGCATCATCACGATCAGCGCGTCATAGCTCTCGTCCTTGGTGCGGCTCTCCAACCAGCGGGTCTGCTCGGCCCAGCGGGAACCCAGCTTCGACTTGTCAGAATCGACGACCAGCACGCGCCAGGTGTAGCTCTGCACCACGAGGTCGAAGCTATACCAGCTCGCGACGCGTCCGTAGCCGATGTCCGCCCCGACGCCCTGGAACGCCGCCCCAAAACCCTGGAGACGATTATCAAAGATACGATCATGGTTGCCCGCGACCGGCGCGACCCGGGTTCGCTGCCGGCCCGTAGACGAGAGCTCACTTCCGGCGATCACATCGGACCAGTCGCGATTGAACCGCTTCCATTGGGTGGTCGTGGAACGGGTGACGAGGTCGCCAAGGAGCGCGACGAACGCCACGTCCCCCCGGCCCACGGCATCCGAGATGTCAGCCGAGACAGCGGCTTGTGTGCCCGGAGTGACCGCGCGCCGAGTGCCCTCCATCGCCAGCGCCGGTCGTACATCGCCCACCACGGCAAAGTGGATCGGCATGTTGGACTTTCGCTGTTCGCCATCGTCGGCGTAGATGTCCTGATTGGGGATGCGGCTGGCGCTGATGCCAATACAGCCGAGCAATAGCAGCACAGGAGCTCCGGTGACGGGGGTTCAGGGATGACGGAGGATTCGAGGAGGAAGAAACGCGCGTAGGGCCATTCCGGCTGGCCGAAGATCCCCCACGAGCCAGGCGACGCCCCCTTTTCGCCAGTCGAGCGCCGCGCCGCCCTCTGGAACTCCGAGGGTGACGATGCCGCAGAGCTCCGCGAGCCAGGGCATATGCCCAACCAGAATCGCCCGGTCATACGTGAGCTCCGCGAGCAGACCGGGTGACGGGGGCGCGCCGAGCTCGGGCAGGACGGTGACCCCGCCGCGGTTGATGGGCCCGAGCAGGGAGGCCGTCTCGATCGCGCGGCGGAGCGGGCTCGTGTACACGTGGTCTCCCTTGAGCTTCAGGCGCTCGAGTCCCGCGACCACCTCCAGAGTACGCTCCCGCCCACGGGCGGTCAGCGGACGCGCCGCATCACCTTCGTCAGCCTCATCGGCCGCGATCCCGTGACGCATCAACAGCAGCTCCACCCGGCCCCCTCTCGCCCGCCCCTTAGCACGCCGCGGCGGCGCCGGAGAGTTGCCATTTTTCCTAAACTTTATCTGAGTACTACTATTGACATGGCAAGTGTTTGGGGCGCACGATAGCGGGACCTCTAGCTCCAACCAGGAGGGACCGTGGACACTGAAGCGCTCGCCTTTATACGAATTCTTCCTGCCGGAGCCGCAGACATCGGGCCCGACGTCACCCGAGCCGAGCTGCGTGAGGCGGGGCTGGGGAGCTGGTCACTCGCGTGCGGCGGTCGGGACGATCTCAGCCGGGAACTGGCGGCGCTGGACGACGCCGGGCCGCCCCCGACGTTGCCCCCGGAGTACGACGAGCTCATCCCGATCTCGGACCGGCCGCCGGAGATACACGAAAACGTGGTGGTGCTGCGGTTCGGCACCGGGGGCTGACGGGCCCAGACCCCAGCCGGAAGGGCAGGGGAGAGCGCGGCTCTTCCGCCGGCGCCAACCCGGCGATCCGGATGGGGGGATCCGCGCGCAGGATCAACAGCGGAGGGAGGAGGGAGGCTGCGACGATTCACAGCCGCGAACACCTCTTTACGCTGACTCCAACCACACCCCGTCCTGAGTTGCGCCCTCCGACCCGGCCCAGCGGACCACAACGCGATCCTGACGCCGGGCCGTGAGGGTCACCCCGGCCAGATCGGGGCGGATCGGCAGCTCATGGCCGCCACGGTCCACCAAGGTCACGAGTCGAATGAAGGCTGGACGCCCATAATCCCACACCTCACCGAGCGCGGCGCGCACGGTGCGCCCGGTGAACAATACGTCGTCCACCAATATCAGCCCGGCGCCCTCCACCTCCATCGGCAGGTGCGTCTCGCCCAACACCGAACGGTCGATGCCGCGGTAGAGGTCATCCCGGTAGAAGGTGATGTCCACGCTGCCGATCTCGGGTATCGGCGCGCCCCTGCGTTTGAGCGCGGCCGTGATCCGCTCCACCAGCGGCACCCCGCCGCGCTGCACTCCCACCATCGCCCACGCCTCGCCGGGTCGTGCCGACATCCACCCCGCCAGCGTGCCCGCCAGGCCGTCCACACAGGCCGCGACCGCTTCCGCGTCAAACAACAGGGTGGAGCTGCCCGATCCCACAGAGCTCACCCATCCGTCTGCAAACGGCCGTCACGCGACGCGCCGTGGATTTCTTGGAAGCGGAGACGCCGCACCTGGCCGACGACAGGGATGTACACGTCTACGTACCACTTGCAGTCCACCCACTTGACGTCGGTCTCCTCGTAGAAGTCGCACTTGTCGGTAGGCAGGTACTCAGGGATCTCCTCGTCTTCGAACCGTTGGGCGAGCTCCTGCTTGCCCCTGTCGAGGCCCGCGTTCGCCCAGGTCAACGCCGCGGATGACACGATCTCCTGCATCTGGTAGCTCACGACGTGCGCCGGGCCAAAGAGCCACGCCCACCCGACACCGAGCACCAACCCAACCACCAGGACGATCCGTACCAACACCTCGACCATTCAAGCTCCCTGCGGCGCAATTCTACCGTTCACCGTCTATTCGTCCAGCCGTAATACCGCGAGGAAGGCCTCTTGCGGCACCTCGACGGAGCCCACGGCCTTCATCCGTTTCTTACCTTCTTTCTGCTTGTCCAGGAGCTTGCGCTTCCGGCTGATGTCGCCGCCATAACATTTTGCGGTAACGTCCTTACGCATCGCCTTCACGGTGGTGCGCGCGATCACCTTGCTGCCGATCGCGGCCTGGATCGCGACGTCGTACATCTGCCGGGGGATGAACTCCTTCAGTTTGCCGGCGAAGGAGTTGCCCTTGTGGTAGCTGCTGCTCCGATGACAGATGGTGGACAGGGCGTCCACCGGCTCGCCGTTGAGCAGGATGTCGAGCTTGACGAGATCGCCGACCTCCCAACGTTGAACCTCGTAGTCCATCGAGGCGTAGCCACGGCTGATCGACTTGAGCTTGTCGAAAAAGTCGTAGACCACCTCGGCGTAGGGGATGTCGTAGGTGAGGATCACCCGCCCCGGACCGGCATATTCAAACCGGATCTGCGTTCCGCGCCGCTCTTCACAGAGCTTGAGGACGGCGCCAAGATAAGCCTCGGGGGTGTGGATGGTGACCTTGGCGATCGGTTCGAGGATCGCCTCGACCTCACCCAGCGGCGGGAGCTGCGCGGGGCTGTGGATCGTGATCGTGCCCCTTCGGGTGGTACGAACCTCGTAGACGACGCTGGGAGCGGTGATCACGAGGTCGAGGTTGTACTCACGCTCCAGCCGGTCGTGAATGACCTCCATGTGGAGCAGGCCCAGAAATCCGCAACGAAAGCCGAAACCGAGGGCGGCGGAGGTCTCGGGCTCCCAGGCGAAGGAGGTGTCGTTGAGGCGGAGCTTTTCCAGCGCGTCACGGAGCTCGTCGTAGTCCGCGGAGTCCGTCGGGAAGATGCCCGAAAACACCATCGGTTTGGACTCCTTGAAGCCCGGGAGCGCCGCGGTGGCGGGGTTGAGGAAGTGGGTGATGGTGTCCCCCACCTTCACGTCCGCCAGGGTCTTGACGCTCGCGACGATGAAGCCGACCTCGCCGGCCGCGAGCTCGGGCCGCTCGACCGCCTCGGGAGAGAAGACCCCGAGCTTGGTGACCTCATAGAGCGAACCGTTGGACATGAACTTGATCCGCTCGCCCTTCTTGAGTCGGCCGGCTGAGACCCGCACCAGGGTCACGACCCCTACGTAGCTGTCGAACCAGGAGTCGAAGATCAGCGCCTGGAGCGGCGCGTCACGATCGCCCGAAGGCGGAGGGATCTGCTCGATGATCGCCTGAAGCAGGTCCTCGATGCCGACGCCGGTCTTCGCCGAGACGAGCTGGGCGCCGGCGATCTCGATGCCGACGTTGTCTTCGAGCTGTTGGAGCACCCGATCGGGCTCAGCCGTCGGAAGGTCGATCTTGTTGACCACCGGGACGATGGCAAGGTTGGCGTCGATCGCCAGGTAGACGTTGGCCAGCGTCTGGGCCTCGACACCTTGGGCGGCGTCCACCACGAGGATCACCCCCTCACACGCGGCCAGGGCGCGGCTCACCTCGTAGCCGAAGTCCACGTGGCCGGGGGTGTCGATCAGGTTGAGCAGGTAGGGCAGACCGTCTCTTCCGGTCCACGAGAGCGCGACGGCCTGAGCTTTGATCGTAATGCCACGCTCACGCTCGATGTCCATCTTGTCGAGGTATTGCTCACGCATTTCGCGGGCCGAGACCGTGCCGGTGGACTGGAGCAGGCGGTCGGCCAGCGTGCTCTTACCGTGGTCGATGTGCGCGATGATCGCGAAGTTGCGGATTTGAGCGAGTGGCAGGGCCAAAGGGGGCTCTCGGAGTGGGGGGGGCGGTTAATCCGAAAACCGAGCCGCGTCCCCCAGGCGTCGCCGACTCAGGCGTAGACGCTGATGATTGAGCCCGGCGGCGGTGTCCCACCGCGAGCCCACGCACGAGCGGCCAACTCCAAGTCTGCAGCATCAATCGATGCTTCTGCCTCAAGTATCGCCTCATCCGCGGCGTCGACGTCGGAGACCGACGTCGGGGCTTCCACTGCTTTTGCCGCCTCTACCGACGCTGCAGCGGCCTCCTTGGCCTCCATCGTGATGTCGAGCCGCGCATCGGCGATCATCTGGCTCGCGCGCGCGGCGATCGCCAGGTCGGCCCCCGACGGCTCGGCGGGCGCCGTAGCCGCCGCCCTGACCCGTTCGGCGCGCGCGAGCGTCTCCTCCGGGGTGCCACCGGGCGAGAGGTCGATGCTGACCGAGCCGCCAACCGCGTAACGACGACCGTCTGGACCGGTCTGGTAGGTGTACTGCGGCGAACCAGCGAGCCCGCCGGCGGCGGCGACATGGGCGCGTTCGTGCGCACGCACCTCCTGATCTCGCACACGGAGCTGCGCCACCACCACCTGCTCCTCAGGGCTGAGCTCGGTCGGCACGCCGGCCTTCTTGGCTTCCTCCGCCTTGGATGCGGGGTCCTGGCCGGACTCCTCGGCCGAGCCTACCGATTCGTTTGCCGCAGCGCCGGGGTCAGTCGGATCGGCGACCTCGTCGGCCGCCTCCGCGGCTTCGTCGCTCAGAGGCAACGCGGCGCGAGCGAGGAGCTCACGCGCAGCCGGGGAGAGAGTCACGATGACTCCGCGCGCATCGTCCGCCGTGCGACCGCCCGAAGGTGCGGGCTGGGGCCGGTAGAGACGGAGCCCAACCTGAGGCAGCTCCGAGCGCACCTGGGGGACGGCGATAGGCAGACCGCGGATCGACACGAGCGCTCCTCAGAAGCAGGGTAGCCGGATTTCGGGCGGCGTCAAGCTACCTACGCCGCCGCCGGCGAGCGCGTCACCAGCGTGCGCGTGCGGTGATCATGAACTCGTGGAGGGTATCTTCAACGCCAAGATCCGCCCCCGGCATCAGGTGTCCGCCCTGCACCACGATCGCGGGCCGCAGGCGCGCGGTACCAAGCGTGACCTCCTGGTCACCCAGGCTCAGGGACCAGTCCACTTCGGTGCCCAACGACCCGCCCACCGTAGCCGCCCCGACCTGGTTGGTGGGTACGCCCCCGTTTCGGTAGGTGTAGAAGGGCTGCGCAACCGGAGCGGTCGGCCACGCCACCAGGACCCCCGCCTTCAACGACAGCCAATCGAGCGGCTTGGCGGCGAGAACGGGCATCCCGAAGCTCGCACGCCGGAAGGCGCCTTCGCTCACCAGCGCGTCGACCCCATCAGGCGGGTCGCCCGCGTACTGGGGGTCGGTGAGCTGGCTGTAGGCGCGCGCCTCCACCGCACCGGTCACCTCGTCGAACATCACCATGCCGACCTCAAAATCCCGGTCGAAGGTGAAGTCGTTGCTCTGATCATCGTCCGGGTCGCCGTCACCTGAGGCCCAGCCACCCCGTAAGGTCAAGCTGTAGCGCCCGCCCGGGAGCGTGCCGCGCACGTAGCCAGTCGCCCCCGCGCTCCGCACCTTGAGGCCGCTGCGGGCGTTGTAGCTCTTGGAGCGGCTGGTCACGCCGGTGACCCCGGCGGCCTCCGCACCCACGGAAAAGCCGCCGCCGTCGCGTGGCTCACCCAGGTGCAGCTCCGTATAGGCGTCCACCACCCCCACCGTGGTTCGCCGAAGGCCGTCGGCCTCGGTCTGGTCGCGAAACACCCCATACAACCCGACGGTGTCGCGGTCGGGGCTCTGGTAGAGCGCGCCGCCCACCCCCTGCCAGGCGACCTGCCCCGCCGCCCAGGAGGCGCTGTCGTCGTCGAGCACGCGGTCGCCCGCCAGCAGGAAGGTCAGCGGGGAATCCGGCGCCGGTTTGGTCGACACCCGCAGACGCAAGACCCGGTCCCCGAAGTCTGACCTGCCAAAATCCGTATCCTGTGCCCCGTCGTTGGCCACCATGCCCAGGCCCCACATCGAGGTCTGAAGCCCAGCGACCACCTGCACCGGCGCCAGGGTGACCGTCGCGGCGAGCCGGCGCGGCACGAAGGACTCGGGGCTCCCGAGGCTCAGCCGCTCCCGGTGGCGGGCGTCGGCGGCGCCCGGGATCTGCCAGGTGTCCCCAGCGAACTGTCCCTTGAACAGGTCCCACTCGGTGCCGAGCCTGGCGTGCTCCCAACTGTAGCTGAGCCCCAGCCGGAGGCGCTGGTCGGCGGCGAAGGACTGGCCGGTGGCGAGCCCCTCGGCATCCACGGGGACATTCGGGTAGATCCCGACGTTCTCTCGCAACTCCCCCGAGACCGAGAGCCCCGTTGAGCCCACGGGCTGCCCCGGAGGCGCGCCGGTGATGGGGGGAGCAGCCGCGGCCGGCGGGGTCGCTAGCGCCGGGCCCGCGCCGACACCGGCGCCGGTCGGGAGCGTAGGGGGCTCCGAGGCAAATGCAAGCGCGAAGTACCACATCAGGGCACCATCCAATCGCAGCTCAGGTCGGCGAGGCAGGCGTCGTCCGTAATCTCCGTCCCGCCGGTCTCGACGTAGCGGGCGATCTGGCTGATCGCGAACGTATTAAGGTCAAAGCTGGATTCTGGCTCTGGAAGCCCGAAGCCGTGACTGCCCCGCGGGGACGCGTAGGGGAGGCGCAGACCGACGACCCCGCTCGCGGTCTCCAGGGTGATTCTCAAAGGTTGGGCGTCCGACGGAGCGCCCCACGGGTCGGTGTCCTCGTCGGGGTTGTCCACGTCGAACAGACAAGGGGTACCGTCCGCGCAGGTGTAGGGATCAAACTCCTCCAACCCACGCACCACGCCCCGGTCGATGAGGTACTGGTCCTGGGTCATCCCATAACGAGGGTCGATGTTGACGCGGTCGATGTAGCCGGCCGCGCGCGCCATCGCGACGCCAGTGGCCACGTTGACGATGGTGTCGCCCACCGTCGGCATGATCAGCACGTTGGCGGGTTTGCCGCCGAGGACCGTGATCGGATCCCGGACGTAATGTGGGGCATAGGCGATCGGGTCCCCCGCCTCCAACACCGACCCGACCATGAAGGCCAACCTACGGAACTCGGGGCTCGCCCGGGTGTGGCCAGAGCCATGGCTCGCTGCGACCAGGGGAGAGCCGGCGCGCATGGTCACACCCTCGTGCACCTGCTCCGACTCCCAGGTGTCCACCTGATGGAGCTCGACACCGGAGCTGTCGAGGATGCGGATACGAAGCCGATCTCCCAGGCCCTCATTGTTGAGAACCTCATAGCTGGTGCCGAGAACCGGACCCGCCAGGGGCATGCCCGCGAGGGCACGTTTCTCGAAAGGGTCGGGCGCGTCGCAGGCGATCGCGAGGCGCAGGCGCCCGTCGGCCGGGATCAGCCCTTCCTTCGCGGTGCCCTTGTCGAGGTTCTCCAAGATAATCTTGCCGTTTGGCGGAAAGCTCGGGAGCGTCACCACCGGGAGCGAGATCATCTCGGTCACGGAGTTCACCATCTGGTCGATGCGCAGCCCGCCGTTCTCGTCGGGATAGCCAAGGAACAACGGGGTCATCAAGCGACCAGCCATCGCCTCGACCGCCCCGCCGATCTCGGTCCGCATCGCGACGTCGAGGAGCCCGCCGCCGGGCACGATCGGCGCGAAGCTCTCGACCTCAGGCATGACCGCCGCCGCGACGCCAGCGTTGATGCCGCCCAACGAGCCGCCTACCACTGAGAAGCGCGCATCTGCCCCACCAATGTCGGCCGTACCGTCACCGTTCCAGTCACAGGCGACCGCGGTCTGGCCGTTGGGGAGGGTCATGGTTCCCGTGCCACAGGCCTGCAGGCTCCGCACCAGCTGCATCCAGTCCACCGCCGCCTGCCGCACCATGTCACGGGTGTGGAAGGCGTCGGAGGTCCACTGATCGCCGCCCGAGTCGAGGGTGCCGTTGTTGTCGAGGTCCCGGTACCGGGCATCCAAAAGGTGCGCATAGAAGGGGTAGAGGCCCAGGGCGTCAAGGACCGTGCTGATCAGCTCCTCCTGTTCCGGGTTCACCGTCGGGCCGTGCCCCGGGAAGTCGAGCGCGCAGCTCGCCCAACCAATGCGGGCGAACGCCCACGAAAAGCCCAGAAAGTCGAATCTTGAGCTCCCGTATCCGTGCCCGAAGATCATCACGGGGTAGGGGGCCGATGTGGTGGCGCTGTTCTTGGGAATGACACAGGTAAAAACGACTCTTTGGCCTTCGGAGCGGTAGGTACCCGCGATCGGATCGAGATTCCACGCTTCGTCCGCGTCCCAATAGCCACCGTCGTCGGTGTCTGACAGGAAGTAGGGTGTGGTAAAGCTGCCGCTCACCACCGCTTCGGCGTAGTCGGTGTAGGCGTCGACCAGCGTCTCCCCCGCTGAGGCGTCAAACAGGCCGAGATTGACCAGCGTAGAGACGAGCGTAGACGTCGGCAAGCTCCAGGTCTCGGTGACGCCGGGCATGTTGTGCATCGGCAGGGCCTCGCGGATGCCGGCCGGGTACTTCGTCTCCAGCGACGCGAACGGGCCTTCGCCGCGTAGACCCCGCGAGATGTCCACCAGATCGCCGGTGACGCGGCCCGTCGTATACACCCACGAAAATGCCAGCTCATCCAGGCCCACCCCCAAGTCAGGGAGGATGGTCGTGAGCTGACGCAGCGCTTCGGTCTGCCGCAGGTGATGGACCCATTTCCAGGGTGAACGGACCGGTTCGCCGTCGGTGCCGATCAGCCGCGAGGTGAGCACCACCGCATAAGTGGTCTCTTCACGAAGCGGGACCACCGGGCGCAGGATGAGGGTGTCGGTCTGGCGCTCATACCAGGTGAGGAGGTCCTCACGCGGATCGCCGCCTTCCGGCCAGACATTCGGGAAGTCCAGGACGCCATCGTTGTCGGTGTCTTCACCCCAGTCCAGCACGCCGTTGTCATTGAGGTCCTCGTCGACCGTGTCAAAGACCAGCGAGGGGCTCGTGTCGCGCGAGTCGTTGTCAAAATAACGAGCAGGATTCGGCACATCCATCGGATATCGCCCATGACCGATGTCCAGCTCCATCGCCTTGCCGAAGTCGGGCGAGTCGGGATCCACGTTGATCAGGAACACCGCGTCGTCACCGAATTGGGCCTGTCCAAGCTCTGGATCGAGGGTGTGGCGCACGAGGATCTCGTCGAGATCGAGCGGGGCCCCGAACCCGACGCTGATCGGCGCATAGATGCCGAAACCCGTGAGATGGTCGAGCTTCTCGCGCGCCTCGCTCTCGGCCTCGGTCGCCCCGAGTTTGGAGATGTTCAGCCGGAGTCCGGTGACCGAGGTGGGGTCAGGACGGGTGGCCAAATCGTTCGGAAACGGAATGTCTGCCAGCGGTTTGGCGTCCCAGTCCACCCGAACCAGCGGGCCAGAGCCCGGAGGGGTCAGGAGCAGGCCTTCGGGGGAGGTCGCGCAAGCGAGGAGCAGGAACAGGGACACAGAACCTCCGCGGGCGCCCGAGGCTAACACAACGGGGCCCGGTCGCCTCAATCGGTGTGGCGCTGCGGCGCGGAGAGCGCGCCAACCCGCCAGCACATCGCGGCCAACAAGAGCTGAACCGAGGCCAACAAGGCCCCGAGCGCGCTTGAGGGTAGCGCCTCACGCAGCCCGATCACCGCGATCCGGCGGAAGCTGGCTTCGTCGTCCGCGTATTCGAGGAGCACCGAGCCCATCTCGTGGACACCCATGACCGTGATCACCACGCCGAGCGTGAGCGTCGCCGCGGCGAGGCCGATCGCGACGAGGTGGAGCTTGTGGGTACCTCGACTGCGCCAGTCCACCACGAGGAGGCTTATGCTGCAAAAGCTGAGCACGAACAACATGGGCCCCATATGGCCCATGTCGGCGATGGGCACGAGCAGCACGAGCGCGAGACCCACGGCGATCAAGAAGAAGCCGGTGACCGCAGCGGTGAGCCCGGTGACCACCTTATCGACCGTGCCCGGCTGGTAGATCGCGCGCGTCACCATCGTCTCCAGGTCGACGACCAGCGCGGCGGCGTCGGGGTAACGATCCTGGGGTGCCGCCGCCATCGCCCGGTCCCGCACCCGTAGCAGCCCCGGCGGAGCGTCGTCCGGGGGCCGGCTCGTCGGCACCCCTCGCGCGGCGAGGCGAATCAGCGCTGCGGTGTCCGCCGCCTCGTAAGCCGGCCGACCGCATAGGAGCTCGTGGAGGATCACGCCCAAGGCAAACACATCCGCCCGAGCGTCCACCTCCTCGCCGCGGGCTTGCTCCGGGGCCATGTACTGAGGGGTGCCCATGATCGTGCCGGCTACGGTGTGGGCGTTGTTTTCGGGCAGCGCCGCGGCGTCCGTGGCCTCGCTGCCGAAGCCGCGGATCCCGGCCAGGCCCCAGTCGAGCAGGACGGTCTCACCGTGTTCGCCCAGGAGGATATTGTCGGGTTTGACATCCCGATGCACGACGCCGCGCCGGTGAGCGTATGCCAGCGTGTTCGCAGTCGTGATCAGCGCGGGCAACAGCTTCAGGCGCTGTTCGAGCCCGGCTGCCGCTTCCAGGGCCTCCCGCAGCGTCCGCCCACGAACCCGACGCATCGCATAGAATGGAAGTCCATCCTCGGTTCCACGCGCATAGACGGCAGGGATGCCCGGGTGTTCGAGGTTTCCGGTGACCAGAGCCTCACGCGCAAAGCGCGCGCGCGCGAACCGACCCAGGGTAGGGAGGAGCTCCTTGACCGCCACCGTCCGCCCAAACTCCAGGTCTTCCGCCTCAAACACCCGCCCCATGCCGCCGCGACCGATCTCTCGACTTCGACGAAATCGGGCCGCCTCTGGGCTGCTGCCCGCGAGAGGCGCCGCGGACGCATCCCGCTCGGCGAGCGTTGCTGGCCCCTCCCACCCGAAGGTGTGCCGTGCCGAACTTGCGCGATCCGCCCCGGACATGGAGCCCCCTGGAGGCCGGTGACATATCCGACTCGGCCGCGGCCCGCGGGCAGGGGGAGTGGCCGCGGCGCCGCGTTAGAGCCCCGGATGCAGCTCTATTTCGACTTTCTCTCGCCATACGCCTACCTCGCTTGGAAAGCGATCTTTCCGCTCGCCGCCCGGCACGGGCGCGTGGTCAAGCCGCGGCCCGTCGTGCTCGCCGCGCTGCTCAGCCACCATGGTCACAAGGGCCCCGCGGAGATTCCCGGAAAACGTATCTATATCTTCAAGAATATCCTGCGTATCGCGGCGCGGGAGGGGGTGGTGTTGGTGCCTCCGCCGGCGCACCCCTTCAACCCGCTGCTGGCGTTACGCGTGGCGGCGCTCGAGCACCCCGAACAAAAGCGCATCATTGACGTGCTTTTTGACGCGACGTGGGCGGGCGGTGGCGGCGTCGGTGATCCCGTCTCGGTGAAGGCCGCGCTCGACGGCGGTGGCCTCGACGGTGATGCCCTGATCGCAGCTTCGGAGTCAGGGCGCGGCGCGCTCAGGAGCAACACTGAAGCCGCCCTGAACGCCGGAGCTTTCGGGGTGCCGACCCTCGTCGTCGATGACGAGCTCTTTTGGGGCTACGACGCTTTTTCTGACGTGGACCGCTTCTTGTCGGGCACCGACACCTACGATCGGGCCCTACTCGATCGCTGGCGCGACGTCCCGGCGACGGCGACACGAAACCCGCCCCGCTGAGCTGCCCCGGGCTCACCCGCCCACCCGTCGCTCCATCCCCACACCCGCGCGCGTCGTGGGCCCCTCAACGGCGCGCGGCGTCGTGCGGCAGGGTGATTCGAAGGGAGCGAAAACAGGCGTAGGGGCTCGCGTCCAGCAGGTTCGAGACCCGGGAGGCGTAGACATCCGCGTACCGCTCCACCTGGAAGGCGAGGTGGCTCTTGTCCCGCCCGGAGCGCATCAGCGGGCCCCACTGATCGTCCGATCGTGCCGGGATCATCCCGACGTCGGCATCCAAACGCGCCAGCTCAGCGTCGAGCACACTGAGCCTGAGCGTCAGCCCGTCGATCGTCTCGATGACATCAGGCCCATAACGGCCGCGAATCCGGAGAAGCTGCACCCGCAGCCGGTTCGCGGCGGCCTCGAGCACCTCGCGCTGGTGGAGGAGGCGATCACCGCGCTGGGTGCTCTCGTCGCCCGCAGGCCAACGGTGGAGCTCCAGCTCGAGCTCACGGAGGATCAACGCGGTTCGCCACCGCAGCACGTTCTTGGTGACATGTACGTCGCCAAACATATGGTCCCCAACGTACAGGATCTCATCGCCCGAAATGGCCAACTGTTGTTCGAGCTGACGCGCGCTCCCGCCGACATAGACCGTTCGCGGCTCAAACGGGCCGTGGGCTGCGCGCATCAGCCCATCCTCCGTGACCACCTCGTAGAACGGTGTGTTCTCCGTGAAGAACGCGGGCTTTCTAGCGCTCACGACGATCACGTCGAAGAGATCGCGCCAGGTCGTGCCGGCGGGCAGGAATCGATCGAAGGCGTGCCGCAAGATCGGCAGCGTGTAGGACCAGTCCGAGTTGGTGATGAGCAGCAGCTTCTTGCCCGCGTGCCGCTGATCGAGGAGGGTGAGGGGGATCTCGGGATCGAGCTGGATGTAACTGTCAGGTTCCGCCAGGATCCGTGCTTTCAGACGACCCTCGGTGTGCGCGGCGTCCGTCGCGGTAGCGAGCTTGTGGTAGAGGCGTCGGTAGTCGAGCACGCCGGGAAGTCGCCGCGCGTCGAGCAGCTGCACGAGCTGGGTGTAAAGGCAGCCTTCGGACAAAGAGAACAGGGTGTTCAGGAAGACCCATCGGGGCTCAGCGAGGCGGACGATGGTGTGCGCGTAAGCCGCACGAAGCTCCGCGGGGGAGAGTACGTGCGTCCCGTGAACCGCACGTTCAACCAGACCAAAACGGTTTGCCTTCACCACGTTGCCCAACTCGAGGTCGAGGATCAGGCCGCGGCGTACCCGCGTGGGCTCGAGCTCGAGACCGGCGACCGGCCACCCCCGCGCCGACAGTTCCTGGCAGACAAAGCTATGAGCTTCGCGCTCCCAACGTATCGCATCGTAGTGTACGAGGGTGTAGTCCATGTCGTAGCCGATCGCCGCGATCGCCCGAAGATCGAGGGTCCGGTTACAGAACACACCACGATCAGGCTCGACGGAAGCAGACATCCTCGTCACCTATCCGCGCACATGTCTACCGCCAATGATCCCGGACACGCTCCTCCGTCTCCTCCATCCACTCCTTCAGCTCACGTTGGTTGGCGCCTACGGAGCGAGGGCGGCACTCGTTCCGCGGGTCGTCTTCCAGATCGTCGGCGATGAGCGCTGTCCACGCATCCAACTGTTCGATGAAGGCCTCGCTGTCCAGTTGGTCAAGCGCCTCAGCGACGACCTCGGCGTGGCGGCTCACGCAGCCAGGATCCTGCCAGCAGCGTCGGGCGAGGATGCCCCGAGGTCGAGACCAACTCATACCCCAACTTGAATCTTCATAAAACGCGTAGTCGAGGTCGTAGGTGAGGAGATCGGCGAGCCCGTCGTCGGGATCGAAATAGACGCGGTAGTTGTTCGTGTTCAGCGCGTATCCGTCAACGTGGCCGATGAGCTCTTCGGCGACGATGTGGCGGTGAAAACGCTCCATGTCCACCACCGCCGCGAGGTTCTCTGCGACCAGACCTCCGGCCTCTGCCGCCTCGGCGACGGCCCCCACATCCGCGCCGCCGACGTCCTCGCCCTCCTCGAGCACGAAATTCCCCACGAGCTCCGAGGTGAAATCGACCAGGGCGTAGTCACCGCTCGGCCACTCGTAGAGGTACTTGCCGTCGTAGAGGTTCCCCGAGCCGTCGTCGTAGTGATCCCCAAGGAACACGTCATCGGGAAACTCGACAATCACGTAGAGGCCGTAGTGCTCACCGTTGACGCTCACCCGGGTGTAGGCCGTGCGCGGGGCAGGGAGATCCAGCGCAGCAAACACCGCGTAGCCCAGGGGTTCTCGCTGGTGCGAGCAGTCCACCACTTCGTTGTTGAGGGCCAGCTGCTCCAGTCCGGCGTACGAGAGGCTCGGGTCGTAGCGGTTGAGATCGATCTTGAATTTGGGCTTGCCGTCCAGGGTCCGAAAGGAGCCGTACTTCCCGCGTAAGCGAACGCCCACCGGGGAGAGCCGCCGATCGCCGATGGTGACTGCGCCTTCAACGTAGGAATACGGGTCGGTCGCGAGGCCGAGCAAAGAGGGGGCTGGCAGCTCGATGTCGATCTGATGGATCACCTCGGCGGAAAACCAGCGTTCGCCTTCGATGAGCTCCACCGCGCCCAAGTGTGGAGTGCCGGGCTCGTCGGGCTCCTCGCCGCGCATCGGGATGTCCGGGTCGGACACACAGGCAAGAAGGAGCAGCATGGTCCTAAATGCCTCGCCCGCCCGGCACCCGCCACGGCGCCGACGCGGTAGGCATCAATAAGGCTTTTCGCCTACCCAGTTACCCGGCGGATCGTACTCGCAGACCCAGAGCTCCCCTTCGCCGAAGCCCTGGACGTTGTCGCAAGCCTGGACGGCACAACCGATGCGGGTGGTGTCTCGCCAAACGACCTGGGTGTAGTGACCGCAAGCTTTTCCACGGGCACAGCTGTTGGAGTCGTAGTCGTAATCGGAGATCTCGCTGTACCAGGCGTCCACCACCTCGGTGGGGGCCACCGTCCACGAAAAGAGCGCGAGGTTCTCTCCGGTGTCGCCCATGCTGTGCTCAAAAACGCAGCCCGCAGCCCAGCTCTCGGCGATGTCGGCGAGATCGTTGTCCCAGCTCACCTCGGGCAGCGCGGGGTCCGGCGTCGGCTCGGTGCGCGCGCGGGCGGCGTTGTGGGCGTCTACGAACTCCTGCTCGAAATCGTCGAGCTGGGAGTCCTCCTCATCGTCATCGTCGTCATCGTCTTTTTCGAAGATACAGGCGGTGAACAACAACGCGACGTAGAGCATGGCCCCCCCCGGATGACTCCGGCGCGCCTAACGTAGTTCAACGCCCCGCGCCGGCCAGTAGGGGCCCGTCAGGGCCGACCGATACAGCGGTACTCGAACCCCTTGGCCCGCAGATCCGCGGGCTTCCAGATGTTCCGCCCGTCAAACACCACCGGGCTGCGCATCCGGCCCCGTACGCTCATGAAGTCCGGGGACCGGAACTCGTTCCACTCGGTGACCAATAAGAGCGCGTCCGCCCCATCCACCGCGTTCATCGCCCGGTCTGCCCACGTCACTCGGTCGCCGAGCGCCTTCTTCGCCTCGTGCATCGCCTCGGGATCGTACACGGTCACGCTCGCCCCCGCCTGGAGCAGCCGGTCAATGATGACGAGCGAGGGCGCCTCACGCATGTCGTCGGTCTCGGGCTTGAACGCGAGGCCCCAGACCGCGAGGCGAAGTCCGCTCAGGTCGGTGCCGAATCGGGCCTCGACCAGCTCCGCGAGCCGGTGTTTCTGCTGTTCGTTGACCTCCTCGACCGCTGCGACGACCCGGAGCTCCATGCCCACATCACGGGCGGTGTGAACCAGTGCGCGTACATCCTTCGGAAAACACGAGCCGCCGTAGCCGACGCCGGGGAAGAAGAAGCGCTGGCCGATCCGGCTGTCGGTGCCGGCGCCGCGGCGCACGTGGTCGACGTCGGCGCCTACAAGGTCGCACAGGCGAGCGATCTCGTTGATGAAGCTGATCTTGGTCGCGAGGAAGGCGTTGGCGGTGTACTTGCACATCTCCGCCGAACGATTGTCCATGTAGAGTATAGGTTTTCCCGTACGCACCAGCGGTGCGTAGAGCTCGTCCATGATCTCCTGGGTCGCTGGGTCCTTCAGCCCGATGACGATCCGGTCGGGGCGCAAGAAATCGTCGAGCGCCGCTCCTTCTTTGAGAAACTCGGGATTGGAGACGACGTCGAACGGCACCTCACCCATGAGCTCCCGGAGGTGGGCCCGGACCTTGTCAGCGGTGCCCACCGGCACGGTGGACTTGATGATGAAGGTGACGCGGGAGCGGGCGTGTCGCGAAATCTCGTCAGCGACACCGAACACTCCGCGGAGATCCGCGTGGCCGTCCGGCAATGACGGTGTACCAACCGCCACAAAGACCACCGTGCTCACACCGAGCGCCTCGCCCAGGCTGGTGGTGAAGGCCAGGCGCCCTTCGCGAACGTTCCGTTCGATGAGCTGGTCGAGCCCCGGCTCGTAGATGGGTACCTTCCCGTGGATCAACCCGTTGATCTTCTGGGCATCGTTGTCCACGCAGACCACGTCGTGGCCCATATCCGCCATACAGGTGCCGACGACAAGGCCGACGTATCCTGTGCCTACCACCGTGATCTTCATGATTCCTCGCCAGTTTTACTGGGCCGCTCAGCCGAGGTGCATACGCTTGACCCGCGCCACCGCCTCGATCCGCTCCTCGGCGGTGCGGTTGGATGCGTGGATCGTCGTGGTTCCTTCCGACTTGGCCTTGTTGATGACCCGTTTGACCGTATTGAAGATGCCCGCCGCGTCCGCCAGCGCCTTGTCCCTCGGGTAGCCCTTCAGCTCCGAGTAGACGTTGATGAGCCCACCCGCGTTGATGACGTAGTCGGGCGCGTAGACGATGCCTCGCTCGCTGACCGCGTCGCCGTCGTGGAGCTCATCGTCGAGCTGGTTGTTGGCGCCCCCCGCGATGACCTTGGCGCGGATCATGGGGATGGTCCTCGCGTTGATCGTGCCGCCGATCGCGCAGGGAGCGAGCACATCGGCGGGGGCGCTGTAGAATTCGTCGCCCTCGAGCACGGTGCCGCCGAACTGTTCGAGCACCCGGTTCAGCCGCCGGCCGCTGATGTCGGTGTAGAACAACCGGGCACCCGCTTCATGCAGATGGCGCGCAAGGTGGTAGCCCACATTGCCGACTCCCTGGATTGCGACGCTCCGACCGGCGACATCAGGCGAGCCGTGCACCACCTCCAGACACGCGCGGATGCCGTGGAACACCCCCCACGCCGTGACCGGAGAGGGATCCCCCGAGCCACCAGAAGCCGACGCCGACCCGGTCACAAACCGTGTTTCCCGGCGGATGTGATCCATATCCTCTACGGTCGTGTTCATGTCCTCGGCCGTGACGTACCGGCCGGCCAAGGACTCGATGTACCTGCCAAAAGCGCGGAACATCGCCTCGGACTTGGTCGAGGGGTCCCCGATGATCACGGCCTTGCCCCCGCCCAGATCGAGGCCGGCAACCGCCGCTTTGTAGGTCATGCCGCGGGAGAGGCGGAGCACGTCGCGCACCGCGTCCGCTTCGGTGGCGTAGTCCCAGAGCCGCACCCCGCCCAGCGAGGGGCCGAGGGTGGTGTTGTGAATGGCGATGATCGCCCTCAAACCTGCGGCTTCGTTACGACAGAACACGATCTGTTCATGGTCGAACGCCGTCATCTGGTCGAACAAGGACATCGGTCGCCTCCCTGGGGGCGCCTTTCTATCCTGAGCGGGCCGACGCTGGCGAGCCCGATCACGGCCACGGGCCCCGCTCGAACGCGCGTCGGCCGACGACATCCGCTCCTACCTCGCCACGATCCGCCTACGCGACGTGAAGTTCCGAGCCGTCTGTCTGTGGAGCCGCGCTCAGACCTCCCGGGCCGCTTCGGCGCCCGGCCGAACCGCCCGCACGACCAGCTTGCGGCGCCAGTGGTTGCCAATCCAGTCCCATTTGAGGACCGAGCCGACCTTGATGTCCGGAGCGAACAGGGAGTCGGCGCTCCGGATCTGGAGTGACCGGGTGCGGTCCACGGTAATCGCGTTCACTTTGTCGAGGGGGAGGCACCACCCGGTCTCGGGCACCTCCAGACGATCGGCGTAGAGCCGCAGGCGGCCACGCGCGACCTCGGTGGATCGGTCACCGCCGATATCGAGCACGCGGCACGGCTCGCTCTCCACGATCACGCCATCGCGGGCGAAACGCTCTGGCTCGGCCACAAAATCACGTTCCGCCAACCAGGATCGTTCGCGATCGGCCGCCTGGGCGATGGTCAAACTCTGCTCCTCCTTGGCGGCGCGGAGCCAGAGATCGGTGCCGAGCACCCAGGACGCCGCGCATAAGGAACAGCGGAGGGTGTCGCCCTCTTCACGAAGGCACTCATGCTGGCCACAAGCCGGGCACAAGAACAGGAGATTACGAAGGCCCCCTGCGAGGTTGGTGCCGCGGACCGGGAAGCTCTCTCCGGTCTCAGCGTCGACGCTCAGACGGGCGCGCAGGTGGTCCACGATCACCGCGTCCTTCGCCCGGCGCTCGAACTCCATTGGCGGATCCAACTCCAGAACCTGCAGTCCGCGACGGGGGGTCGCCGCCCAACGCGGCCACACCCGGTAGCCGTTGATCACCCGCGCGGTCACCACAGGGATGCCCAACATCCTCACGAGGCCCCCGATACCGTCCACCAGCGGCAGGGGGCGGCCGTCCCAGGTGCGCTCACCCTCGGGATAGAGCCCCACCGTCGCCCCGATATCAGCCCACTTCCGAAGCATCCGAATCGCGTTGAAGTCCGCCGAAAACTTCTTCTTCGGCACGATGCCGAACAGGTTCATCACCCGGCCGTAGAAGGGGTGCATCCACAACGACTGCGTCGCCATGAAGTGGACCGGACGGCCCAGGCTCGCGACCGCGATGGCCGGATCGAGCATTCCGACGTGATTACACAGAAATAACGCTGGGGTTCCCACAGGCAGGTGGTGCGCGTTTCGCAGCTCGACCCCGCCCAGCCTCAACCACGCGCCGAGCCGGAAGACCGGAGCAACCCATGAGATCGCGCGTTGCACCGCGATCTCTTCTTTATCGGACGGCACTGTCGTCGGGATTCTCAGGACTTGGCCCACCGGCTCCTCGATGTCGCGCCCCGAGTCTAGTGGTTTTTCGCCCATCAGTCGAGCGCCGGACGACTCGACGTCCGCGGCCGGGCGCGCGGAGGCTGAGCCACAACCGGCGGAGTCCGGCGGTTAGAGGGGGCGATGCCTGCCGATCCCAGCTTCCTCCACGACTACGCCGCCACCTGGCGCTTCCAGCTCGGCGCACCACGCTCCTTCGGCGTCGCGCCAGACGGCACCGTGCTCTTCTTACGCTCTGACCCGCGCAGTTTCGAGCACGCGCTCTGGGAACAGACCCCCGACGGAGCCGAGCGTCGACTCCTCACCGCCGCTGAGCTCCTGGGCCGCAGCGACACGGCCCTGTCGCCGGCGGAGCTCGCCCGACTCGAACGGCTGCGGTCGGCCGTGCGCGGGATCGGCACCATCGCGGCCGACAGTCGGCTCGAGAGGCTGGTCATCCCCCTTGGCGGCCGGCTTTTTCTGTACTCTCGCACCGACGCCCGGGTCACCCTCTTGCCGGCCCCCGCCGAGGGGCCGACGCTCGACCCACGCTTCTCGCCCGACGGGCTCCAGATCGCGTGCGTGATCGCCGGCGATCTCTGGGTGTACTCCCTCGACGGCACCTGGACCCGCCTCACCGATACCGCATCGGAGACCCTCACCAACGGCCTGCCCGAATTTGTCGCCGAAGAGGAGATGCACCGGTACGTCGGCTACTGGTGGTGCCCCGACAGCCAACACCTCGCTTTTGAGGAGGTGGATCACACGGGCGTGGAGCGCTTTTTCGTCGCGGACGCCTCGGCCCCCGAACGTATCCCCGCCGCAAACTTCTACCCTCGCGCGGGCCGCCAGAACGTGAGCGTCCGGCTCGGCGTGGTACCGGTGACTGGCGGCCAGGTGCGCTGGTTGGGCTGGGATCTCGTAGCCTTTCCCTACCTTGCGCAGGTGTGCTGGGCGGCGCGCACCGTGCTCCTGGCGCTGGTTCAGGACCGGGGCCAACAGCGCCAGCATCTCCTCCGTTTTACCACCGGCCAACCAACGCCGACCGTGATCCTCGTCGAAGAGGACCCCGCCTGGCTGAACCTCTACCCGTCGATGCCCATGGTCACCCACGGGCCTCCCGGATTTTTGTGGATCTCCGAGCGTGATGGCGCGCCATGCCTGGAGCACCGATGTCCCGACGGCGAGTTGCTCGCCCGGCTGACGCCGCCCGAGCTCGGGCTCCACCTGGTCTCCGGGGTTCAGGGCGAGGAGGTGGTCGTCGTCGCCGGGCCAGATCCAGGAGAGCGAGCGTTATACGCCGTGCCGCTCCGAGGAGGCGAAGCGCGCCGTCTCGTGGGGCCGCCCGGCGTCTACCAGGCTACGGTGGGCAGCGGCGGCCGCGTGGAGATCGCCTCGACCGAGACGGGCCAGACGGCCACGTGGGTGAGGGGCGATCAACGCCGGCTCATCAAGAGTGTGGCGCAGGTGCCCGCGCGCCTGGCCGAGCTCGAGTACACCACCGTGTCCATCCCAGCTGACGACACCGGACCAGCGCGCGAACTGCGGGCGATGATCCTGCGTCCGCGGGAGCACACGCCCGGAAGCCGGTGGCCCGTGCTCGTCTACGTTTATGGCGGGCCGCACGTGCAGCTGGTTCAGCGCCACGCGGCCGCCTTCCACCTCCAACAGTGGTATGCAGACCACGGTTTTGTCGTCGTGACGATGGACGCGCGGGGTACACCGGGGCGCGGTCGGGCGTGGGAGCGGGCGATCCGGGGAGACGTGATCCGCGGGCCGATGGCGGACCAGATCGCCGGCCTCCACGCGCTGGCGGAGCGGTACCCGGAGATGGACCTCAACCGGGTGGGAATTCAGGGCTGGTCGTTTGGCGGCTATTTTTCGGCGATGGCCGTACTGCGGCACCCTGAGGTCTTCCACGCCGCGGTGGTGGGCGCGCCGGTGGTGGACTGGGCCGACTACGACACCCACTACACCGAGCGTTACCTGGGTTTACCCGCCGAAAACCCGGATGGTTACCGAAACGGCAACGTGCTGACCTGGGCTGCCGGCCTCTCCCGACCGCTGCTCCTCGTCCACGGCACGGCCGACGACAATGTCTATTTCAAACATGCGCTTCGCCTCTCCGACGCCCTGTTCCGCGCGGGTCGGAGCTTCGAGTTCTTGCCTCTGGCGGGCTACACCCACATGGTTCCCGACCCCGTGGTGACCTTCCGGCTTTATGAACGGGTGATCCGGTTCTTCATGGAGAAACTGCGATGACGACGCTGTTCGTGCTCCTGCTCGCCTGTGCTCCAGGAGGAACGGGGAAAAAGCCGCCAGAGAGTGAACCCACCATGGAGGATCCTCCTCGTGAGCCGCCCGTCGTCGCGCTCATCCCGGCGCCGATCTCGCTGAGCATCGGTGAAGGCGACTTTGTGCTCTCGGAGAGCACCACCTTCGGCGGCGAGGGAGAGGGGGCCGACGCGGTGGCCCGCCTCGTCGCCGCGAGCCTGGAGCGATCTACGGGCCTTCCACTCGGGGGCGGCCCCGACCCCGACGTGTTGTTCATGTTGGAGGCTGGGTTTGAGCCCGAGAGCTACGAGCTGGCGGTGTCGAATGAGGGCGTGGTGATCCGCGCGTCGGACACCGCGGGGCTCTTCTACGGCGGCCAGTCGCTGCGCCAGCTCCTGCCACCAGCGAGTTTCGCCGTGTCGTCCGGTGGAGTTGCGGTCGAGTGGCGGCTTCCGGTGGTGACCGTGCGCGACGCGCCGCGGTATGCCTGGCGCGGCTTCATGCTCGACGTTGCCCGTCACTTCTTCACGGTCGAAGAGGTCAAACGGCAGATCGATCTCCTCGCGGCGCACAAGTTCAACCGCCTGCACCTTCACCTCACCGACGACCAGGGCTGGCGCATCGAGATCCGCGCGTGGCCGGATCTCGCGGCTATTGGCGGCGCCACGGAGGTAGGCGGCGGCCTCGGCGGTTTCTACACCCAGGAAGAGTACGCCGATCTCGTAGCTTATGCGGCGGAGCGGGCGATGATCGTCGTGCCCGAGTTCGACGTGCCGGGGCACAACAACGCGGCGCTCGCCTCCTACGACGTTCTCAACGAGAGCGGCGTGGCCGAGGAGCCCTACACGGGGCAGGGCGTGATCTCGACGCCGCTCTGGCTCGACGGACCGGCGACCGCGGCCTTCGTCGAGGACGTCTTTTCGGAGCTCGCGGAGCTCACCCCGGGACCCTACCTGCACGTCGGCGGCGACGAGGCCGTGGACATCAGCCTGTCCGACTACGACGCGTTCATGGTGCGGGTACAGGAGATCGTGGCCGCGCATGGGAAAATCCCTATCGGATGGGACGAGATCGGAGAGGCTACGCTTACACCGCCCGTCCTGGCCCAGCTCTGGTTCGACGACACGCGCGCCTACGCCGCCGCTGAACAGGGCGCTGGCCTCATCCTCTCCCCCGCCGAGTACGCCTACTTCGACATGATCCACAACTTCAGCGCCGACTATGGGCAGATCTGGGCGGGTCCGGTGAGCGTCTCGACGGTCTACGGCTGGTCGGGAGAGCTCGAGGGCGTCGAGGCGCATGGCGTTGAAGCTGCGCTTTGGACTGAAATGATCGACGATGAGGCCAAGCTGGATTTCATGAGCTGGCCACGGCTCGCGGCGATGGCCGAGGTGGCCTGGACCCCCACATCAGCGCGGAGCTGGCCGGAGTTTGAGCAACGGCTGGGTTGGCACGGCGCGCGCCTGGAGGAGGCGGGGGTGGGCTTCTACCGAAGCACCGACGTGCCATGGTGGACGGCGGCGGAGGTGAGGGGACTCCCGTGATTCGCGGGCGCTCTCGGAAGCGCGGCTCGCGGTGTATCGGTGTTCAACGGGCTCATTCGCCGGTAGGTTTGCTGACCCGGACGAGATCCGCCTCGCCTGTGAGCGAGAGCTTCTCGGCCTCCTTGAGCGGCTCACAGCCGAGGGTGCAGGTAAACCGGTCGTCGTCCGTCGGGTAGCCACACGTGCCCGTCAGCACGTCGACGTCGCGGATCGCGAAGATCCACAAGGTGGGGGCGCCCTCTGACCCGGTCTCACCCGTCGCCTCTCCAAAGATCGCGATTCCGACGCGGGTATCCCGTTCTTCCGCCTCGAAGGTGAGCTCCACCGGACCGGTACCGTCGTCCACGTCGACAAAGCCGGCGTATCCGTCGCTCGACAGGATTGCGCGGAGGGACAAGGAGAGGTTCAGGTCTCCGTTGTCGCCCGAAGGGGCACAGGTGCCCTCCCAGGTACCGACAAAATCCGGCGCGGTCTTACAGCCGAGGAGCAGAATGAATGTGAGCATGGTCCTCCAGAGGCCGGGTGCGGCTCTATCCCGATTGAGCCCGCGGCGTGAGCCCCTGCTTCCCTGCCGCGTCGAAATCGTGAGGCGTGCACATGATTTGGTGCTACAAGGACCAGCCTGGAGGGAGCATGGTCACGCAGGTCCTGGTGCTTTACGTCGCTGTCGTCGGTTGTTCCCCCGGGTTCGAGCCTACCTTACGTAAGGCCCGACCAAGCGGTACGGCCGGCACCCTCGTCGAGACGGTCACCTGGTCAGACGCTGACACCGACACGGACGCCGATACCGACGCCGACAGTGACGCCGACAGTGACGCCGACAGCGACGCCGACAGCGACGCCGACGCGGATACCGATCCTGGGATTCCCGGGCCGCTCGCGGGCATCGACGTCTCACACTGGCAGGGCGACATCGATTGGGACGCGGTGTGGGCGGACGGCATCATGTTCGCGGTCATGAAGGCGAGCGAGGGCGATTACTACCACGACGACGAGTTTTCGTCGAACTACAATGGGAGCTACAACGCCGGACTCATCCGCGGCGCCTACCACTTCGCCACGCCCGACGACAGCGACGGGGCCACGCAGGCTGAGTACTTCGTCGATGCCGGCGGCGGTTGGTCGGACGACGGGCGTACCCTGCCCGGTACCTTGGACATCGAGTACAACCCCTACGGGGAGACGTGCTACGATATGACCCAGCGCGAGATGGCTGACTGGATCACGGACTTCAACGAGCGCTATCATGAGCTCACCGGCCGGTATCCGCTGGTCTACACGACCGCCAACTGGTGGGACAACTGTGTTGGCTCGGACGACTTTGCCACGATCAACCCCTTATGGGTGGCCCATTACACCGACTCCGACCCGTCGTTGCCCGACGGATGGTCGAACTACACCTTCTGGCAGTACACCAGCAGCGGCTCGGTCTCGGGCATCGGCGGCAATGTGGACATGAACGTGTTCGACGGGGGTAGCAACGACCTTATCGAGTTTGCCCGCGGCGAGTAGCCACTCGGACCCTGCGAGGCCTGCCGCGACTAAACGCTGAGCGCCTCGAACCTCAACAGCGGCCCATCGGGGTTGGTGTTGTCTCGTAGATCAACGAGCGCCTCAAAAGACCACGTGCTCCCCAACACGTGGTCGCCCGATTCCTCGTCGTCTCCCCCGCTTCTGCCACGGGGCTCCAGGACCGGAAGCCCCGCCTCCCCGCGAGGCAACAACACCTGCCGTATCCGCCATTGATGTGGGCCAAGGTGCCGGATCGTCGTAAGCTGGCCCATTCGCGCGTAGTGGTCGAATCGTACACCGCCATCCGCCTGGATCGGCTCCATCGCCCCTTCAAACGCCTCCGGCCCCCACGGATCGTCTTCACCCCGACGCAGGCAGGCGGCGGCCTCAGCCCAGTCCTCGAAAGCAAGGGCGCGCACCACGGCGTGCGCCTCCGCCCGGATTCGAGCATAGAAGCTCCGCTTGTCGGAAGAGATGTCCACCTTGGCGCCGCGCGCGGCCGCGGGCCGGTCTCGACCCGCCACGAGCTCCTCCCACTCCAGGATCAAGCTCGAATCCACCAACGCCAACATCGCACGCACCCACGCCACCGTATCTGCCAGCGCCTCCGTCTTGTGTTCGGGCGGCACGTTCTGCGCCAACACCTTGTAGGCGTCCGACAGGTAACGAAGCAGCACTCCTTCTGCTCGTTGAAGCTCCAGATCCTTCACGTAGTCGGAGAAGGACACCTGCGCCTCGATCATCTCCCGCAGCACACCCTTGGGCCGGATGGACTCACCCGCCACCCAGGGATGATGCTCGGCGTAGGTGTTGAACACCTCGTAGATTCGGTCCGCGTTGGGTTTTGGCCAACTGATCGACTCGATGAGCTCGATACGTTCTTCAAAAGGTACACCCGCGAGCTTCAGCTCGTTGAGGCGCGCGGTCCGGTCCCGGTTCGCCTGGCGCTCGAGGATCACCCTCGGATTCTCCAAGATCGCCTCCACCCAGCTCACGACGTCGAGCGCGTGGCCGGTCGCGGCCTCCCCTTCGCCGCCCGGCTCCAGGGTCGCCAGCGCGTCGAGCAGGAAGAGGGAGAGACTGTGGTGGAGTGAAAAGTCACGGGGGAGGTCGGGATCCAATCGGAGCACGCCGTCGCTCTCTTCGCTGATGACGCCCGCGTGTTGGAGCGCGTGCACGAGCGTGCTCACGGAGGCCTCGATCTTCACCCGCTCGGCCGGCGGACTGTGACACCGCCGGATCAACGACACGAGAGTGTCCACTCCGACCCGGGCATCCCCAGTGGTGTCGGCGGCGTGCTGCATGAGCAGCAGCAACCTCCCATGGTCCACACTGAATCTGCTGACAAGGGGCTCGGGCGGGCGCTCGATCAGCTCCCGAAACGTGCCCTCGTCCCAGTGTTTGTATCCCCGCGCCGGCGGCTGAGCCTTCACCATCTTCTTCCGCTTTTTGGGATCCGTGGTGTTCGTGTCCATCCGCAGGTTCTCGATGATGTGGGCGGGAGCCTGGGCCACCACATGACCTACGGTGTCAAACCCGGCGCGTCCCGCACGACCGGCGATCTGTTTGAAGTCGCGCACCTTCAGGATGTCGGTTTTCTCTCCGTCAAACTTACAGAGCTGTGTGAACAGCACTGTGCGGATCGGTACGTTGATGCCAACGCCCAAGGTGTCGGTGCCGCAGATCACCTTGAGGAGCCCCTGTTGGGCCAACCTCTCGACGAGGAGCCGATAACGTGGCAGCAACCCGGCGTGATGGAGCCCGACGCCGTGGCTCACAAAACGGCGCATGGTGGGGCCAAAGGGGCTGTGGAAACGAAAACCCTCGCCCGACGCGCCTTTGAGTTGCTGGGCGATCAACCGTTTCTCTTCTTTGGAGCACAGGTCGGTGGACATCAGCGCGCCTGCGGTCTCCCCTGCGGCCGACTGCGTGAAGTGGACCACGTATACGGGCGCTTTGCCGCTCCGAATGAGGTCTGCGATCGCATCGTGCAGCGGGCGCGTGCTGTAGTGGTACTCCAAGGGAACGGGTCGTGTTGCCCCCTGGATCTCGCTCACCTTCACCTGGGTGCGGGCCTCCAGATCCTCGCGGATGACGCGCGTGTCCCCCAAGGTTGCCGACATCAACAAGAATCGGGTCTGACTCAGGGTGAGCAGGGGAACCTGCCAAGCCATGCCGCGATCCCTGTCGGAATAATAGTGGAATTCGTCCATGACCACCGACGTGACCCGGGCCAACTCGCCCTCACGGAGCGCAAGGTTGGCCAGGATCTCCGCCGTGACGCACAGTATCGGAGCGTCACGGTTTATCGCACCGTCGCCAGTGAGCATCCCGACATGCTCCGCCCCGAACTGTTCACACAAACTGAAGAACTTCTCGCTGACCAACGCCTTGATCGGGGCCGTGTACCAGGTCTTGCCGAGCTCCGCGAAGGTCTTGAAGTGGAGGGCGAGCGCGACGAGGGACTTGCCCGACCCGGTGGGGGCATCGAGGATCACGTGGTTACCCGCGAAGATCTCGAGGATGGCCTCCTCCTGGTGTGGGTAGAGCGTCAACCCGGAGTCCGCCACCCAAGCCAGGAAGGCGTCGAGCGCGTGGTCGGGATGATCAAAGCCCTGTTCAGGGATCAGCGACGCGAGCGTAGGCATCTCCGTACTTATCCCGGCGCGCACCGTCACGAGGTCGACGTCCGCCGGGCGACAGGCTAAGACCCCGGCCCGTCCCCCCCTTTTCGGAGTGTGTATGCCGGTCCACGTCATCTTCCTCGAACCTGCCTTCCCAGGGAACCAGCGTGAGTTCGTCCGCGGCCTCCACGAGGCCGGCGCCCTGGTCTCCTGTATTGCCACCGTGCCCTTCCACGCCTTCGACCAGGAGCTGCGGAGCTGGATGCACTCCTACGAGCAGGTGGCCTCGACCGCGTCGGTCGAGGAGATTGAGCGGGCGGTGCGGAAGATCCAGGTGCGTGGGCCGTGGGTGCACAAGCTCGAGTCGACGGTCGAAGCGCTGATGTTGCCCGCCGCCGAAGCTCGGACCCGCACCGGCATCCCCGGCATGAGCGTGTCTCAGACGACGCTGGTCCGAGACAAGTACCAGATGAAGAAGTTCCTCGCCGCCAGGGGTGTCCGCTGCGCACAGGCCGCGGAGGTCGAGACCGCTGACGCCGCGCGAAGCTTCGTGGAGAAGGTCGGTTTTCCCATCATCCTCAAGCCCCTCGCGGCGGCCGGCGCCGCCGGGACGTGGCGGGCGGACGACGTGCGCGGCCTCCAACACGCGATGGAAGAGTCGGGCATGGCGCCTGGCCGTCCCGTGATGCTCGAGGAGTTCATCTCGGGGCACGAGGGTTTTTGGGACACGCTGACGGTCAACGGCCGAGTGATGTTCGAGCAGATCTGTCACTATTACCCCAATGTCTTGGAGGCGATGCGTACCCGGGACGTGTCGCCGATCGTGATGGTCACCAACCGGATCGAGTCCGGTGGGTACGGCGAGCTTCGCGCTTTCGGGCGTCAGGTGGTCGCGGCCCTCGGCATCGAGACCAGCGCCACGCACATGGAGTGGTTTTACGGCCCCAAAGGCCTGTTCTTCTCGGAGATCGGCGCCCGCCCGCCGGGCGTGCGGGTGTGGGACCTCTACTGCACCGCCAACGAGATCGATCTCTACCGCGAGTGGGCCAACGCGGTCGTGCATGGCCGCGCGGAGCCACGCCCAACCCGGCGTTATTCCGCGGGAATGGTGGCGCTCCGCCCGAACCGGGACGGCCGCATCGTCGGGTACTCCGGCGTCGAGGAGTGTCAGCGGCGCTACGGCGATCTGATCATCCGACAACATCTGCCCGCCGTCGGAGCCGGCACCCAGCCGGTTGGAAGCGGGTATATGGGGAACGCTTGGGTCTGGGCCCGCCACCCCGACTACGATCTCTGCAAAGCAATGCTCGAGGATATCGGGCGTACGCTCAAGGTGTGGGCCGAGTAGGGGATTCGACCAATCACTTGCGGCGCCGATTCCTCCCAGTCACGTGGCGAAGCCGTTAGGCTGACGCGTGTTTTTTTTTCGCGCTTCCGCCGCTGTAGTTCGGCCCGTGCTCCGGTTGCTCTCGGCCTCCACGAGGGGGCGCGATGAGCTCGCTTGAGCCGGGCGCCGAGGTTGATCGCTACGTCATCGAGCGACGCATCGGCACCGGCGGTATCGCGGGGGTGTACCTCGTTCGTCACCAAGTCTTGGGCTCCCTGCACGCGCTGAAGGTGCTCCAGACCTGGGGTGGCGATCTCCGGCAGCGGCTCGTCGAAGAGGGCAGGGCGCAGGCGCGCATCTCCCATCCGAACGTTGTGCGCGTGACCGACGTGGTCGACGTCAACCGGATGCCCGGCCTGGTGATGGACTACGTGGACGGCATCGACCTCGAGCAGCTCCTGAAGGAGGAGAAGGTCAGCTTCGCGGAGGCCGAGCGCATCTTTCGGGCGATCGTAGCGGGGGTCACCGCCGCCCATAGCTCGATCCCCGCCGTGGTCCATCGTGACCTCAAACCCGCCAACGTGCTGCTCCATCGCGGTCCGCGCGGGTGGGAGCCCAAGGTCACCGACTTTGGCCTCGCCAAGATCCTGGTGGACGCAGACGCCAGCGCCCAAACTCGAACAGGCATCATCTTTGGCACGCCGTCCTACATGGCGCCGGAGCAGGCGTGGGAGGCGCGGATCGCCGATCGCCGGGCAGACCTCTTCTCTCTCGGCTGCATCCTGTACGAGCTCTGTACCGGCGAGCGTGCCTTCGCCGGGCCCAACATTCACGTGGTGCTCGAGAACATCCGCACGGGCGCCTTCATCCCGCCGCGGCAGCGCGCCGCCGGGATCCCCGCCAACCTCGAACAGGCGATCTTCGCCTGCCTCCAGGTGGATCGTGAGAAGCGCGTCCAAGATTGCGGCGCCTTGATGGACATCCTCGACGGAAAGGGATGGGGGGGTCAGAGCGCTACGCCGCCGGTACCCTCCGAGGCGATAGCGCCCGAGCTCGGGAAGGCGATCCGCGAGCACTTTCAGATTGAGGAGGGCGGGCCTGCCGGCTCGCCCAAGACCTGGATCGAGGCGACACCCGCGCACGGCAGCCCGCCGCTCCACCCCGAGGGTCCGGCCGAGGCGAAGGCACCGCTTGAAACCAAGGGGGGCACGCCCAAATCTCCGCGCGTCGCCGCCGCCGAGGCCCCCAACCCCTTCCGCCCCCCTCCTCGTACGGACCGGGGCGCCGAGCGGGGCGGGCGCCGTTCCATGGATACGGGTAAACCCGACGAAGCGGCGGGCGAGCTACGCCCGGGGGTCAACCCGCGTACGACCGGGCACACCCCTACACCACCCGACGCCCGCGGGAACCGTGTACCCGCCGGGCGTCCGCCGGAGGCCCCCGCCGCGGGGGGGCGGGTCCCCAATCCGAGACCCTCCGGGGGCACTGAGGGGAGAGCCGTTGAACCGCGCGGCTCGGACGCGACGGCGGCCGCCTCACGAGGCACCGAGCCCCGGACACTTGACGCGCGTATGGCCGCCAGCCGCAGCGTCGCCGAGCAGCGGGCGCGCACCGAGAACCTGCTCCTCGGGGCCGCGGCGGTGATGCTCGTGGGCGGGATCATCGTCGCCGCCCTCTCTTTCGCGGCGGTGAGCTGGTGGATGGAGAAGCCCTCGACCGGCACCTCGGACGCGGCGCCGACCGCTATCGGCATGGGGATGGTCGAGGCCGACGGCGCCGTGCAGCTCGTGGATAGCCGCGGAAAACGTCATCCGACTGGCATGCTGCCTGAGGGTGCCTATCGGGTGGAGCTGGATGGCAGGTCGACCTCGCTCCTTGTGCTCGTCGTCGCGGGCCAGAAGACGGAGCTCGGCTGTTCAGAAACCGAGTGTAGCGTAGTGCGCTGAGCCGGGAGGGGCGCGCGAATCGTGACGCCCTCCGTGACCTGGCGACCGTCCGTCCATCGAGCTCCACCGATCTCCCGGTCGAGCCCGAATCAGTCCGCGCAGGGGGCGTCCCCATCGACACAATCGTCGTCCAGACCGTTGTCACACACCTCGACGCCCTCTGGTGACACCAGTGACGCACCGTCGTCACAGTCGCCCGGTACATTGGTGTAACCGGCTCGGAGCTCGCAGATCCGTTCGCCGAGGGAGGGATCCCCGTAGCCGTCCCCATCCGCGTCCGGGTAGATCCAATCCGCGTCCTCCGCGTCCGCATCGACCTCCCCATCACAGTCGTCGTCCACCAGATTACACACCTCGCTCGCCGACGGCGCGATCGCCGGGTCGGTGTCGTCACAGTCCAACCCAACCGCGGCATAGCCTGGCAGCAGCTCACAGAGCCGCTCACTCAGCACGGTCACGCCGAAACCGTCAGCGTCTACGTCCGGAAAATAGCGAACGGCGTCCACTGCCCCTTCGTCCGCGGTACCATCGCAGTCGTCATCCACGCTGTTACAGACCTCCTCCGCGTCCGGAGAGACGGTGGCATTGGCGTCGTCACAGTCGAACCCAACACTGCTGTAACCCGCCGGCACGTCGCAGCTCGCGGTAACGAGGGACGACACCCCGAAGCCGTCGCCGTCTTCGTCGGGGTAGACGCGCGGCGCGTCCACCGCCGCGTCATCGACAACGGTGTCACAATCGTCGTCGATGCCATTACAGAGCTCGTCCATGCCCGGGGCGACGGTCGCGTCGCTGTCATCGCAGTCGTCGTTGCTGGCAACCTCCCCGACGTCAGCGAAACAAGCCGAACGCGTGCTCGCGGCGTCACCGTGCCGATCTCCGTCAGCATCGATGTACCAGCTGGAGGGATCCACCGCGTCACTGTCGACGTCACCGTCACAGTCGTCGTCACGCCGGTTACAGACCTCGACGGCGTCGGGGTTGACGGCGCCGACCCCATCGTTGCAGTCGCCGTCAATCGCCACCCAGCCTGCGGGCGGCTCGCAGCTCACTTGGGAGCGGGTGCTGGCGCCCCAGCCATCGACGTCGTGATCCGCATACCAGGTCACACTGTCGACGGCGTCGTCTTCATCCGTTGTACCGTCACAATCATCGTCCCGCCCGTCACAGTGCTCGTCCGCGCTGGGCGAGACCGCCGCGTCGGTATCGTCGCAGTCCTCGCTGCTCGCGACAAACCCGACGGGAGCCTCGCAGTGCGCTTCGGCGGCGAGCAGGTCCCCAAACCCGTCTCCATCCGAGTCGGCGTACCAGGTTGACGATCCGGATGCGCCGTCCTCATCGACCTGCCCGTCACAATTGTTGTCCACGTCGTCGCAGGTCTCCGTCGCCGCGGGCGAGATCGACCGGTTGGTGTCATTACAATCACCAATCTCTGCTGCGTAATAACGGGGCTGGACACAGGCGTAGACCACGCTCCCGGTCGCCAGGCCGTAGCCGTCCTGATCGACGTCCTCGTACCACGGTGGAGCGTCGACGGCGTCGGGGTCGTCGAGGTCGCCATCGCAGTCACTGTCCAGGTCGTCGCATGACTCGGTCGCCCCAGGGCCAACGTTCGGGTCGAGGTCGTCACAGTCAAGGTCGTTGTCGACGTAGCCCGCGACGCTGTCGCAGTCGGCGACACTGGCGCCAGCGGGGTCGCCAGCGCCGTCGCCGTCGCTGTCGGGGTACCAGAGCGGCGCGTCGCCGACGTCTTCGTCGGCGCTGCCGTCACAATCATCGTCGATGCCGTTACAACGCTCGGACTCGTACGGACTCTGGGCGACCGCGGCGTCGTTACAGTCATCCGCCGTGAGCACGTAGCCGGGAGGCTGAGTACAGCCGCTCTGCGTGTTCGCACCGTCTCCAGCCCCGTCGGAGTCGAGGTCCGCGTAGTAGACGGTCGCGTCGACCGCGTCGGCCTCGTCCTGCTCACCGTCGCAGTCGTCGTCGTCGAGGTTGCAGAGCTCATCCGCGCCCGGGTGGATCGCGGCGTTGGAGTCGTCGCAATCTTCCGAGTAGACGAACCCGTCGCCGTCGCTGTCCGGCTCTTGGGTCTTGGGGTCGGGGCAGCCGAAACAGGCCAGACTCAGGAGGAGGATCACGCGCCGCATCGGCCGAAGATAGCCCGAAGCTCAGGCATCCGCAGGGGTGTGACGGGACACCGAGCCCCGCGACCGTGCGCGGAGCTGCGGTCCGTATTTGCGGATCGCAGGAAAGGGGGGGTTCGGCGCCCACGAGGGTCCGGAGCGGCCCGCCGGCGCTCCCCGCCCGAGCAAACGGGCCGGGGCATCCATGTTCAAAGCGGCCCGCGGGTGCGCGGAACGCCCGGAGTACACCACCCTCCATCGGGCGCGCTCAGCCCTCAGGGCTCGCGCTCACTTGGGGGGCGCTACGGATCCGGTGGGCGAACCACCAGCGATGACCCTCGGGATCGGCCGCCTCATAACCACGATCTGACCAGTACTCCGGCCCGTAGTCGCTCGTGGCGGGCTCGACGCGGATTGTGGCCCCTGCGGCACGGGCCCGAGCGCAGTGGGCGTCCGCGTCGTCCACGTACAGGAACAGGCTCTGCGTGTTGCGCCCCCCAAGGCTCTTGGGAGATGCGCCCCGCGGCTCCTGGCCCGGACGCGCCCGCGTACCAGCGACCATCACCAGCGCCTCCCCGAAACAGAGCTCCGAATGTTCGATCGCGCCGTCGGGCCCCTCCACCCGGATCCGGGTCACGAAGCCGAAGGCCTCCTCCAGAAAGCGAATCGCGGCGGCTGGGTCGTCATAGTAGAGGGCGGAGGAGAGCCGAGGCCAATCGGCAGGGCAGGGGAGCATGGTCATCCGGGGTATCTGTACGCCTATTATGGGTATCCGGTTGCCTCACGGAATGGCAACGGGTAGGGTAGCGAATGCCTGTGGCGCTGCCTGCTCCCGAAACCATGAAGGATTTCAACCGCATGTTCCCGGAGGATGGGGCTTGCGCCGAGTACCTGTTCCATCTGCGTTGGC
>CANKTH010000036.1 GCA_947486185.1 Deltaproteobacteria bacterium
GCTCGGGACCATCGACAGCACCAGTCCGAGCTCAGCCTCGGCCTCGGGCGCGACAAAGCTCAGGTCGAGGCCCTTTGCCCAGGCCACCGCCGTCAGCTCCTCGGAGCTCCAGCCCGGCGCCGGGTCCGCGTCGAGCTGAACACGGGCGGGCGTCGCGCCACCGGCGCGCTCGGCTAACCAACGAAGGGCCTGGTCCCTCAGAGGGGGCACGTCGGGCCCATCGGGCCACCGAGCGCTCGGGTCCACGAGGCCCGGGCGAGCCACCGCCGACGCTCCGAGGCCGACACCCAGCACCACCACGGCCCAGGACATCGGCGTCGCCCCAGCCAGCATCAGGAGCGGCACAACCACGATCACGACCTGCTCCGGCCACCATGCGCCCACCAGCCCGAGGACCGCCGCCTCCACCAGCCGCGCCACCGTCGCGCGGTCCCCCACGCGCAACAAGGTGAGCACCGCCAGGGTGCCCAGGAGCGCCCACCACGGTTGGCCGAGCTCCCGCAGCGGCGGTACCGCCGGGGCGCCGACCGTGACGCCGAGGACCACGAGCACCAGCCCCGCGACCGCGAGCAAGGCACCCCTGCCTGCCCGCCCCGACGCCAACACCCGCGCCGCGACGCGCGAACGCGGCTCCGGCTCGCCCAGGGCCAGGGATACGAAAGCGAGGCCCACAAGGCCGGGATCCAGGCTGTCTCGGCCCAGGCTGAAGGCGAGCATCATTGTCGCGGCGGCCCAACCCGCCCGACGACCGCCGCGCGTCGCGGCCCCGGACCACGCCCCAGCCGCCGCCAGGAACCTAAACGGGAACCCGAGCATCGCCGAGCCCCACACGAGCCCGCAGGACTCCAGGACCCGCCCCTGCAACCCGGCCACAACGCCTGCGAGCCCTTCCGGAGGTTCAATCAGTCGAAGCAGGTGCTGCGCCGACGCCACCCCCTCGACGCGCCCGGCCGCGGCCTCGACCACCGACCCCAGGAGGGCGAGCGCGACAAGCAGGATCCAGTCGAGCGGCCGACGCCTCACCACGCGGACTGGCAGAGCGTCAATCGGCTGTGGAAGGACATCGACAGGATATCGGTGAGGTCGGTGCCATCAAGGTCGGCTATCCGCGGCGCCTCGCGCCCCTCGATCACCACGTAATCAAAAAAGGGGCCGGCGGCGCCATCGCCGTAGACGAGCTCGTTGCCGTCCATCCCACGCTCGACGGTCTGCGTGGGACCGGCGGGGAAATCATCCAAAGTATCCTCAGCATCTTCGGGCTCGTCCGGATTGGACTCGTCCCAGGTCCTCGCGTCCGCCGGGGGAGGTGGCGAGGCGGTGAAGAGTGGGATTTCGCGCGGATAACGTAGAGAAACCAGGCCAAAGGCAACGTCCGCGACCGTGCTCGGGCTCCAGCCATGGAAGAGCACCATCAGGTCATGGGTGAGCCACGCGTGACCCAGCGCGTCGATGAGATCGTCCACGTCCAGCCCCTGCCAGGCTACGGTCGTGCCCGGCGGAGGTTCGGCCGGATCAAAAAAAGCAGGACTCTGACCGGCTACATGGCCAATCAGCAACGTAGCGGGAGTCGCGATCAGACCCTCACCCACCAGGGAACGGAGCGCCGCCGCGAGCTCTCCGGCGCTAGCCCGTTGCTCTCGGGCGATTGCAATATGGCTCACGACAACGAGGCCCACTCCGGCTCCCACGGTGGTCTATCCGGGCAACGACCGATGGGCCTCCTCCGATGTGCGGAGCCCCGCGGCGGGGCTTCAGCGGCCCTCCGGCCCTTCGGGCGCATCCGCGCCGCCGGCGCCACCGGGCGCATCTGGACCGCCCGCTCCATTCCCGGGCTTCTTGCCCCCCTCTTCCTCGCCCTCGGCCGGTTTGGGCCGTGGGACCGAAAACACCGGCCCCTGGGGCCGCGGTGACTGTATCGGCAGGTCCGGGCCATTTCGGAAGAGTGATGTCGGCCACGCGAACGGCGAGAAGGTCACGCTGGTCTCGCCGCTCCACTTTCGGGCGTCCCAGACCTTGGCGGCGCCCGTGCTCCGCAGCGGTGGGCCGAAGAGCGTGGTAAAGATCAGGTCATAAGCGGCGAGCTGCCCCTTCATAACCACCGGGAAGTACTCCCGGTTGAGCACCCAGATCGTGGCCCCTTCGTCGATGAGCTCCTGGAGATCCTGCGCTTCGAAGTCGAACACTCCGTCCGTGAGCTCCGCCATCTCCAACCGCTGCATCTCCGCCAGAATGGAGTTCGCCGCGACTCGGCGGTCCCACTCGGCCGGTCGGACCCGGCTGACCCACATCGCATGGCCACGAAGCAGCTTTTTCTTGTGCGAAAACTGGTAGATGAGGTGCGCTTGATCGCTCGCGACCTTCGGCGCGAGCGGCGGCTCGACGAGCACATCTCCCGGCAGCTCCGCGAGGCCCGCGTAGAAGCTGTGAGGTACCTCGGCTCGGGTGAACTGAGCGTGCCACGGCGCCCCCTGAAGCTCCAACTGTAGGGGCACGGAGAGCGCCAGGCCCGCCAACACCAGCGCGCGCCGACGGCCGCTCGCGGCGCCCCACCCGGCGTTCAGGAGCCGTTGAACTCCCATCGCCGCGAGGGTGGTCAAGGCCAGATTGAGCACGACAACGTGCCGATAGGGCCACCAGAAGCGACGGAGCGGGGCGGCCAGCCCGTAGACCGCCTCGTACGGCCCGAAGGCCGGTAAAGAGCCCGCCATCAACCCCGCAAAAAGCACCACCACCGCGAGGAGTCCCCGAGCCATCCAGTCGCGCTCACACCGAACCCGCCACAGGGCCACCATCGCAAAGATACAGGTAGAAAGCGGAAGCGCCCTCCCTGCGTGCCGGCCGCCCTGGACCAGGAAGGGTATCGCGGGCCAGGTGCTGTCCCCGTCACACTCCGGGTGCGGGAAGACCTCCTCGGCCGTACCCGGGATCGACCGCCAGTTATCCAGGAACACCCACAAGAGCGGACCAGTGAGGGCGAGCGTGGTCGCGACAAAGATCGCCAAAGCGCGCCATGGCACCGAGCGGTGATGCCAGAGCCGAACCGCGAGCAGCACCGCACCGGCCAACACCCCGAAAAAGGCGTAATACCAATAAAATAGCGCCGCCGCCGAGAGCATCACGCCGGCGCCTACCGCACGCCGGGGCGCCGCTTGATCGTCCGGCGCATCCAGCAGCCGTATCCACAAGGCAAGGAAAAAAGCCAACCAACAGAAGCTGACCTGCGAGAAGCGCCCCGCGCCGAGCTCGTGCACCGCGTAGAGGAGCAGCGTGCTCGTAGGTGCCGCGGCCAACGCAGCTTCCGGAGAGGCGCGGCACGCGCGCGCGAGGCTGTAGGCAGCCAGCCCGTTGAGCAGGAGGATGAGGCAGAGGTGGACGTTGGAGGCGAGAGGCCAGCCAAAGAGCAGGTGCCAGGGGGCATACAGGAAGCCTTCGCTACCGTTGCCCGCGAGCCACGGCGCATCGCCGACAGGCCAGTAATATCGATCGTTATGGAGGATGCTCCCGCCGCTCGTCACCTGCTCGGCCACCCAGACGAGGAGCCAGTGGTTCGACAGGCAGTCGGGATGGATGAAGTTGCAGATGATCGTGTCGCTCGGCGAGAACGCCGCCGGGCCGACCGCAGCTACCGTCGCGAGCGCTGCCAGCAGACCCGCCAGGGCCAACCCGAGGCGCGGACTCCAACTCACCGACACCGGGCCCCTCCGACCTCGACCGGACCCGGCGTCGCGCCCCGATCCGGCGCCTTACCCATCGTCGCTGAGGCGGCGCCGGTCACCGTTGTCGTCAGCCGAGAGCCCCCACATTTCCTAGAACCTCGCCCGTAACATCAGGTTGAAGCCCAGCTCATTCCGTTCGTTCGCGGGTGCCAACGTCCGGGTGCCGGTGTCGCCGCCGGAGGCCGTGCTATAGGTAGAACGGTTGTTATCCACCGTGTACAACACCTCGGCGACCGCGACCGTCGAGGGGGTGATGTCCCACTGCAGGCCCACGACCGAGGAGAGCAACGCGAGCGCTCCCTGGCCGGCCGGCGTGTGCTCCTTGTCTCGCTCGCTGTACTGGACGTAGGTGGACCCTGTCGCCGCACAATCGCCGGTTCCACCGGTACAGTACGAGGCTGGAAGCATGTAGCCGACACCCAGCGACGGGGCGATGTGCGCCTCCGGGAACCAATGGGACACGTAGGCTCGCACGTACTCCTGCGAGCTGATCTCCACGGTCTCGTGGTTGATCGCGTAACCCGAGGTGATACCAGGAATATTGAAAAGGATGTACGGGAGATCCTTGTGTACCAGGTCCAGCCCGACCTCGGTGGTGCTCGCCACGAGGGTCATCTGAACGTCACCCGCGATCGCCTTCTCGATGATGTCCCGGGTCTGGCCCTCGTCGGCTGGATCGATCAGGTTGTGGGCGAGGACGTTGACCTCGGCCTGCACAAGGAACGCCACCCCGTCGATCTGGCGGTGAGAGATGTAGCTGTCGCGCACGAACTCCGGCGCGTTCCGGTAGAGCTTCAGCTCGTTGGAGGTGGCGAAGTTCACATCGTCGTTGGTGCGGAAGCCGATCTGCGCGGAGGCGCCCATCGCGTTGATCGGGGCGTTGTAGAGGGGGCTGGTGACGCTCGACACATTGGTGAGCTGGCCCTGCTGGAAGGTGCCAGCCCCGCCTTCGAGGCGAAGATGGCTCCCAATTTCGCCACCGAGGCCGAACAGAGATCCAAAATAGGCCTGATTACGCTTCTCCCCCGTTTCGGGGTTGGTCCAGTCGCCCACAGCGGTCTTCACGCCGGCAAAGGCGTAAAAATCTCCGTTCTGGTACTGAAGGCGCACACCCGGCGCGGCGGAGGGGTCGAAGGAGTAAATCTGTCGCCCGCCCCACGTGAGATCGTAGGAATAGCCGAGGCGGAACCGGTTGGCGTCGATGACGTAGCCGGTCAAGGAGACGGTGTGATCCTCACGCGCTCCCAACGAGCGGATCACGCGTATGTAGGTGCCGTCGTCCTGTACGTCCACCGAGGGTTTTGAGCTGTCGGGGTTGAGCACCGGCGCGAGCCTGAGCACGAACGCGGCCTCGGTCATCCAGCCGTTGGTGAAGCCGTCGTCTTTTCGGTAGAGAACGAGGTGCGTCGCGGACAGATCGTCCGTGAAGCGGGTCTCGTACGTCTCGAAGAAGGTGTTGTTGCCACGCTGCACGAAGTTGGGCGCCGGGCTGTAAGCCTCCGGGCCTGCCAACACATTGGTCTCCTCGAAGGAAGACACGATCCATGTGTCGACAAAGTCGCTGGCGAGGGCGGAGAGACTGAGGAGGATCATCGAGAAACCTTCGGAGAGGCAGGCGGGCGAGCCGGGCCAGCCGTGTTGAGGACGATGTCGTCGGCGTCCGTGATGACCAGGATGGGATCGCCGTAGATCTCCTTGAGCTGCCCGGTCAGGTTCACGACCTGCCCGGCGTGGTCGGGCGGGTAGAAGTCGGGCGCCGTCGCGTTGGACACCACAAGATAGGTGCACTCACCGACGGTCACCGGCCACTCCGCGTAGTCCGTGAACTTTTCGCTGTACTCGGCGTTCTGCATGAAGTCCGCAGGGATGGTGCCTGAAGTGATGTGGACCTGGCTGCCTTCGGCCCCCTCGATCGCGGTCTCGGTACAATCGCTGGCGTCGTCCAACTCCACCATCGGCGGTAAGTCGTACTTTGACCCTGCTTCGACCTCGATCGTCGGAAAGGAGAGCTGGGTGGTGGCGAGGTACTCCTGGTTGTTGCCGGTGAGCAACGTGAGGCGCGCCCCAGGCTGAATCTCTTCGTCGGGCCGGCCAAAGGTGTAGACGTACACGCCGTTGTAGCCGCCCACCGGATCGGCCGCGTCAGTCGCCCAGAAGCCCGCGGCGTCCAGCGCAGTCACGATGACCTGCCGATCGCTGAGTCGCAGCTCGGCGAACTCACGATCGAGGTTGTTGGTCTCGTGGTCGTCATTGAGCTGCATCTCGCGAATGGTCGGGAAGGCGAAATTCAGCTGCTCGGATACCCCTACGGTAAAGGAGGTCTCCCGCCCGTTGTCTCCGATGTCGTCGCTCGCCCAGATCCGGGTGGGCCCGAAGGCATAACGGAACTCCAACTCGCCCGTCCAGACACCGCCCTGCATCTGGATACGCGTCTCACCCTCAATCTTTCCAGGGCGCACCTTGAGGAGCAGCGTACCGTCCAGGGGGTGCGGCTGCTGCTCCCTGTCGAGGGTGCGCACCGTAATGGGCACCTTGAACGCCTCCAAGGGGAACGGTAACGGAGCCTCGGGCGTGCCCACCGTCTCGGTGCCGAGCTCGACCTGGATGAACGTGGGCTCGGGCCGGAGCTGCCCGGCGCCTCCGCTACACCCGAGCAGGCCTGCCAAGAACGACGCGCGCATCAGTACACCACCTGGATGCGCCCGTCTTCCTGACAGACACCCGCCTGGGGCAAGGTCGCGTAGCTCACGATCGCCTCGAGCACGACGTCCCGTATCGAGATGCCGGTGTCAAACTGGGTGGTGTTCCGCTCCAACACATCGAAGCCCGAGCCGCCGCGCGCGATGTAGTTGTTGGTGGCCAACTCGTAGGTGCCGTCGGGAGAGACCGGCGCGCCGTTGATCCGGATATCTTCAGCCACCTGATTGCCACAATCCATGGTGAACTCCACACCGGCAACCTGGGCCTGGGAGCTGCACCCGCGCTCCGACGAGCGGCTCGTGACATAGTCGAGCAGCTCCTGGACCTCGCGCCCCGACAGGAACATGGTGGTGATGGTGTTGTCGAAGGGCATCGCGTTGTAGAGGGAGTCCAGCGTGATGTCCCCTGCAGGGATATCCGCCCGGATGCCAAGGGTGTTGGTGAGGGCGAACTCGGTCTCGACGCCGGGATAAGCGCGCATCGCCTCGGCGGTCAGGTTGCCCAGCATCGAGTCGCCGCCGGTGCTCCCGTAACGAAGCAGGGTCTCATTGGCATAACCGAGGACCTGTGACAGGTTGTAGTCGTAGTCGAGCTGCTCCTGGTACTCCTGGAGGATCTCCCAAACCGCGGGGTCCTTCGCGACGCTCGCGTCGACCGGGAAGAGCTCGTAGTCGTGGCTCACGATCGCGCCGTCCTTGACCACGATGTCGAGCCGGCCGACAAACTTGGCGAAGGCCCCCGAGTGACACACCACGATGCGCTTGCCCGTCACCTCATTGGTGACGACCAGCGGCGGATCGATCGCGACGTGATGATGACCGCCGAGGATGAGGTCGATCTCGGGGAACTGGCGCGCGATCTCGATGTCGTCGTCGAGGCCCATGTGGCTCACGATCACGATGATATCGGCGCCTTCGGCGCGGAGCAGGGCGGCCTGACTGGGGATGACATCCCCGATCTCCAGCACCTTGATGTCCATCGAGTTGGACTCGTCGTAGATGGAGTTGAGCGAGGAGAGGTTGGCGAGGCCGATCACCCCGACACGGAGGCCGTCCATGTCATAGATGACCGATGGTAGGACGAGATCCTGGAGCGCCGCAACATACGGAAGCTCACTGTTCTCGAACTGATAGTTGGCGGCGAGCAGCGGGAAGGCGGCGGCGCCGGCGATCTGTTCGGCGAGGTTGGGGGCCCCCGCGTCGAACTCGTGGTTGGCGATCACCGCTCCGTCGAGGCCTGCTTCGGACAACGCCCGAAACTCGGCCTCGCCGCTGAACTCGTTGAAGACGATCGCGCCCTGGAAGGAGTCACCTGAGTCGAGGTGGAGCACCCGCCCCGCGTTGGCCCGCTCCCGCTTGAGCAGGGTCGCGACCTCCGCCATACCGCCGAAAGGCCCGGCGTCCCCCTCGAGGCCGAGGGACTCGTCGGTGAAGGAGGGCTCAAAGTTGTACTCAAAAACTCGGCTGTGAATGTCCGAGGTGTGCAGGAAGGTCATACGGACCGCCTGCCCGGCTACGTCGGGCGCGCTCCCCTCGGTGAGCGTGGGCAAAAAACAGCCGCCGAGCGTGAGGAGCGCGACCAGGCACCCCGGCGCGCGAGACACCCGGCGCCCGCGGGAGGAGGCTGATAAAAGCTCTAAAATCAGCAAACGTCGCCTCCGTGGGCCGGCCCGCCCTAATCGGGCGGCCTGCGTGGGGCAAGGCGCCAGCCGCGCACAGACCCCTGGCCGATCAGCGCCGCTGGGCGTGGGTCACGCGATAGTCCTCACCACCCACCGTAATCATCGTATTGCTCTCTTTGAGCCTTGAGAAGATTCGGTCGCCCAGGCGCTCGGAGAGGCTCTCGAGCCCGGGTAGCGCCAGCGTGGCCGCCGCGGGTTGGGCGCGCCGCGTGAGCGGGTAATTGGTCGTCGCCAGCAAGGTGCCGCGCGCGTTGTACCGCCGGGTGATGATCTCATCGAGCACGGCGACCTCGAACTCCGTCCGCCGACCCTTCCCGAGCTCGTCCACCGCCAGCACGGGCACGCGTACGAGCGGGGTGAGCGTGGTCGCCTCGCTCTCTTTCCGGTCAAAACCTTCCTTGATGCTTGAGATCAGGTGCGTGAACTCCACGAAACGGCACGAGACCCCGTGCTGGAAGATCAGCTCACGTAAAACCGCCGAGAGAAGATGCGTCTTCCCGCGCCCAGGCTCTCCCGACAGGATCAACCCTGCGTTCTCTTCGCCCGGGCGATAGCGATCCAGCCAGTTCCGGCACATCGTCCAACCCGCACGTGCGTCCGGCAGGTCGGTGCGGAAGGTGGCCATCGTGCTCTCGGCGTAACGAGCCGGGATCTGGGCGCGATTGTAGAGGATCACGCGGTCAGGGATCTTCTGGCACCGACAGCGCCCGACCCGCTGGACCCCGCGCATCTCCAAGGTCCGCCGGCCGGTCCCTTCACAAAAGGCGCACACCGGGCCGGGCACCACCCGCGCCACGGCGCGCTCCCCCACGGGCTCGACGGTATAGCCCTCACGCTCCACCATAAACCTCCACAAGCTGGCTAACGCCAAGGGCGGGGTGCCGCTTTCGTAAGCGCATTCGAGCGCGCTCTTCGCAGAGCCGGCGAAAACCGTCGGCCCCGACCACATTTCGGAGCTCACAAAGCTCGTCCGCGGCTTCCGCGAGGAGTCGCGGGTGTTCGTCCCCCAGCGCGAGCCAGAGCTCCTCAAAAAAGTGCGACGCAATCGTGAGCGCGGCGGGGAGGCGACGCTCTGGCGCCTCTACCGCCAGCCCGGTGAGCGTAGCCAGGGTGCGCTCCAAGAGCCGCTGTTCCGCGGCCTCTACGCGCGCCAGGAGCGCCCGAGGCAGGGGTTCCAGCTCGATCGCCGGCTGAGGGCGCCCTTGCCCCCGTAAGCGACGGCGGAGGGGGGCGTCGACGTCGGTGAGATGGAACGGGGTACGCGTACAACGCGCAATACGGCGCACCGCGACCTCCTCCACCGCCGCACACACCATCGCGGCCGGCACCCCCGCGCTCAACCACTCCACCAGGGCCGCGCCGTCGGGCGCCGACAAAAAGGGAGCCCCACCGCGAGCGAACACGAAACAACGACGCACGATCTCTGCGGCCGGCGCCAGGACCTCAGGCACCGGCACCCCGCAGAGCCCCGCAGCGTCGATCGACGTGGTCATCGTGTCTGCTGAGGCAGGCTCGCGATTGTCTTCGATCAACCCAATATCCTCGACCGACTAAACGGCTGGTCTCGCGTCCCTTCGACGTGGCGTCCCCGCGGGCGTCGCCAGCCGGGGCGATTTCTATTATCCTCGCTCGCCACGATCAGGAGCCCCCGATGTCCCGCCGCGCCCTTGCCCTGCTGCTGTTGGCGGCCTCGATGCCCGCGTTCGCCGCCGATTCCAAGAAAAAGAAGGGGAGCGACGACAAAAAGGACGACCTTGACGATGTGCTCCAGGACCCGAGCGCCCTGCCGGAAGCGGGAGCCTTCGAGGAGGAGAAGGACGAAAACGACGTTCCGATTCCGGCGGCGCCCAAGCTCGAGGAGGACGGTGACGAGCCTCCCCAGGGCGACCCCGAGGACGACGAGTTCAAGCTCGACGACAACAAAGACGACGACATCGACTTCCGCGACGAGGACGACGCTCAGGGGGACACCAAACCGCGCGGCCCGGGGGAGGACACCGCCGCCCTCTACCGCGCCGCCAAGGACTCCGTAAAAGAGGCGCTCCCCCAAGAAGAGCTGATTGTCTGGGAAGAGTACCTCCAGAAGTATCCGAAGTCCCTGTTCCGGGATCGCGTCGAGACGCGGATGGACGAGCTCTCCGCGAGCCTGTTCGACGAGCGCGTGCCGGGCAGCGATCGCGGGGGTCGGCTCGTCGATGCGGGTAAGCGGGAGATCGACTTCGCCTCGCCGCTCCACTTGCCCGGCATCGACCCGCACAGTCGCTTGTCCGCGGGCATGCGGATGGGCAGCCAAGGCATCGCCGCCCTCGGCTATCTGCGGCTGGGTGTGGACTACGAGCACGCGTTCACGCGGGAATGGTCGGTACACGGGTCGGCCACCGCCGAAGGCGGCCCGCTCCTCGCCGTGGGCTCCCGCTACGCGCTGATCAAATCCGCCCGCACGAACTCCGTGCTGTCGGCGGGGCTCGACTTCAACCTGAGCTCAGTCGGCGCGTTGGGGTTGGGGCTCCAACCCAACATCGGCTTCGGGCAGCGATTTGACGTGAAGTCCGGCCTGGACGTCTACGCCGTCGCCGGCGGCACCTTCTTCGTGCCGTTCGGCTTCCCGCCCGCCTGGCGCTGGCTATACGGTCTCGGCGCTGAGTTCCGCCCCAGTGAAGTGGTCTATCTCACGATGGAGAACTCGCTCCAGCTCCAATACACGGGCGCCGACGAGCACGAGGCCTTCGTGTTCGGCGCGCAGGCGATTGGCATGAAGTTCCGGGTCAAAAAACCCGATTCGCAGGGTCGCAACATGATGATGGTGGGCGCGAACGTCGGCATTCCGTACATGCGTCAGTACTGGTCCTTCTACGTGGGCGCGATCGGCCTGACGTTTGACTGGATGTTGTGAAGATTTCGGCGCGGCGCGCGTAAAAGCTCGGGCGCCATGGCGCACGCGAGCGGCCCGCCAAACCTGTTTTCCCCGGAGTCCCGATGTTGCTGACCCTCCTCACCGCCCTCGCTCTCGCGGCGCCGACCGCGACCAAACGTGCAGGATCCGCCGACGGGGCGCCCAAGATCGCGAGAGACGGCGCGGCGACGACGGTCGAAGCACGCACCGCGCCCGGGGTGACGCCCGCGACCCTCGCCAGCACCTCCGAAGAAGCCTGGGCCACCTTCCCCACGACCCGCGCCGGGAAGTCCATCACCGCCACGGTGAAGTGTAGGAACGGGATCGCGTGCTCCGTCTACGACGGGAACACCAAGATTGGCGCCGCCACCATCCAGCCTATCCAGACTGGCGGCTTCACCCTCAACTCCAGCCTCTCGGACGGTGGTCTCAACATCAACGTGGCCGCGACCTGGATGCCAGAAAAGAACATCGCAGACATGGTCAAGCTGACCCACTGATCACACCCCGGGCACCAGGTCGAGCGGCCGGGTGAGCATCGGGCCCGACACCAGATCGCGACGACGGGTGTTCTCGATGTGCAGGCCGCGGAAGCGCTCAAACTCGGGCGGGATCACGCCGCCCGCCGACGAGAAGTCCTTCCGCCAGGGGCGCGACGGGTCTGGGTCGTAGTAGGCGAAGTGTTCGGGCCAGTGTTGGAAATCCATCACCGGGCCTTCGTTGTAGCTGTTGTAGACGCGCTCGTACATCTCCCGCATCGCCTGATCCGAGACGCCGTTGTAGTTGAGGAACTCGTCCCGATGAAGGGCCTCTTCTACGGCGAGCCACTGCAGATGCCGACGCTCGTCCGCGATGATGCCGCTCTCCTTGGCCTGTGTGTAGACCGAGGTCCCGGGCATCGCTGAGAGGTATTTGACCCGAGTGATGCTTTGGTTCTTCTCGGCCCAACTGGCGGTGTGGTCCATCGAGCGGGGCGTCTCGTTCGGCAGGCCCACGATGATGAGGCCGCCGAACCGGAGCCCGGCGTCAGTGGTGAGCCGATAGGCCCGCTCTGCGAGGTTCTCAGTCGATCCTTTGCGGGCGTCCTTGAGCGCGTCGGGAGTCAGTGACTCCACGCCGTAAAGTACGATGTCGCAGCCCGCCCGTTTCATCGCCGCGAGAATCTCGGGATCGACGTCCGCACACCGCGTGAGGCAGGTCCAGCGGAGATCGAACTCGGAGATGACGTCGCAGATGGCGAGGGTGCGTTTCTTGTTGGATGTGAAGGTCAGGTCCACAAAGAAGATGAACTTGATCTGATAGGTCTCTTTCAGGTACTTCAGCTCGGAGCGCAGCTTCTCGGGGCTCTTCTCGCGCAGCTGGGGCGTGGTGCGGTAACAGAAGGAGCAGTCCATCTTGCAGCCGCGGCTGTGCGAGGAGATGATCTGCGGCTGCAGGCCACGTGGGTCCTTCGCCTGCGGCCACAACGACAGGTTCATATTAGGCAAAGCGTCGAGATTGAGCATCTGACCACGCGCCGCAGTGCGCTTGACCTCCCCGTCCGAGCTTCGATACCAGATGCCGTTGATCTGGGGAGCGCGAGACATGAGCGCGTCGTCGGTGATCGCGTCCATCACCTCGAGGATGGTCAGCTCACCCTCTGAAATCACCGCAACATCCGCGCGGGTCTCCCGCATGAAGACGTGAGGGACCGAAGTCACGAGCGAGCCGCCGAGGAGCACAATCTTGTCAGGGTGTTTGGCCTTGAACTGGTTTACAAGCTCCTCGACCCACGGGTAGTTGTCCTCGAAGGTGGCCACACCCAACACATCGGTGTCCACCTCCGCCTCCCGCAGGGCGGTCTCGAGCGGCGTGCGGTCATAACGAACATCGACGATACGCACCGGATAACCGGCGTTCTCCAGGACCGACGCGATGTAGGTGACCCCCTCGTACGGGGAGGTCAGGAAGAACTCCCAACCCCGGGGCATGGAGAACGGGGACGGCCCCACCATGAGCGTGACCCTCGGCTTCGTACGGTCCGTCCCTGTTGGCGACCGGGACTCCTCTGCGAGGCGATCCATCAGCGCGAGATCCCGAGCTGTCCCGGCACGGACATAGAGCTCGGGGCTCAGGGAGGGCTGGTAGGCCATGGTCATCCACCTTCGGTTGCCCCAGGCTACCGGGCACTGCCCCCAACGTCAACGGGCAGCGACGATCCCACCCCCGCGGCGCGTTGTTTGGTGAGCTAGATGACCGCGCCGGCGCGTGCGGCGCACGTAGTCGTATAGATCAGGATTTCAGCCCCTCGCAGCCCGCCCGCGGTTCACGCGTCCTCAGCCTCGCCGGGGCTCTCGGCGTCTTCGTCTCCTTCGTCTTCTTCGTCGTCGCGGCTCTCATCCGCCGGAAGCAGTGGACCGTGTTTGCGGAACTCTGCGAGGAACGCGAGCGATCGCGGCTCGGCCCGGTCGACGTACAACACGCCGTCGAGGTGGTCGCACTCGTGCTGCACCACGCGCGCCGACCAGCCGCGCGCTTCAAAAGCCAGGGGCATCCCGCCACGATCCAGGGCGTCCACGCGCACGGCGTCAGGCCGCTCCACACGACCGCGGAGCCCCGTTACCGAGAGGCAACCTTCGTAGCCCGCGGTGGTCTGGTCGGTGATCGGCGCGACAACGGGGTTGATCAGAAAAAAGGGCTCGTCATCCCCGGCAAACTGAATGACCACCACCCGCCGGCTCTCGTGGACCTGGGGGGCGGCGAGGCCAAGGCCGTCGTAGGCGTACATCGTCTCAAGGAGATCATCGCAAAAGCGTTGGAATTCGGGGGTGGGGATGTCGGAGGGGGCGACGGGAGCCGCGACCCGCCGAAGCACCGGGTGACCGAGCTGGGCGACCTTGAGTATTGCCATAGCCGGCGCCTAACCTCGTCTCGTAGCGAGGGCATCCTCTGCGCCGAAAAGCTGCCTACCCCGCCAGATCATCACCGATCAGGGAACGCAGTCCACCACCGCCCGACGGTTCCGGCGACGCCCCGCGGGGGAGCTGTCAGACGCCTCGGGCACCGAGCTCCCGACGCTCCGGAGCGTCACGCGCGCGTGATCGACCCCCGCGTCCACCAGGAGCGAGCGGACGGCCTCGGCCCGAGCAAGCCCGAGCGCCTCGTTCACCTCCGTTGATCCGAGGGCACAGGCGTGGCCGGTGACCCGCAGCTGCGGGCAGCTCTTGACCCACGCGGGCGGCGCCGAGGCGCTGATCGGCACCACGTCGTTCAGTGAAAAATGAAGCTCCCAGCTCAACCCAGCGAAGTCCTGCCGCGAGCCTGACGTGGCCGCCCCCCCCGATCCGAGCGCGGGAGACGTCGGGGCAGCCGACGCGGCGGGCGCGGCCGCGGCGGCGGTCCCAGAGGCGGCGTCGGCGGTCCCGGAGGCAGCGACCGGGTCAGGAGCGGGAACACTTCCGGGGGCACTCACGGGGGCAGAGGCGACGGCGCCTGCTGGCGGCGCCGCTCCATCGACCACGCGCGGGATCTCTGCTTGTGAGCAACCACGGAGCGCTACCGCCGCGGAGAGTGCGAGCAGGAGCATGACGCCCGCCGCGGCGCCCACGGCGATGCCCCATACCGCAGGCGGCGGGGACGAGCGCCTCGACTTGGGCAGGAGCGCCGGCCGCGGCGTTCCGACCGGTGTACGTACCGCGTCCGCCGGCCATGGAGGCAGAGTAGCGGGGGCGCGGGCGCGCGACTCTGGCAACGTACGCGGAGAAGCATGCGCGGGTGGCGCCCCGGCATCGGACGGCGGCTGGGGAACCACCGACACGCCCGACTCACTCGCAGCGGGCGGTGCCACCGGTGCCGGAAACTTGGATTCAAGCTCTGACTTCGGGGGGGACGCGGGCGGCACGGGCCGCGGGAACTCCGAGCCTTGCGCCTCCGCCCGGACCGGTTTGGGCCGCTTTCCGGACCGTTCAGCCCCCGAACGAAGCGCGGCAGGCGGCTCTGCCGAGGCGGGAGGCGCGGACGCGCGCAGCTCGGGAGTCGCGTCGGCGAGCGTCCGGAGCGGCGCGGGGCGCACCCCCGACCGCTCGTCGGCGGGCGGAAGACTTGCCCGCGGCGGGGGAATCACCGGTGAGCCCGACGATTCGGCCGCTCCCTGCGCCCCAGGCACGGGGGGGTACACGCCCGAGGGGTGGGCCTCGACGTCCCCCGACCCTGGCAGGGGCGACTCCGGCGGAATGCCCGGTGAATCCTGCCGCTCCGTGGGGGAGGGTGGCTGCTGGCGCAAGCTGGCCAGGGCGCGGGCGCGCGGGCGGATGCCCGAGCTCTCCAGCGGTACGAGGGACGGCCCCGCCGAAAGGGGCGAGGGTAGCACGACCGAAGCCGGCCCCTCTCTCACCGGGTCGGAGGCGGGCGCCCGTACCGACGCGACACGCACCGAGGCGATCTCGGGCTCTGGCGCGCGCTCCGCCTGGGGATCGCCCAGGGAGACAGAAAAAGGAGCCTCCTCCGAAAGCTCATCTGGCACCCCCGCGAGGGCGAACATCGGGGTGTCCGACGCCTCCTCCACGTCGGCTATGAGCGGCGCAGGCGCGGCAGGGCGCGGCGCGGCGGCGGGCGGTTCCGGATCGCCATCGGCAGAGAGCAGGTCTACCCTCCGGTCTTCGTGCGCCACCTCGACGTCGTGCGCGCGATCGAGCGGCGACATCAGAGCGGAGCTGGCGACCACGTGGACCTCAAACGCGGTGGGCTCGTCGGGAATGGCCAGCAGCCCGGCAAACGCCCGCGGATCGCCACCAGGCTCCCCCCCTACTTCCGAGGGCTCATCTGGGATCTCGGAAAAATCGTCGTCGAGCATCTCGCCGGCCGTCGCGCCTACATCGAGGACGGCCTCGGGGGCTTCGTCCGGCACCACATCGTCCTGTCCTGAACGACTGGAGCGGCCCGGACGAGGTTCATCGGCCAAAACAGCCTCCGGATGCCGCTGCGTGGAGTCCGCGAGGACAACTCCCCGTGTCGGATGAACCGCCCCCGCCGCTCCGACTGATCCCCTGCATTCGCTCGCACGACCCCAACCGGATCTCCGCTCGTGACCGGGGCGTATCGCGCGGACAGGCCCGCGCACAGGGATGCGTCTCTACAGGCCGCGCCGCGGCTCTCCGTGACCGCTGCACACAGAGGCCCCGAGGAGCTTGTAAAGCACGCGCATCCCCACGTTCCCATCCCATTCGCTCGGCCCAACTTCGTCGAGATCGAAACCCACAATCTTCCGCTGGCGCGACAGCGTCACCAACAAGCCCGTCAGCTCCCGAAAACTCAATCCGCCGGGGACCGGAGTCCCCGTTCCCGGGCACAAGGCCGGGTCCAGCCCATCGATGTCGAGCGAGATCCAGACCAACGGCGGCAGCGCGTCGACAATCTGCTGCACGACCGCCTGCCAGGGCCGCCCTTCGGCGGCGGCGGAGGCCAGATCGCGGTCATAGAAGCTCACCACCCTAGGCGACAAGGCGCGCGCCAGCGCCACTTCGGCGGCGCCGACGTCGCGCACCCCGACCTGCACCACCCGCGCGACGCCCGGGAGCCGGTGAAGGACGTTGTGGAAGATGCTGGCGTGCGACCATACAAAGCCTTCGTAGGCATCCCGAAGGTCCGCGTGCGCGTCGATATGGAGCACCCCGATGCCGGGGTGGAGCTCAGAGACCGCCTGCATCGCCCCAAACGGTACCGAGTGGTCGCCACCGACGATCGCCGGGATCTTTCCTGCGAGCAGGATCCTGCGGGTGACCGAGTGCACCCAGCCGTTGACCCGCTCTCCCAGCTGATTGACCCGGCGGAGCGCGTCAGCGTCCTCGTCGCCCGCGATCACCGCGAGCGCGTCGGGCTCCGCCTCCAGATCCAGCGCCCGAAGCTCTGGATCCTCTGGGAGCATCGCGATCCCCTGCTCCCAGAAGGCGCCGAAGTCCACGTCGAAGAGGTCGAGCTGCGCCGACGCCTCGGAGATCGCCCGGGGCCCGTCGCGCGTGCCACGCCGGTACGATGTGGTGGCCTGCCACGGCACGGCGACAACCACCGCCCGTGCGGCGTCGACAGTGAACGGAAGGCCATATAGGGAGCCCGGCGCGGCGGGAGCATCAGGGTCGAAGTCCATCGCAGGGACGCTTATCCTTCCGCGCGGCGCCGGAGGTACCACCGAAGGTCACGCGCCAGAAAAAGCAACCCTACCGCCAATAACAGCAACACCGTCGCTCGCCCCTGCTCAGCGGGCGACGGCCCGGCAACCGATGCGAGGAAGGGAAACAGCCAGATCTCCCCTTCGCCGTGGGAGTTCTGGAGGCCCACCCAGCCGGCGGCCCCGAGGAAGGTCGCGGCGGCGAGAAATCGCACTCAGGGGCTCGTGGGGGTCCCGAGCCCCGACGCACCGGCCTTCGGCACCCCGGCCGCCGCGGCCTCAGCGGCCTCAGGTGGAGGAGGCGACACCTCGAGCGGCGGCAGAGGGCCGCTGGCCAGGTAGCGGGTGAGCGCGGCATCCCGATCCACCTGCCCGATAGCGAAGAGCCGGTCCGGGAAGGGCACCAGATTGTCAGCCCGAATCAGCTTTTCCTGGAGCAAAGGACCGACCTTGGGATTACCCACCGGATCGCCCACCGCGGCGGTGACGGCCTCATACATCCACGCCTCGGTGAGATAGGCGTAGAGATAATTCTGGTCAAAAGCCGGGTACGACCAAAGAAGACCGGAGAGCAGCGAGCTCTCCCACGACAGGCCGTTCGACGCGGTCGGCCCGAGCGGCTCCCCCGTAAGAGCGCTGCGCGACGCCGCGGCCTCGCGGGTCAATGCCACCAGATCCTTCGGGTTGGAATACAGCTTACGCTCAACCTGCACCGAGATGATCGAGTCCGCGATCGCCTCGGCGACGCGACGCGCCCGCCAGGCCGACAAGCCCTCCCGCTCAGCGGCAGGCAGATTGGGCAGGTAACGCTCGAGAAATGCCCGTTCAAAGGCCATTCGTTCAAAAAACTGAGCAAAACCCTCGAACCAGGGGTCCGGCGGCTGCCAGTACACCGGGCTCTTCACCGCGTCAGGCCCGACCCCCTGCCACCACACCGCATGGCCCGCCTCGTGCGCCAGGGCCTCGTACGGCCAGAACGACCAGCGTTCATCCTGACTCATCACAATCGCGACGTGATCGGGAGGGCGGATCACGAAGCCGTTCACCCCCGCCCGGAAATAGCGGCGGGGTCCCGTGAACACCTGCCACCCCGAGCTGTCGATGCCGAGATCCGCGAAGGCGGTGCGAACGATCTCTTCGGCACCATCGGCGTCGGTGTAGACCTCCGCTTCATCGCGGCCGGCGTCCAGCCCTGAACGACGGCGCAAGAGCGGCCGGTTGGCAAAACTGTCCGCGACGCCGAGGCTCTGCGCGGTCACCGCGATACGCTGCTGATTGGTGGCGAGGATCGGTCGGATCACCTCCGACAGTTCGGCGATGATCGCGTCCACGCCTGTGGGGGTCAGACCCTGGGCCGCCAACGACAGCTCCCAGTAGTTTGCGAAGCCCTCCCGCTGCGCGACCGTGTTCCGGAGCTCGACGAGCGCGACCAGATCCGAGCCGAGCGGTCGGATCTGGTGCTCCACCCAGGACTCGGCCAACCCCGCTCGGCTCTCGTCATCCAGGGTGTCTACCTCGCGGCTCGCGTCGTCCCAACTTTGCGAGAGCCCCACCTTCACGGCGCCATCTGGGCTGAACCAGGTCGCCTCGTTCGCCGCGACCTCCTCGAGCGCGGCGACGAGTCTCGTCTCTTCCGCCTTTTCGTCGGTGCGCCAGGACCGCGCCGTGAGCGATCGCTGCCAGTAGAGCTCAGCTTTCGCCCGGACGGGATCGTGCTTGACGTCGCCGCCCCCGGCGCGCGCGTCGGCGATCAGGGTTTGAACCGCCGGATCCTGAAACAGCGCAACCCGTGCCGACTCTGCCTTGATCTTACGCTTTCGCGCCTCCTTGTTATGGATCTGGCGCGAGGTGTCGCGGTTGGCCATACCCGCCTGCACCTCAACCTCCGTGTACCGGGCGTCGAGGGAGTCCCAGGGATCGCCTGCGCAGGCCGCAAGGAATAAGAAAGGAACAGAGCGGAACGAAGGTGCCATGAGACTCCTGGATCTCTCTTGGCGGCGCGCCGCCACCCGCGGCGTAACCGAAACCGGTCCCGAGTGCGGGCCTCCCGCGGCTCCGGTGCCCGAAGTTGTACGTTCGACATCCGGATCGACGCCCCTGCCCCACGCGATCCTGGTGCCGCCCCGATCGACCGGATCGGCCGGCCACGGGGTCGGCCTGACGCCCCAGGAAGCGCCCTTGCACGCGGTATCGTGGTTCGCGCAAGGTCAAAGACTCGGGTCTCGACATTCTCCGCGGCGCCCAACGTGGTAGACTTCCAATGAAGAAAGAACCTCACTGCGGAATGAACCATTGACCGAACCCACCATCTACCTCGTCGATGACGACGAGTCGGTTCGCGACGCGCTGAGCGCGCTGCTCGTCGCCTGCGGCTACCCGAACGTCGCGACCTTCCCCTCTGCGGAGGCCCTGGTCGCCAGCCTTCAAGGTCCGATGCGCGGCTGCGTTTTGATGGACGTGCGGATGCCCGGAATGTCCGGTCTCGAGTTTGTGGAGGCCTACGTTCCGCGGCCGGTCGACGTGCCCGTGATCATGCTCACGGCCCACGGGGACGTACCGTCGGCCGTCCGTGCCGTACGCGCGGGTGCCAGGACGATGCTGGAAAAACCCATCGAGAGCGCCCTGCTGGTCAACGAGATCGCTCAGGCGCTGGCGGCGTCCGAACTGACCTGGCGGCTCCGCCTCGAAGCGGCAGATCTGAGCGAGCGGCTCGGCCGGCTCACCCCCCGCGAGGCAGAGGTTCTCGACCTGCTCTTTGAAGGCCGCCGCAACAAGGACGTCGCGCAGGCGCTCGACATCAGCGAGCGCACCGTTGAGGTCCATCGGGCGCGGGTGTTGGAGAAGACCGGCTCGGACTCCGTCACCGATTTGGTGAGGCGACTGCTGGAGTTTGGGCTACACGCCGCGGCGAGTTGACCCACTCTCAGCCTGGATCCCGCGCTCCGACCCGCCCGTCGTGAAACTCGCGCCCCTTCCACACCGTCGAAACTGAAAACACCGAGCGAAGCAGCACCCAGGCGAGCACGAGATTGCCAAGCGGATCCGTCAACGCCATGGCCCCGCTCCGCCCATCCGCACGCTCCAGCCGATATCGCACTATCAAGGGTAATAAACACACGAGCGCCGTCCAGCCACGCCACCACCCGAGGTGGTCCTCCCCCAGCAGCACCTCCGCGGGCCGGGTGACGCTGGCTGCCAGCATCCCCCAAGGGAAGAGGCTACCGACCAGCACGAAGAGCAGTGCCCCGAGCGCAAGCAGCGGCTGACGGTTCATACCTTCATAGAAATTCTTGCTGTAGCCCCTGATGATCTCCCCGAGGGAGCGGTACAGTCGCACCTCGAAAAGCTCCGGCGCCCAGAACAGACCGAGCGCGTGCCCCCGCCGTTTGAAAGCCTGCGCCAAGCGAACGTCGTCGAGCACCGTGTCTCGGACCGCTCCATGCCCGCCAACGTGGTCATACGCTTCGCGGCTCACCATCAAGAACTGCCCATTCGCAAATGCGACATCGGTTCCCGGAGAGTTGACGGCATCGACATCTACCGCGCCGCGAACGAACCAACCGATCACCGGGATCGCCACCGCCTCCCAGAAGCTCTCCAGCTTCCAGGTTCCGAAGAGGCTCAAGAGCCCGAGACGACGCGCGACCAACACCGAAGCGGCCCTGCGCACCGCTCCCGACGCGAGCGTCACGTCGGCGTCGACAAAAAGGAGGATCTCGCCCGTTGCCGATCCGGCGGCCCGATTGCAGGCCCACTGTTTACCCGCCCAACCTGCCGCTGGCGCGGTTCCCGCGAGGACCCGAAACCGCGGATCCCCAGCGGCGGCCGCGGTGGCCACCTCCGCGGTACCGTCGGCGGACTGGTCGTCGACCAGCAGGACCTCGACATCGGGATGATCCTGGGCCAAGGCCGCGCGGATGCATGCGCCGATCTGGTGGGCCTCGTCGCGGGCGGGCACACAGATGCTGACCCGCGGCAAATCTATCGGTCCCGCGTTCGAGAGCGCGAACCGCCGCTGCCACTGCCCGACGCCCGCGGCCAGCGCCGCCCACAGGAGCGTGAGGGGAGCGAGGTACGCGCCCACGAGCACTCCAGAAAAATCTACCTCTCCCCACCTCATTTGAGCGACTCCAACCCACCGTCCTTCACCCTCGCCACACGGCAGCCCTCGGGCACCGTGAGTCGAGAGAGCACCGATCCGGCCTCCGACAACACAGTCAGCCCAGCCGGCACCACCCGTCCCGGGGCGATCCGGACGCCCTGGGCGACCACCGCGCGTGGTCCGACGCAGACCCCGAGCATGCCGAAGGGTGCGGGCCGCAACGTGCCACCCACCTCCACCCGAACGTCCCCTTCCAAGCGCATGTCCATGAGGATCGCCCCCTGCTTCACCACCGCGCCGGCCCCTAGCACGCCCAGCTGCATGATGCCGGCAAAGGCCGCACCCGACTCGATCACGCTGTACTTGGCCATCGCCATCCGCTGCACCCGGGCGCCCGCGCCGAGCACCGCGCCCTCGACCATCGCGAGCTCCTCGACGACCGCGCCCTCCCCGAGCACCGCGCCTCGCACGACCGCGCCCGCGTGAACCCGGGCTCCGCGGCGCAAGACGCTCGCCTCCACCGTCGCGCTGGGATGGACCTCCACCCCGGGCTCCCTCACCCCGAGCGCCGCGCCCACACGTTCGGCACGGAACGACCGAGCCCTGAGGATCGCCCGACCCAACCTCCAGAAAAACAGGGGATTCCTGCCGAGCATCGCGTCGAAGAGGAAGACCGGGAGACCCAAGAGGTTGCCCCACAGTAGCTGGCTCCAGTGACCGAGGTGGACCGCCCAGGCGTCGGCGATCCGGACCGGCGCTCCGCCCAGCTGCAAGCCAGGAACCTCGCGTTCGTCCGGGGGAAGCGGCTCGGGCGCCCCGTCGGCCTGGCCGAGCCACGCCGGGGCACCGAGGGCGTGCACCGGGGCAAAGGTGCTGCCTCCGGGCACGAGGCGACGCGGCCCGGCGCGCAGGAGCTGCCGCGCGGCCCTCAGCGCCGACGCCGACGCGACAGTCCCAGGTTCGACGAGGATCTCCGGAAAGTCCTTCTGGCTCCTCGCCCGCCAGACCTCGACCGTCTGGTCAAACAACTGCCGCTCTGCGCGGGGCCCCAACCCCTCCACCACGTCGGGCGCGGCGGGCAACATCAGCGCCATCCGGTAGGTGCAAACATCAATAAAGTCGGTAGACGCGCACCGCGGACGTCTCGGCCATCGGGGTGAAGATCTCGCGGACCGAGCGTGCGGCGATGTCGTGCATATCCGCTGGCGCCCAGGCGTCCACGTGGAGCACGATATAACGAATCCCCAGCTTCTGGGCCTCTTCTCCGAAGGCCCGCGGAAAATCCGGTTTGGGCGCGCCGCTGTTGTTGAGCACCAGACGCCAGAGGCTCATCGACGCAGCGTTGTTTGGGAAGTTCAGGGTTCCTGCAAGGGCTCTGCCGTGCGCCGTCTGCTCGTAGAGGTAAGGGCGACCGCCGACGACCGGGTAGTTCATCACCGCGCCGTCCGGGGCCTCGGCCAGCGCCAGGATCGGTGCGGCGACCTCCGCGCTCACCGTGGCGATCGCGCCGCGCATCGGCGAGGCGAAACGGGTCTCGGCGACCGCAAGGAGGGCCGCCAGACCCCACACCGGCAGACGACCCGCAAGGTGGATCCCGGCATACCCGCCGCCCGCGAGCACTGTGAGACACAGCGCCGGGAGCGCGGCGAGCCGCCAGACCAGTGACAGGGAGTCAAAGCCGGGCAGGGGCTCCAGCAGCAGATAGGGTAGAGGGAACGCAAGCTTCCTCGCGATGATCACGGGGGCACCCTCGTGGGTGAGCACCGGGCCGAGGGCGAGCAGGGCGCCCGTCACCGCCGCGATCCACCAGGACGGATGCCGAACGCGCCGCCAGCTCAGCGCGGCGCCGACGATCACGACCCAGCCGAGATAGGGGCAGTGCCGATGTTCTTCGTTGTAGGGGGAGAGTTTGCCCAGGTCAGGCGATCGATGATCCCCGGGAATGAAGAAGCTCTGAGGGTCGGCGGCGCCGATCGTACGTCGAACCGCGGCGAGCTCTCGCTCGGTCTTGATACCCACGACGTTGTCGGATGCCGTTGACGCGCTCCGCGAGGCCCACGCGTACGGAAGCGTCAGGAGCAAACCCAGACAAAGTGCGGCGCCCCAGCCAAGCGCCCTGGACCGCAGCGCCTCCGACCGGAGCGCCTCACCCTTGGCCAGCACCGCGCCTGTCCCGTATACCGCGCAAAAAAGGAAGGCACAAACCCCCGCATACCAGTGCGCCCACGAACAGACAGCGAGCGCGAGCCCGAGTCCGACGATCCTCCCGCGGCTGGGCTGTTGGCCCATCCGGACGGCCGCGAGGAGGGCCAGCGCGAGCCAGCCTCCCCCGATCGCCTCGCTGGCGCCATTGTGTACGTGCGCCAGCAGCAGGGGCGCGCTCTGCCACGCCAAGCCGCTGAACCAGCCGGCCCGAGGGTCTTCGCCCCACACCGCGGAGCCGAGGCGGTTTGCCGCGACACCCGAAAACACCAAGTGCGCGTGGACAAGCAGGGTGTAGGCCTGCGGAATGGTGAGGACCGCGAGCAGGGGGACGACAAAAAGCGCGTTGACGAGGTCGGCGACCCAGAGCGTGCCTCCTACCGGGTGATTCAGCAGGCCGTCTACCGAGATCGGCAGCCGCCCCGCCGCCAGTTCGCGTGACGCGAACCAGAAGGACCACAGACTGTCCCACAGGTCGGTGCGGATCGATCCCGGCAGGGATCCCTCAGGATCCAGCATCGATGGCCATAACAGCAATACCGCCACCACCGTATGGGCCACGAGCAGTGCGAAGGCGCGACGCATCCCGTCCCTTGTTCCAGACGTAGGCGCCCGCGTCAAGTCAGCCGCCCAGGAGCGCGGCTTCAATTCGGGGCAGCGGTCCCGGGCGCAGCGGACGCGCTTCGCCTGTGCAAGGATCCACCGAGCGCCACACATGGCTGACAACCCCGATGATACGCGACCCGGGCACCCACCCCACCACACGCGAGTCCACCGCCGACTCCCTCGCATCGCCCAGGAGAAACCACGCGTCGGCCGGCACCGTCACCGGGCTGGCGGTCACCGCACGATCCAACTCGCGAAACGTGGGCCATCGGCGGGCCCCGTGCCCCTCGACGACCAGGACGCCCTCAACCGGCACGCAGCGCAGGTCATTTAGGGTCCAGGGGCCGAGCGGCTCGGCGCTCACGGGCGCTCCGTCCAGCCTCAGCCCCCTGTCCTCGTCGATCCTCTCCCCAGGAGCCGCGATCACCCTGGCAAACTGCGGCGCAGCGCTCTCGCTCGCGCGCCAGGCGACCACCGCGCCGCGCTCCAACGGCGCCGAGAGCAGGCCCCGCCGAACCAGGACCGAGTCACCTGGGAGGAGGGTGGGCGCCATCTCGAGCGTGAAGACCACATCCGACTCGGCGAAAAGGGCACCCGCGACCGAGCGACCCAACGCCCACCAGAGCACTGATCCACACACAAAGGCAACACGAAGATCCCACGCCGCGAGGCGGGGCGCCGGGACCCCCGGCCGTAAACCCTCAAACGAGGCTAATAACCGCCACCCGACGAGGCACACGGCCGTAGCCGCGAGCAGGTAATCGGGAGACAACCAGCCGCTCACCACCGCCGCGGGCGGAAGCGCGAGCACCAGCGGCGCGCCCGACGCCCACAGGAGCGCAAACCCAAGGCGCCCCGACCAGAACGAGCCCAGTCCCGGCAGAAGCAGGCCGAGGAACCAACGGATGACGCCGACCAGAAGACGCACCGCCGGCAACTAACCCACTGCGCTCAGCACCGGATCGCCACCCGTCCCGGCCCCCAGATACCCACACGGTCCAGACCGGTCAGCCGCTCGCCGGCTTCGGCGTCCAGGCGCAAGCCGGGCCGCACCGCCGCTCCGTCGCCCCACCACACGGCCTGCCCCCCCGGTCGTAGGCGCCGCACGTCCTCCGCCGTCGGTGCCCGAGTCCCCGAGAGGATGACGTCCACCCTCGCAGGCTCTCCTCGTGTCGCCTCAAGATCGGCACCAATCCGTCCGAGACCGGCGCGCGCCGCCGCAAGCTCGCGGTCCTCCAACCACAACGGGAGCTTCCGCGCCGACCCATAGAGCACCCAGGCCCAGAAGGGATTGTCGCCCAGGGAAGACGCCGTGTTTACGCGACGAATGCCCTCGATCAGCTCATCGGGGGGACGCCCGACACGGCGCGCGAGGACCACGAGCCCGAGTCGCGCCGTTGGCCGACGGAGGAGCTCGTCCAACACCTTCACCCGACTCGCCGCGTCAGGCTCATCCAGTACGGCCAGGCCATCCTCCCCCAACCCCCGTCGGAGAAGCGGTCGAAGATGGATCAAGCGGCGCTCCCGCGCCCCCTGATCGATCAGACCCAGGCGCAGGCGCTCCTCCTGCTGATCCCAGAAACGGCGGACCGAGGCCGAGAGCCAGCCCCGGAGGTAGTGATAGAACCAGATACGTCGCCCAAAATCTGCTGCACCCAGAAGGGACCGTACGCTCTGGGGCGGGAGTTCGCGCACCGCCACTTGTTTCAGCTCGAGCTGGGCCTCGGCTGCCGGATGCTCCACGAGGGGCTCCACCCGGCTCGCTCCCGCATTGACAAGGTGAAACACCTCTTCTCCGGCGTCCACCGCGACCTGCACCCAAGCGCCGACCACGTTGACCACCGCAAGCTCGGCGTCCACATCACGCCACATCCGGGTCGAAGGCAGGTCCACACGGTGCGCTAACGGCCGCGCGGACTCCGGACCACGCCGGCCCGTCGCGACGCGTCCGCTTCCTGACCACCGAGCCAGGGGTCGGCGCACTGGGGCGGTTACAACGGGGGACGATGGCCAACTACGTGAACACCCCCGAGGGACTACAACGTTGTCTCGCGGCGATGGCGACGACCGACGACGTGGCGCTGGACACCGAGTTTCACCCCGAACGCTCGTATTTTCCGAGGTTGATGTTGGTGCAACTCCGACCGAGAGAGGGCGAGGCCTGGCTGGTGGACCCGGTGCCGGGGCTGGACCTCCGGCCCCTCGGCGCGGCGCTCAGCGCGCGCAGGCTCATCGCCCACGGCGCCACGGCCGACCTCCAGATTCTGGCCAGAGTGGCAAACCTGCGGCCTGGCCGGGTGTTTGACACCCAGGTCGCCGCGGGCCTGCTCGGCTACGGGTACCCAACGCGCCTGGGCATAGTACTCCGCGAGATTATCGGCCGAGATATAGCCAAACATGAGACGATGTCCGATTGGTCCACCCGACCGCTGCACCCTGATCAGCTCCGGTACGCCGCGGAAGACGTCCTCTGGCTACACGCCGCCGCCGACCGCCTTCAGGCGAGGGTCGACGAGGGCGGAAAGGGAGAGATCCTCCGCGGCCTGATGGACGAGCAGCTCGCCCAGATCCTTGCGGATCCCGAAGACCAGGCCGTGTGGCGCTCCATGCCCGCGGCGCTCGCGCTCGAGCCGCACGAGCGCGCCCCCGCCCAGGCCCTGGCCGCGTGGCGCGAACGTGTCGCGCGGGAGCGAGACCAGCCTCGTCAGAACGTGCTCGCGGACGCCGCGATCCTCGATCTGGCCCGCCGGTCGCCCACCACGCTCGAGGGTATCGGCAACAACCGGCGTCTATCGCCCGCGCTGATCCGCCGGGATGGCCCGGCGATCCTCGCGGTGCTCGCTGCGGCGGCGGCCGCCCCGGCTCCGGACGCCGCACCCTACCGTGACCGCCTCTGGACCGACCTTGTGCGCCTCGCCGCGCGAGTGGCCGAGCGGCAGACCGGCGCGGCGGCCGAGCTCACCCTCGGGGGAGACACTGTGTCACGCCTCGCGCGCGGTCAGCCGCTGGAGCCCTGGCGGCAGGAGGCGCTGGGAGAATGGTTTTTCGGCTTCTTAGCTGGGAACTCGTCTATTACGATTCGCGACGCACGTATGACATAAAAAAACATTACGAGACCTCTTGATGCCCCCCCAGGGAGTGGCTATTCATATAGGGCGGCGACGAGAGAAACCGCAGCCACCGCGGAGACGCGGCACACCGACCACCACCAACGACGGGAGATATATTGCCATGTTCAACGCCCTTATCAACGACGAGTCTGGCGCCACTGCTATCGAGTACGGCCTGATCGCGGCCCTTGTCGCGGTTTCCATCATCTTGGCGCTTACCACCCTCGGGCAGAACCTGTCCGACATGTTCACCAGCGTAGCCGACACTGTGTCCACCGCGACCGGCGCCGGTTCCTGATCGAACGGGTGGGCCGTCAGGCCCGTCTTGCACGACCGCGCGGGTGATCCCGGCGCGGTCGTCGCATTTTTGGGGTTGAGGGCGTCACGCTGCCCCTACCCCCGCCCATCTACCGACGCGGGCCCTCCCGGTCCGACCCCTAGCACTCCGGGCACGGCGTCCAAGGAACCGAACTTCCTGGTATCAGTCGGTGTTGGTCTTTGCCCGTGTCCCCGGCACCGATTCCGGATAAGCACCGGCGTGGTCCCGTGTACGACGGCCGAAGGGTCGTTGGCGTGGGCGCCTTAGGTTCAACCCTTCCCGATGCCAGGAGCCAGGATGCCGCCAACGCCGTCGGCGACGCGTGCCAGAGCAGGCCTCTTTCTTGCGCTCACGTTGGGAGCGGCGCTCTTCTCGGCCGTGGCGGTCAGCCGGTATCTTGGGAGTGTGGGCCAGCAGGCCACCGAACTGACCGCGGCCGAGACGGTGGACGTCGTGGTGGCGGCGCGGAACCTGTACGTCGGGCAGGCGATCCGGGAGACGGATCTGGTCGTTCGAACGCTCGCCAAGGAGGCCGTCCCCGAGTTCGGCGTTTTCAACACGATCGCAGAGGTGCAAGGCCGCACGCCCAAGGAGCGGGTGCTCGCGAACGAGCTGCTCCGGCAAGAGCGCCTCGCCCGCGCCGACGCGGGCGTTGGCCTCAACGCGATCGTGCAGCCCGGCCGGCGCGCCATGACCATCGCGGTCACCACCGAAACCGCCGTCGCCGGCCTGCTCCTCCCCAACAACTTTGTGGACATCATCGTCACGATTCGACCCGATGACGAGCAGGTCAAGAACTGGTACTCGGAGACCATCCTGCAAGGCGTCAAGGTGCTGGCCGTAGGCAACGAATTCGACAACCGGAACGAGGCTTTCGTCGCGGAGCCCGTCAGCAAGGACGGCAAACCCGCGAAGGCGCCCTCCAGCAGCAATCCCAACGTCACGGCCAAGCTCCGCCCCTCCATCACGCTCGAGGTGACCGCGGAGGAGGCCGAGCGGCTCGCGCTCGCGGTCAACCGGGGCGACATCAGCGTGGTGCTCCGGAGCGACATCGACATCGCGATCGTGGACGACACCGGGCGCACCGGCGTCGCCGCGCTCCTCGGTAGGCCGGCGGGCGCACCGGAGGCGCCTCCTTCACCCTCAGTGATCCGTACGGAGCCGCCCGCGCCCCAGGGCGGCAGCGGCACCACCATCGACGTCGTCAACGGCAACGTGCTTACACAGGTCGGCTTCGACGCCGCCGGCAATCCCATCCCCAAGAACGACACCAAAAATAAGCGTTAGAGGTAGCCGTGCTCATGTTTGGCGCAACCGTCCTCTCCCTCATGCTCGCGCTGGCGCCCCCGGCATGGGCCACTGACGCGGCCGCCAGCACAGCTGAGGCAGTCGACGTCATCGAGGTGTCGCTCGGCCAATCGGTCATCCGGCGCGAAGGCCGGCCGATCTCGCGGATCCTCGCCACCGACGACACCGTGGTCGAGCTTCGGGCGCTGGAGACCGGGCAGTACCAGCTACGGGGTAAGTCGGTCGGATCCACCGATCTCTGGGTCTGGTACCAGGGCGCTCCCGACAAGCCCAAACGGTACATCGTTGCGGTACAGAACTCGCAGGTCGAAGAGGTGCGCATCCGCATCAGCGCATTGTCTCCGAAAAATCCGCCGCGCGTCTACGCGATCGAGGATCGGATGGTCGTCGAGGGCACGGTGCCCGACCTCCAAACCCTGGAGCAGGTGGTCGCGCTCGCGCGCATCTACGACCCCGAGTTTGTGAACCTGGTGTCGGTGGGCGGCGACAGCCAGGTGCAGCTCAAGGTCGTCTTCGCCGAGGTCAACCGCACCGCGATGCGCGAGCTCGGACTCAACTTCTACCAGATCACGCCGTATGGTGATTTCTCGCTCATGCCGCCGATCAGCGGCGGTAACGGCGACATCACCATGTACAAGCAGGGGGTCCGGTTTCCGACCGTGAACGACGCGGTGCTCGCAGCTCCGGGAACGGAAGGGTTCAGCTTGCTCGCGGCGCAGGTGGCCATCGGCAGCGGCATGTCTCTCTACGGCATGATCAACATCCTTGAGCAGAACTCCCTCTCGCGCACCCTGGCGGAGCCGACCGTGGTCGCGTTGTCGGGGCAGAAGGCCGAGTTCCTCGCGGGTGGTGAGGTCCCCATCCCGGTCGGGCAGTCCAATGGCACCATCTCGATCGACTTCAAGGAGTACGGGATCAAGCTCGTCTCCGTGCCCACGGTGCTCGCGGGCAACGTGATCGACGTCAACTGCTTCGTCGAGGTCTCCAACATCGACCCCGGCACCTCGCTCCAGGCAGTTGGCATCGAAATCCCGGGCTTGTCCGTGGCTCGTTCCCAGACGCACCTCCGGATCGGTGACGGCATGACCTTCGCCGTTGCCGGCCTTCTCTACGAAGGGGTCTCCGCGTCCCGCAGCCACATCCCTATCCTCGGAGAGATCCCGCTCATCGGCGCGCTCTTCCGGTATGTGCGCCACGAACGCTCGGAACGTGAACTGGTGATCTTCGTGACCCCCCACCTCGTGCGGCCGATGGCTCCGGAAGAAGTCCCGGCGGCACCGGGCACCACCGAAGCTTACAACCCCAACGACTTCGAGCTGTTCATCATGGGGCACCTCACCAAACCGGGCTCGCGCACCGCCGAGCCCACCGGCACTTTCGGGATGGTACGTTGATGCTTCGTTTTAACCTGGCATCCCTGAGCTGGGGCGAGCGCCAGCTCTGCGTGGGGGACTGAGCGATGGCCAAGTCGGGCTCGATCCGCTCCGGCGTCGCTTCGGTGCTGTGCGTGAGCGTCGATGCGCGTACGCTCGGCATGATCCGCGAGGCCCTGGGGGCCGAGGCGGTGATCGCGCCGCAGGCGGTCTCTCTGGACGTCGCGCCGAGCACCGTCGCATCCAGCCACCCAGACGTGGTCATCCTCGGCTTCGACCGCGACTTTGAGGATGCAGTGGCATGTGCCGCGGAGATCGTCGCGGCTGACGGCCGCGTCCACCTCGTCGCGATCTCCAGCCGCGCGGAGCCGGACCGGATCCGCTCAGCGATGCGCGCTGGTTTTCGGGAGTTCGTCGTTCTCCCGGACGACGCCGAGCTCCTGCGGCAGGCGGTGCACGACGCCAGCTTCGCCGAGAATGACGACATCGAGGCCGGAGATATCATCGTCGTGGTCGGCAGTAAAGGGGGGATCGGAACGACCACCATCGCTGTGAACCTCGCGGCCGAGCTGGCCCCGGTACAGTCGGCTTGCGTGGTCGATTTCGACTTTGCGATGGGTGATGTCGCCGCCGTGCTCGACCTCAAGCCCCAGGCCACCCTCCACGACCTGATCCGAAACCTCCCCCGGCTCGACGACCGGGTGCTCGCGGCGCACGCCACGATCCATCCGAGCAAGCTCCACATCTTCGCGCAGTCGGAGCAGCTCGACCAACGTGAAGAGGCGCGGAGCGACGTCATCGTCAAGGTACTGACCGCCGTTTCTCGGCGTTATCAGTTCGTGATTGTCGATTGCGGCAGCGGACTCGAAGAGGCCGGCCTGACCGCGCTGACGGTCGCCGACAAGGTCATCCTCGTCACCACCCCCGATGTGCCCTCGGTGCGCAACTCCTGGCGGCAGCTCCAGCTCATGGAGCACCTCGGGGTGGAGAAAACCAGGATCAAGCTGGTGTTGAATCAGTGGGACAAGAAACTGTCCTACGTCGGCCTGATGGACATCGAAGCCCGCGCCGGCCGCAAGATCGATCTGACCATCCAGTACGATCGAACGGCCTACCGGGCCTACAACGAAGGCCGGCTCCTTCGAGAGATCGATCGCCGTGCGCCGATCTGTAAGGACCTGGAGGGCCTCGTGGGGCTCGCCACCGGGTTGGACTCAGACCAGACCACCGAGCCTAAAGGAATCTTCGACCGGCTCTTTGGCCGGTAAGGTAGCCCATGTCCTCCTCCAAGCTGATCGACCGCGTCAAGAGTGCCCAGCTCAAGCAGCGGATTTTTGGGCCGGCCACCGACACGCAGGAATACGAGCGTATCAAACGGCGCTTACACCGAGAGCTCCTGGAGGACATCGACTACAAACAGGTCGCGGGCACCCCCCGGGACGAGCTCGCCGGGCGTCTCCGGGAGCAGCTCTCCTACGAGATCGAAAAGCAGGCTACCGGACTCTCGAAGACCGAAGGCGCGCGGCTGGTCGAGGAGATCCTCGACGACATCCTCGGTCTCGGGCCCCTCGAACCCCTGCTGAAAGACGCCTCGATCTCGGACATCATGATCAACGGTCCCGGCAGCGTGTGGATCGAGCGCGCTGGCCGACTTCAGAAGTCAGATGTACGGTTTCACGACAACCGCCATCTGATGCAGGTGATCGAGCGCATCGTGTCCGCGGTCGGCCGCCGGGTAGACGAGACCAGCCCGATGGTGGACGCCCGCCTTGCGGACGGAAGCCGATTCAACGCGATCATTCCACCGCTCGCGCTGGACGGACCCGCGGTGTCGATCCGTAAGTTCGGGACCAAGGCGATCACGTCGGACGATCTGGTCGCCTTCGGCGCGTGCCCGCGGCAGGTGATGGAGGTGCTGCGGGGTTGCGTCAAGAGCAAGTTGAACATGATCATCTCGGGCGGCACCGGCTCCGGCAAGACCACCATGCTCAACGTGCTGTCGAGCGCCATCCCGGACGGGGAGCGGATCGTCACCATCGAGGACTCGGCCGAGCTTCAGCTTCAACAGAGCCACGTCGTACGGCTGGAGACCCGGCCTCCGAACCTGGAGGGCCGAGGGGAGGTCACCCAGCGTGATCTCGTCAAGAACTGCCTCCGTATGCGGCCCGACCGGATCATCCTCGGTGAGATCCGTGGCGCCGAGGCTATCGACATGCTGGCCGCGATGAACACCGGCCACGAAGGTTCGCTCGCGACGGTGCACGCCAACACCACGCGCGACGCGCTCGCGCGGTTCGAGACGATGATCGGCATGGGGATGCCCAATCTCTCCGACAAGAACATCCGGGAGATGATCGCACGCGCCCTCGACGTGGTGATCCAGCTCGACCGCCTGGCCGACGGTTCGCGGCGCCTGCTCGCGGTGACCGAGGTCTGCGGGATGGAGGGCAGCGTCATCACGACTCAGGACATCTTTGTGTTCGAACAACGTACCGTCGACGAGAACGGCAAGATCCGCGGTGCGTTCAAGGCGACCGGGGTGCACCCCAAGTTCGCCCAGCGGCTCCGGCGAAACGGCATCGCGCTCCCTCCCGAGCTCTTTCGCTTCGAACAGGAGGTGTGAACGATGGATCTGGCGAGTGTCGGAATCGTCGTCGGCGTTGTCATCGCCGTCGCGCTGGCCGTCCAAACGGTGTACTGGGTGGTCCGCTACCGCGAGGACGCCGAGGCGCTGACGCTCCAGAAGCGGCTCGGGCTCGTCGAAGACGAAGATGACATCGCAGCGCGGATCTTCCTACAAGCTCGAGCGAAGCGTGCACAGCGTGGCAGCGTCGATCAGATCCTGCTTCAGGCGGGTAGCCCCTACCCACTCGACGTGCTCTACACACGGATGGCGATAGGCGCCGGCGTTGGTGCGGTTTTGGCCTTTGCCCTGACCCGCAGCCCGCTCATCGCGATGCTCGGGGTGATGGGCTTCGGCTTTCTGCCCTATCAGATCCTGAAAATGCAGGCACAAGCCCGCAACCAGCGCCTGTCGGAGCAGCTGCCCGATGCGCTGGACCTGGTGTCCCGCTCGTTACAGGCGGGCCACGGCATCGCCGACGCGATGCACCTCGTCGCAGACGAGATGCAGCCGCCGATCTCGATCGAGTTCGGTCGGCTGCACGAAGAGAACAAGCTCGGGCGCGACTTCCGGGAGTCCTTCGCCAACTTGTTGCGGCGGAACCCAGGCAACTTCGACCTCCAGATCTTCGCGGGCGCGGTGCTCCTCGCACGCGACACCGGCGGAAACCTGGTGGAGATCCTCAACAGCATCTCAGGGACCGTCCGCGGCCGGTTCCTCTTCCAGGGCAAGGTCGAGTCCTTGACCTCTGAGGCCCGCTTCACGGGCTACGTTCTCGGCGGTCTGCCGATCTTCATCGCCCTGTTCCTGTCCTGGGTCCAGCCCGAGTACCTCCGGCCGCTCGTCACCGATCCGCTGGGAAAGCTCGCGCTGGGCTATTGCGTGACGTCGTTCAGCCTCGGCGTCTTCGTGATGCGTGAGATTTCTACGGTGGACACCTGATGGATCCCGCGATCGTCATCCCTGGGCTCGTCGCACTCACGGTCGTAGGCGTGGCCGCGACGGTCTGGCAGTTGATGCAGCCGCGCGAGAGGAGCGCCGCGGACCGGCTCGGCACGAACACCCCGGTCGGGGCGGGCCCGACCGAGAGCGATCTCGTCAGCCTCGCGAAACGGGTCGCGCGATACTCGATCTCAGACGACGGCGCCCAGCAGGAAGCTCTACGGAAACGGCTGCTCCAGGCGGGCTTTCGCAGGAAAGACTCGGTCGAACGCTACTCGGGCCTCCGCACGCTCCTGACCCTCGGCCTCGGGGCGTTGGCGGGCCTCGTGCTGTTCAGCTCTCGCGGGGTGGAGCTGTGGTCCCTCTTCGGCACCCTCCTGGTCGCGGCCCTCGGCTACTATGGGCCGCACATGTACATTTCCAACATCATCACCAACCGTCAGAACGAGCTGATGAAGGGCTTCGCCGACGCACTGGACCTGCTGGTAAGCTGCGTCGAGGCTGGTTTGGGTTTGGACGCTGCCTTTCGGCGGGTGGCCGACGAGATCGAGTCGGCGTCGCCGGAGCTGTCCGGCGAGCTGCAGCTGGTGGGCCATGAGGTCTCGGCGGGAATGGCGCGGGTGGAAGCCCTGCGTCGACTCTCGGATCGTACCGGGCTGGACGAGATCAACTCGCTCGTGAATGTGCTGATCCAAGCAGAACGTTTTGGTGCGAGCGTCGCCAAGGCACTCCGGGTCCACTCGGATGGCGTCCGGACCCGAAGGATGCAGAGGGCGGAGACGAAAGCCGGGCAGGTCTCTCCGAAGCTCACGGTCGTCATGATCCTCTTCATCTTGCCCTGTCTGATGGTGATCCTCCTCGCGCCGGCGATGATCCGGGTCATCAACAACTTCGCCCACGTCAACACCACGGCAGGCGCGAAATGATCCTGCTGCTCGCGCTGCTCGCGTTCGCGGACGCTCCCCTGCGCGAGGAGCCCGGCCCCGACTGGCGCGACAAGGAGACGCGGAACGCCGCGCAGGTCCAGGTGATCGACACGATGATCAACAGCGGCCTCACCACTGAGGCCCTCACCGCGGTGACGGCGATCCGGGCGAAAGAGGGGAGCTCGCCCGCGCTCGATCTGGTCGGTGCCCGCGCGCTCCACGCCAACGGAATGCTCGAAGAGAGCGAGCTCCAGTTGGAGAAACTCGTGCGCCGCCACCCGCGCAACGGCGGGGCCTGGGCGCTCCTGGGGCTCGTCCGCTCGGACCGGCAAGACGTGGAGGGCGCCACGAAGGCACTCACGAACGCCGTGAGGATAAACCCGGAGAATCCGGCCTGGCTCAACAACCTTGGCTACCTCTATTTTTCCACCGGAGACCTGGAGCGTGCCGGGTTGATGCTCCGGCGTGCGCTCCGCGTGGACCCGGCGTCGGAACGTACCCGTAACAACCTTGCTTTTGTGCTCGCTGCGCAGGACAAAGACTCCGACGCGCTCGAGCTGTTCCGCTCGACCGGCGACGAGGCAGACGCGAGGTACAACCTGGGCGTTGCCTGTGAACGCCGGGGCGATGTCGCGGCGGCGCTCAACCAGTACCAAGCGGCGCTCTCCCAACGTCAGCACGCCGCGGCCACCGCTGCGATCCAACGACTCACCCAGGGCTCCCGATGATCCTCTACCTCCTTCTTGCCTTTCTCGGCTGCGCCTCTCCGACCCATCTGCAGTACGACCACGGGCGCAGCTTCTACCAGACCATCGCGCTCCAGTCCGACCTGACCCGCAGCACGGTGCCCGCGTACGGCCTCTCGGGTGAAGAAGCGGCGGCAATCCGGATGCGGGTCCAAGAGTCGTCCACCGACAAGACCGAATCGCTGCCCTCGATCGACGGAAATTGACGCCCTGGAAACCCGCCCTCCCCGGCCTCGGGCGCTGGTGGCCGGAGCTTTGGATGTGTCTGGTCTCGACCTGAACCCGCGGTGTTCACGCGCGGACGGTGGATGAACCCGCCGGCCCCGCCAAAGCTGCCCGAAGCGCTGGACCGGCGCCGGCTCCTCGCACGGACCTTACGTTCGCTCGTCACGGTGCTCCTCACCGCCGCCCTGGCCCTCTGGGGCTTGCGGTCGATGAATCTGGGCACGGACAGCCTGGAGACGATCACGGCGCGGATCAACTACGGCCCGCTGGCCCTGGCTCTGGTGGTCCTCGTCGGGGGCATCGTACTCCTGGCCTTTCGATGGCGAGCGCTCATCGTCGAGCGCGAAAAAGTGAGGATCTTGCCGCTGACCGGCGCGCTCCTGGTCGGTAGTCTCCTCAACTTCGCCCTCCCCGGCCCCGTCGGGGAGGTCGCCGCCGCGGCGCTCGCAGCGCGGCACTCGGGGATCTCAGCCTCGAGCGCCCTCGCCGCGGGGGTGCACGCCCGCTTCGTAGGCCTGGGTGCCGCTGGCTTATCAGCCTTGATACTTGTGACCTTTGGGACGCTGCCGGTCGACGAGGCCCTGCTCCGTTGGGTGTACCTCGCGACGGTGCTGATCGCGGGGAGCTCGCTGACGCTCCTCGCGCTCTCCTTCCACCCGGGACCTCTCCGGAAACTATCGGCGTTCACCATAGGGCGCTTTCGTAAGCTCGCCTCCCTCGACGCGGCAGTGCAGGGTTTCGCGACCTCCCTGGCGCACGTGGGACGACTGGGCTGGCGGCGCTACGCGCTGGCCGCCTGCTGGGCGGTGTGCGGGCACGGACTGGTGGTGCTCGCGATCTGGGTGGCGGCGACGGGGCTCGGGGCGGTGCCGAGCGTCGCGGGGCTGGCGTTCACCTACGCGATGGCCACCTCGGGCGCGGTGGTGCTGGTGGCGCTCCCGGGCACCCAGCTCGGCTGGGACGCTATGTTCTGTACGCTCCTGACCGCGACGGCCGGGCTGGACCTCGCCGACGCGCTGGTGCTCACGGTGCTCGTTCGCCTTCAGCAGACGATCGTGATGCTGCTCGGCGCGGCGGTCCTCGTGTGGGAAGACCCGCTCCACGACACCCCGACGTGGGAATGAGACCGTCGTCGTCGCGGGTTGTATCGCCGGTTGGTCAGCCGGGCAGGAGAGGTTAGGGCTCGTCGGCAAATAGACTGCGAGCACCGAGGGCGTCGCCACGAAGTGAGCGCAAGGCGGGAGGAGGGAGCATACCGAGGTATGCGACCGACGAGCAACGCGGCGATCACAACGCGGCGGCGGCCGAATGCCGCAGGTTATTGCCCGACGAGCCCTTCGCTCGCGTTCCCCATTCCGGAGATCTGAAGATGCGTAAACTGACGCCGCTGTTGTTCCTGCTGTTTATCGGCGCCAAGAAGAAGAAGGAGCCCGCGCCGGTACCTGTGCCCGAGGTGCCCGTGGTCGCCGCTCCTGCGCCGGCGGCACCCGCCGAGCCGCCCCCCCCGCCTCCCCCTCCGGTCGCCCCGAAGAACGCCAGCCTCACCGTGACGGTGACCAGGCAGGATGGCACGAGCAAAGCAGGGAAAGTGACGGGCATCGAGCGCGCCGAGGACTTCTACGGTGACGGCGCCTGGCTGTCCGAAGACACCAAGCTCAGCCTCGTCGTAGAGGTCGGCACGACCGAAAAGAGCGTCAAGTGGGCGGACGTCAAGACCATCAGCGTCGTCTCGGGCAAGCTGGGGGAAAATGTAGACTGTACCTACAGCTCCGACTTCAACCCTTGGATGTACGAGTGCACCCTGAGAAACGACGTCAGCGTCGTGCTCAAGGACGGCACCAAGGGCAAAGTCAGCTCCCGCCACCTGTGGCGTTTCCACTTCGAAGACGGCGAAAAGATTGAGTTCACCCTCTACAAATACTTCGTGCGCGAGCAGGACGACCGCGAGGTGGAGCTCGGCGAAGATCCCGAGAACATGGCGCTCTACACCAAGCTCCAGGACCGCCTGCGCACCGACATGAAGTCAACCATGATCAAGGGCGTCACCGTCCAATAGGGGCCTCAGCTCCCCGGCGCCAGGCGCGCCGCGAGGTGGCCCGCGACGGTCTCGGCATCGATTCGGGCGACGCGGCTGAAGCTGCCGTCGCCCAGCCGGTTGATCAGCTCCAGGCAGCCGAACACTTGCCCGGCCGCGATCAGGGGCACACAGAGCAATGCACGGGTACGGTAGCCGGTGCTGACGTCGATCCCCATGTTGAACCTGGGGTCGCCATAGGCGTCACGGATGTTGAACGCCGCCAGGTTCTGGACGCAGAAATAGGCGAAGCCGGTGCCGGTCGGTAATGTGCGGCCGACGAGCCCCGTGGACACCGGCCCGGCCGCGGCGACGAACTCAAGGAGTCCGTCCCGCCTCAACAGCAACACCGCCCCGGACTCGGCCTGTGCGATCTGGCAGGCCCAAGCGAGCGCACGATGGCACGCATCCACCGGCGTAGGCGCGTTGGCGATCCCATCGGGGCCCGAGGGCCGCTCGGTGCCCGGTTCCTCGGCCGCCACGATGATGATGTCGTCCGGAACAGCCTCCTCGGTGACATCGTCGTGTTCGGGGGGGCCACCGGCGGGGCTCACCACGAATCCCGCGCCTTGGGTCACGTCGCGCACCAGGACGCGCCCATTGGGCAACACCTCACAGGCGATCGCCTCGATGTCACCCAACACCCCGAAAAGCTCAAATCCTTTGCCTAGGGCCACCACCCAGTTCGGGGCGAATATCTCCAGCGAGCCGCGGACCACCGAACTCACGCGATACTGGGGCATCTGGGACTCCTCAACACCCGTTCCCGGCGCGACCGGGGGTGAGGGATCAGGATATCTCGTATAGCCTTCGGAGGGGCGGGCAGGCATGCGAGGACCGATCACGACGTGGCTGATCGTGGCGCTGGCGTTGCTTCTCCGCCTATGGGGACTCGATTTTGGACTCCCGATGGCGGAGTCGCGGCCGGACGAGCTCACGATCGCCTACCAGGCCATGAAATTCGGGACCCTGGACCTCAACCCGCACTCCTTCAATTACCCGAGCCTGTTCAAGTACCTCGTGTTCGGGGTTTTTGGCGCGTGGTACGCCGTCGGCCGGCTGATCAGCGAGTTCAGCGGTCAGGAGGAGCTCCTTCGAAGCTTTTTTGCGGCGGACACGAGCTTTCGCCTGCTGATGCGCCTGTTGGTGGCCGGCTTTGGCACGCTCACGGTCGCGCTGATCACCAAGCAGAGCCGCGGCGCCGGCCTCCTGCTCGCCGTCGCGTGTCTCCATGTGCGGGACAGCCACTTCGGCGTGACCGATATTCCGATGGGCTTTTTTGCCACGGGGGCCGTGCTCGCCGCCGCTCGGGTCCAGTCCGACGGGGGCTGGCGGATGACGGTGGTGGCGGCGATGTTGGCAGGTCTCGCCACCTCTACCAAGTACAACGCCGGGCTCTTGTGTGTGCCCCTCACCGTGGCCGCGCTTCTGGGGCCGGGAGCCTGGCCCGACCGGCTCCGCCGGCTCATCGCCAGCGGCGGGGTCATGGTCGGCGCCTTCGTCCTGGGCACCCCCTTCGCCGTGCTCGACTTTCCAACGTTCTACAAGGATTTCACCTACGAGCTCACCCACCTGTCCACTGGTCACCGGATCGACATCGGAATCGGCTACGTACACCACATCACCGAGTCGCTGCGCCACGGCGTCGGTTTGCCCCTGCTCGTGGGCGGCGCCATCGGCATCGTGGACGCGTTTCGCCATAGCTGGCGCCGGGCGCTGACGCTGTACGCGTTCCCTCTGGTGTACTACCTGGTAATCGGTCACGGTGAAACTGCGTTCTTTCGCTACATCCTGCCCGTCGTGCCCTTCTTGTGCCTCGGCGCGGGTGAGCTCGCCGACCGGCTGGGTCCCCGCATCGCCGTACTGGCGATGATGGCGCTACCAACAGCGTTTTCGTCGATACACGTCGTTCGACTCATGGCCGCGGGCGACACCCGGGAGGCGATGGGCGCGTATATCGAAGCCGAGGTCCCCACCGACGCGACGATCGTGCACGGCGGCACCGGCTCGGGTGCGCCGCTGCTTCAACGCAACGTCGCCAACCAGACCCGCGAGTACGAAGCCCGTGCGGGCCGAGCTGACTCCGCCGGCTTCCGGAAACCCGATGACCTGCGATGGTATCAGGCCGAACGGCCCCGATACGACCTGTGGGTGTTGCGGAAGGAGGGCCTGGAGTTGGCGAGCCAGAAGGAGGTCAGCGAGGTGCTAAGCGACCCGCCCGAGTGGCTCCTCCTCGAAGAATACGGGCTGGTGCATTACGCCGCCGTCCCGGAAGCGGTGCGGGAGCTCGCTCGCCGCCGCTATGTGAAAGTGCACAGTGAGAGGGCGTGGTCCGGGCGGGTCTCGCCGGTCTTTGACCAGCAGGACGCGTTCTACCTCCCGATCGCCGGTTTCGGCGGATTCCGTCGGATGGGCCCGACCCTTCACCTCTACCACCGAAAGGACCTATGAAGGCCGAAAACTCGCTGATCTCCCGCTTTCGCCGCTGGATCGTCTGGGCGGTGGCGGGCGCGGTGCTGCTGTTCGTCGGCTTCTCGGCGTGGGCCGGCGTGACTGACGTCGGCGAAGCCCTCCTCGAGTTCAACTGGCTCCTCTACGTCCCCGTGCTGCTCCTGACCCTGCTGAACTACGGGCTCCGTTTCCTCAAGTGGCACTACCTCCTCGGACGGCTCGGGGTGGTGATCAACATCTGGGAGAACCTCAAGTTCTTTGTAGCGGGCCTCGCGATGGTGATCTCGCCCGGAAAAGCAGGCGAGGTCCTCAAACCTTACCTTGTACGCCAACGTACGGGCGTCCCGATGGCCACCACCCTGCCGGCGCTGGTGACCGAGCGGCTCACCGACGGCATCGCGGTGCTGGCGCTGGCCGGGCTCGGTGTGAGCACCTACGCGGGTGACCGGGTCGGGTACGTCGTGGGGCCGCTGCTTTTATGCGCGGTGCTCCTCGCGATCCTCTCGCATCGTGGTCTCTCGCTCACCGTCCTCGGCCTCCTCGGCCGCATGCCAGGAATCGCACGCTTCAGCGAGAAGCTCCGCGAAATGTACGAGGCGATGCGGGTCTGTGTCGCGCCGGGACCGCTCGTACTGACGGTTGCGGTGAGCTTCGTGGCCTGGGGCGCCGAATGTTACGGCTTCCAGCTCGTGCTCAACGGCTTTGGGCTCAACGCCGACCTCGGCGTGGCCACCTTCCTCTACGCGTTCGCGACGGTCGCGGGAGGCGCGATGCCGGGGGGGCTGGGCGTAGCCGATGGCGCGCTCGCCGGGGGATCGTTGGCGTTGGTCGCAGGCATCAACGAGGGTCAGGCCGTAGCGGCCTCATTGCTGATTCGGGTGGCGACCTTGTGGCTGGGCGAGGTGCTCGGCGCGATCGCGCTGTTCGGGCTGGGTGACGTACTGGGAGGCAGCTCCGGCCCTGAGGCGGGCGAGGACGTCGCCGCTTCGACCTGAGCTATCGGGCCACGGGGCGCGAGCCGCGTCGTGCAGCGCGAACGGCCCCCTCTGCGGCGCGCGCGCCCTCACGCGAGACCACCGGCCTCAGCGATACCAAGCAAGCTCCGCGTTGTGAGCCTCCAACGAGAACTTCACCGGTCCGATACCCGGGGCCAGGAACAGGAAGCCGCTCACGGCGCCCACCATCTGGATCTCCACCGCCTCGGGAATGACGCCGTACCAGGTCGGCACGTCCTTGTGTACGACCACCGTCACGTTCGTGGCGCCCTCCGCCACCTGCTCCCCATCGGCGAACTGGTCCGGAAGGAGGAGGAGCTCGGGGCCCTTGAGCACGAGGCCGTCGGAGCCGTCGAGGTCGAGGGTCACCAACTCGGGGGCGATGTCAGGATCTTCTCCGTCCACCAGGGTCCAGCGCCAGGGGCCCCCGCCGGACACCCGCGCGGTCCAGCTCTCGGTGAGCACTGCCGCCGTGTCTGGCGCCGCGTCGGGGGCAGCGATGGGCCGAAAACGCGCTTCCGCCGCCCATGGAGGGAAAAAACTCTCCGCGGACCGAGCGCCAGAAGCGACCCCACCCGCGCATGCCAAGAGCCACCACATGGAGGGGTGCTAACCGTCCACGCTGGGATTGGCGCGTACGCAGGCCTTTCGGACGCGACGATCCACAGGCTTCGTGGTAGTCAGGCCGAACTTGGACCGCCGTGGACGCTGAACCCGAAGAGCCGAACGAACGCTGGCCGGAATACGAACCGGAGCGGCTGGAGGTGGTGCTCGCGCGCGTCGAGCTGCACGAAGCGCGCTTTATGGGCGATGAAGCCTATCATCTCGTGGTGAACCACCTCGTGCGAGCCGCCTCTGCGGCGTGCCTGCTGGACCGCGAGCCCGAAGCGGATCGTTATATCCACCGCGCCGCATCGCGAATGGCCGAGTGGGTCGAAGCCGCCCGCTGGGGTCGCGCCCGCTGCGACGCCTTCTCGGACCTCGCCGCCACCCGCGGCTGGCTGGTGGTAGCCCTGGCCAACCTGCTCGACCCCTCCCAGCGCTTCAACCGCGTTGCGGGCACGTTTTTGCGGCTCACCGCCGATCGGCCAGCAGGGGCGGTCCACAACGCGAGGCTCGCGGCGGCCAGCCTCGCCCACGACGACGCGGTCGTCACCGGATCGATCCCGCTGCTCGACCTGA
>CANKTH010000037.1 GCA_947486185.1 Deltaproteobacteria bacterium
CGCCTGATCCTCCACCGGCCGCCGCCCGTTGTCGGCGGGCCTCGACCGAGCAGCCCACCCTACCCGCCCGGTCCCATGCCGCGGGCCGTGTCAGCCAACGTGCAACGGCCTACCGTCCGGTGTGCCAACGGGCGTGCAACTCAACACGGGCGCCCGTCGACGTCGGGGTACTCGGCGGCTGGAGGGCTGGGGGCGGCACAGGCCTCGAGTTGGGGCGGATCCTCCTGGAGTCTTGAAAGCCGTGCTTCAAGCTCACGAATGCCGTCCATGTGCTGTTCGAGGCGCTCGCGGTCGGCTTTCCCCACGCGCCCTTGAAGCCGCTGGAGGTCGGCGTGAACCACGTCCAGGGCGCTCTGCCGAAGACCCAGGCTCGGGTCGGGCGCGACCGAGTCCCCGGGAGCGCGAAAAGTGGCGCCGAACACCCGTTCGTAGAATGCAAAGGGCGAGAGTTCGGGTGGATTACGCGTCCAAGGCGCCGAATAGGACGCGCCTACGGTCCCAGGCGCGACCCCGGTTTGAAGGGAGCGGTACAGGGTGTCCCCACCGATAGCCTCGGCGATCCGTTGGTCGATACTCGCCAACGCGAAGGTCGTGTCGTCCGATTCGACGAGGGGCGCCGCGCCGGTGAGGATGCCGGCAGAGCCCGACGTGTGGGGCTCGGAGTTGCCCGTCTTGATCGCCAACCCGGTCAGGACCGCGATGCGGCTCTTGACGTTGGCCAGCGGCTCCAGCGCAGGGGAGAGCTCCCAGGTCTCGCCCTCGCCGCTAGGGAGCCAACGATCCGGCTTGTTCCCGTTGCCCCAGAAGAACAGTCCGAAGCGGACGGGGATGACGCCACCACAGGCGTGCGCCTGGCCGCGGTCGAGGAAGTACTCCAACATCGGCAGACCCACGCTGACCGCACCGCCCGCGAGCACGCCGCGCAGTAAGGCGCGTCGGGTAAGGACCCTGCCTTGAAGCTCAATTTTCCTCACGGTGCCACCTCACCCGACTGCCGGAAGGCGTCGCTCAGGATGATGCTGAACACGAGGTGCCGAACGGAACGGCCGTTCGCTGCGAAGTCCTGGGCGAGCCACTCCGCAAGGGGCCCCTCCTCCGCGGCGAGGCTGCGCCCGTTGGCGTACCGAAGCAGGGTGTCCACGAGGCAGGGCCCCAGGGCGGGATGCTCGCGCAGCGCCTCGCCCAGTCCCCAGGCGTCTGCGAAGACGACACCGTCCAGATCGCCGCTCGCATCGATCACCTCGCCGTTCTCGGTGTCGCGCCAGGAGCCGAGGCCGTCAAAGTTCTCCAGGCCAAGGCCGATCGGATCCATGATCAGGTGGCAGCTGGCGCAGGCCGGATCCTCCAGGTGCTGTTGGACCTGCGCGCGCCGGGTTGGCGCTTCGGCGCTGGCCTCAGGTAGCGAGGTGTTCACGTCGGAGGGTGGGGAGGGGACGGTCTGACAGAGCAGGACCTCCCTCACAAATTTGCCGCGTCGGGTGGGAGAGCTCGATACGGGATGGGCGTGGAGGGCCAATACGCTGGCCTGGCCCAGGAGGCCGCGACGGCGCCCGTCGTCGGGGAGGGTGACCGCGCCGAAGTCGTCCGGCACGGCAGCGGGAATCCCGTAGATCGCCGCGAGTTTCTGGTCGATGAACGTCTCGCGGCTGACCAGAAGATCGCGGTAGTCGCCATCGAGCTCGAACACCAGGTGCTCGATCTCCCGCAGGGTCTGTTCACGCGCCGAAGCGCCCAGCTCCGGGCTCATATGAAAGTAGATCGTGGGGTCCTTGCTCAGGCTGTCCAGCGCCCCCAGGCCGAGCATGTCGGTGAAGAAGGCGCGGATGCCGTCACGGGCCCGGGGATCGGCCCAGAGCCGCTCGCTCTCGGCAGCGAGGCCCTCGTCGGTGAGGAGCGCGCCCGACGCCGCGGCGTCGAGGAGGGCGTCGTCGGGCGGGCGATCCCAGAGGAGGAAGGACAGCCTTGTCGCCGTCTCATACGCCGTGAACCGTCGCTTCTTCGGGTCCGCCGGGTCCTGCTCACCGAGCTCTACTCGGTAGATGAAGTCCGGGGTCTGCAACACGACGGCGAGCGCATAGCCAAGGCCCTCGTAGAAATCTCCAAGGGTCAACGCTGCGTCCCCGGCGAGACCGACCAGGGTCGCGAGCTCGGTCTCAGTCGGCGGCCGGCGCCAGGCCCGCCGGCTCAACGCCGCGAGCGTCGCCTCGGCGCAGGCCGCATCGACGGTGGCGACCGGGGTGCAAGGAATGAAAAACTCCCATCGTCCGGGCTCCAACGCCTGGCCGAGGAGCGAAAACGCCGAGGCTTCATACTGTTCGACCCCCCAAGCGGACAGGCCATTGGTGCCCGAGCCGATCGCGACGAGCCCCTCCGTTGCGGCGTCCGGTTCGAGCCCCTCGGTGAACACCAGCTCGTCACCCAGCAGATCGGCGATGGCCCGTTCGTACTGAACCGCCGTGAGGCGTCTGAGCACGGGCTCGGCCGGCGAGGTCGCCGGTGGCGCCGACGAGCCCGGCACCAACGTGTGGCAGCTGAAAAGGAGGAGCAGCATCGGCGAAGTGTAGCGCGGCCACCGGAGCGCCCGACGCGTATTCAGCGACGCGGAGCGCGGGCTCAGTCGCGCCGGATCGCCGTCGCCAACGGCATCACCGCCGCGTGTACCCCCATCTCGATGTCCCGGACCATCGCCTCCTGCCAGACGTCAAAAGCATCGTTGATCCCTACGCTCAGACTGGAAGCATCCGGCAGCTTCTCGAGCTGGGTCCGAAGCAGCGCTTCGCGCGCCACACACGCCTGGCCGAGCACCGCGCCCGCCTTCAAGAACCGGTCCCGCTCGGCGGCCGGATCTGGCGCCAGCGCAAACACCGGCGCAAGGTACTCGGTGGTCTTGGCCCAGCCCGCTGTCGCCCGGTCGCCAAGCTGGGCCAGGAGGCCCACCAAAGGCGGCGTCAACGCACGGAGATCGTCGGCCTGACGGGCGGCACGCCACGCCTGCTCCATGGCGCTGCTGCAGCCCTTGTGGAGATCCTGGAAGGGCGCGAGCGTCGGGACCAGGCTGTCCGAGTAACGATCAATCAGGGTTTTCTCGTCCGCGCGGCCGACGAGCCCGCGCGCGAGCTCCGACGCCCCGACCTCCCAGGTGCTGACCACCGCGGATCCGAGCTTTTTGAGCGCCCCGTCGACCTGCTCGGGCAGCTCCTTCCACTCTTCCTCCATCGCCGCGGTGGGATGCACGCCGATCGGCGCCCGCTGGGTCGAGTTGCGCGACGTCGGGCGCCCCTCCAAAAAGTCTCGAAAACGTTGACGCAGGCCCACGGGCCCCCCTGTTCGTGCCTGATTTAGCGTGCTTCCGTCGTCACGGCGCGCCAGAAACGGGGTGGGCCGCGCTGGGCGTCGCCTCCGTTACTCAGCCCGCACCCGCTCGAGCGTCGCCGCGACGAGCGCCGCAGCGTGGTCGAGCGACGCCGCGTCGTGCAGGCAAGAGATGAAAAAGCGCAGGCGCGCGGCATCATCGGGCACCGCCGGGTAGAGGATTGGCTGCACGTTGATGCCAGCCGCAAAGAGCGCGTCCGCCAGCTTCAACGCGTGAAGGCTGTTTCCGACGATCACCGGCACCACCGCGCTCAGTCCCGCCGCCGGACCGGTGTCGAGCCCGAGGCGCGCACACGCCGCGAAAAAATGCTGCGCGCGAGCCTGGAGCGTCGTCACCCGCTCCGGCTGGGCGCGCATCAGGTGGAGGGAGGCCAGCGCCGCCGCGGTGTTCGCGGGGGAAATGCCCGCCGAATACACAAATCCCGGGGCGGAGTACTTCAGGAGGCGAACCAGCGCGCGCGTGCCCGCGATGTAGCCTCCGCAGCTCGCGAGCGACTTGGAGAGGGTGCCCATCCAGATGTCGACCTCGGTGCCAGGCACACCAAAGTGTTCGGCCACGCCACACCCGGTCGCACCGACGACGCCAAAGCTGTGCGCCTCGTCCACCATCAGGAAGGCCTGATGGCGCCGTTTGAGCTCAACAAACGCGGGGAGGTCGCAGAGGTCCCCATCCATCGAGTACACGCCCTCGATGAGGATCAGGACCTTCTCAAACTGCCCTCGAAGCTGGCGAAGCAGCCGGTCCGCCGCCGCGACGTCACCGTGCGGAAAGGGGCGACGCGACGCGCCAGCCAGCTTCATCCCCTGGAGCGCGGAGTCGTGGATCAGCGCATCGTGCAGGATGAGGTCTTTGGGACCGAAGAGATGGCCGATGGTGGTCTGGTTCGTCATGTGCCCGGCCGAAAAGACGACGCAGTCCTCCATCCCCAAGGCACCGGCGAGGGCCGCCTCCAGCTCCCCGTGGATCGGGCGTTCCCCCGAGGCGACCCGCGACGCGCTCACCGAGCTGCCGTACCGCCCAACCGCCTCGATCACCGCGGCGTTCACCAGGGGGTCGCCCGAGAAGCCGAGGTAGTTGTATCCACAGAAGTGAAGCAGCTCCCTGCCGTCAATCCGGACCTTCTCGCGAGCAACCCCCTCGATCACCTTGAAGTACGGGTTCTCCAGCCCGAGCAGCGCGGCCGCTTCCAGACGCTGCTCGATGTCGACATAGGCGGGGAAGGCAGCAAAATCTCGGTGCTCCGCCGCTACGCTCGGCGCCTCCGTCTGGCGTAGCTCGCCGGCGACACCTTCGGCGAAGGCCACCAATCCGCCCTCGGCATCGAGGAGCCAGACGCTGGCGTCAAACCCGGATCCCTCCCACCTCACGACCGCCCGGAGGCGCGAAGCCGGCGCTCGATAGACGCTCCACCGACGCAGCCCGGTCGGAAAGCCCGCGCGCCCCCAACGAAACGCGGCGTATAGCCCCGCGAGCTGTAGGGCGCTGTCCACCGCGAGGGGGCTGAACGACCAGGCTCGCGACTCACCCCACGCGGCCGGGTCGCCCACACGCACCTCGCCGCGGATCACCCCGTTCGCGACGCCCTCGACGGCTATCAGGCCCCGCAGCGCCGGTCCGTGAAAGGTGTGCGCCGTGTAGAAGGTCGCTAGGTCGAGTGGGCAGGCCTCGAGCTCTCCCTCTGGCGCGGCCGGGGGCGCCGGGTCGGCCTCCACGATCCGGCCGGTCCAGGCGCGGCGGCCTTCTACCGAGACGGCGAATTGTTCACCTTCACGGCTCCACCTGACCCAAAGTGGCGCTTCAACCACCACCCCGCCGATCAGGCTCAGATCCGCGAGTCCGCGCGCGCCCGTAGCCAGCGCGCGCTCCATCACGACGGCCATCGGCACCGTCGGCCGGCCGAAGAGCGCGTGGTCAGCCAGCCATCGCATCGTGGGGTCGAGGAGCTCGTCCCAGATCATCCGGATGGGGCGCTCCGGGAGGTCCAACCCGACCACCACCTCACCGGCGACGCCGAGCAGCTCGCCAAAAGCGCGGGTTCCCTGCTCGGTGTCCACAAAGACGAGGCCGTCGTCGGCCAGCGCTTCCCGCGCCGCGAGCGGCATGGCGCTCACCAGGTCGGACTCGGCCCACGGGCCCCAGACCATCGTCTGCACCACGAAATCCGGGCGCGCCAGCCCGCGCAACAGCCCGGCCATCGCCTCGTTCGCCGCCCCATACTCCGTCTGGTGACGGTTGCCGAAGCGACCGGCGAAGGAGCCCACGGCGCTCACCCAACGGAGCCCCGGCAGCGCCGAAATCAGCGCCGCCAACGCGTCGACCTTGAGCCACAACGCCCGACTGCCGTCCGCTTTGCCGGGGCGCCCGTCGGAGGTCACCCCCGCGGCGTGCACCAACCCGTCGAAACGAAGCCCGGAGACGATCGCAGGATCCCAGCTTCGGGCAAGATCGAGCTGCAGGTAGCGCGCCCGGGGACCCAGCTCCGCGAGCAGACCCGACGGTTCCGGACGGGAGCCCGAGAGCCACACCTCGGCCCCCGCGGCGGACAACACCCGGGCCAGCCGGCGCCCCAACCAGCCCGTGCCCCCGGTCACCAGCACCCGCTGACCTGCCCGCGAAGGCAGCGGAGACCCCGCGGCGATGCCCTCGAGGCCCACCACCCAGCGCTGACCACCCTGCCAGACGACCTCCAGATCGTGCTCCGCAAGGGTCGCCTCCTCCGCAATCTCGGCGTCCGAACCCACAAAGAGCACGACCTTGTGCTCCGGCCACTCGCGAGCCAGGCACTTGACGTAGCCGGCGATCGCGCCGGTCACCGCCGAGTCAGCAGGCAGCGCCGACAGGCGCACGTAAAGATCACCAGGTTCAAGGTGGCGTAACGTCTCGAGGGAAGGCTGATCCAGCACGCGGAGCGGCCACGTCGGTCGCCGCCGCAGACCGGTACCCGGCGCCGGGCGGAGCGCCGGGCGCCAGGCCTTCAGGGGCCGGTCCGGCTGGGTGAGCTGACGCCCGGCCCGGTTCCCCGACCGGAGCAGCCCAATCAGGTCGCTGATGCTGGGGTTCTGCAACACCAGCGCCCGCGGCAGCCCGGCAAAACCCGGCCGGAGCTGGCCGAGCCCCGTGGAGAGCTCCGAGAGCATCAACGAGTCAAAACCAAGGTCAGCACCAAGCTTCTGGTCGAGGCGCAGCGACGCGAGCGGGTAGGCCGACACGCGGGAGATGAGCCGGAGGGTGCGCTCCTCGAGCTCCGCGTCGGGCACACCGGTCTCGGGCACGGGGGCGTCGGCCGGAGCGGTGTCCGGAAGGTTCGCGCTCCGCGCGGCCGCGACGGCTGAGGGCGGGAGCGCCGCCGCGTCGCTGGGCCCCACCGTCGGCGGTGCCGAGGTGAGCACCGCCGCCGTCTCCGTGACGGCGAGAGCGGACGCTACGCTCTCCACGGGCGGCGGATCCGCGACGGGCCACCAACTCCCGGTCTCGAGCGGCACGTGGGGCAGCGGGGTGAGACCACCGCCAAAACCCGAGAGATCCACAGGATGGCCACGTACAACCAGCGCTCCGAGCAGGCGGACGAGGCCGAGGCCACCGTCGGTGTCCCCCCCGACCGCCTGGATACGGATCCGGTCTCGCAACACCACGCCACGCGCAAAGCTCGCCAGGGTCGAGCCAGAACAGAGCTGCACGAGCACGCCGGCGCCGCTCTCCACCGCCTCTCCCAGGGCCCGCACGAACTGCACCGGAGACACCGCGTGCCGCTGGTAGATCGACCGGATCGCCGCAGCATCTCGCGGCGTTGCCTCGGCGATCGCCGAGACCATCGGAACCGTCGGATCGGAGAAGCCCACCCCGTCGAGCGCGGCGTCAACCACCGACTGCACCCCCGCCATCAGCGGGCTGTGAAACGCGTGGGAGACCTTGATCTTCTGGGCACGAAGGCCTGCGGCGGTGAGCCGCGCCACCGCGCTGTCCACCGCGACCGCGGCGCCGGCGATCACGCATTGACTCGGATGGTTGTGGTTGGCGATCACCACGTCAGGGCCAAGATGCTGGCGTACCTCGTCCACCTCCGCCATCACGGCGGCCATGGCCCCGTGCTCGCCCGGCAGTCGCTTCATCGCCTGCCCTCGGCGCGCCACGAACCTCGCCGCGTCCCGGACGCTCACCGCTCCCGCCAGGACAGACGCTGTGAATTCCCCGAGCGAGTGGCCCAGCACCACGCTGGGCACGACCCCAAAACGTGACAACACGGCCGCGACCCCTAGGCCGACCGCGAGCATGGCCGGCTGTGCGACCGCCGTGTCCGTGAGCGCCGCCTCCAGCGCGTCGGCCTCCTCGGGGCCACCGGTCGCGTAGAGGTAGTCCGTCAACGGCTGCGGTAGCAGGTCCTCGACGGCGCTCTCCACCTCGCGCAGCGCGGCCACATACGGTGGATACGCAAGCCAATCCGCCAACAACCCGACCTTCTGACTCCCCTGGCCTGGACACATGAACGCCACTGGCACGGGCGCGCCAGCCTCGCCGACGAACACGTCCTGGCCGAACTCTCCGCGACGGTCTGGCTGCGCGATCAGCGTGTCGGCCGCCTTCCGCAGCCGCTCCGTCAGCTCGGCCAGCGTCCGCGCGACGATCGCCGCGCGCACCGGCCGGAGCCCCCGCTGGTTCAGCGTGTGGACCACCGCCCCCAGGTCCCGAGAAACACCCATCGTTTCGGCTAGATCTCTGAGATGTGCGCCCAGGAGCTCGCCCGTGTCCGCCGAGACCACCACGAGCTCCGGCCCTCGCCAGCCCGCCGCTGCCGTCGCCGTGACCGGGGCCTCCTCCAGGACACAGCTCACGTTGGTGCCGCCAAATCCGAAAGAGGACACCGCGGCGCGACGCGGCGTCGTGCCACCCCACGGCATCGGCTCCCGGAGCACCGTGAAATGCCCCTCCGCCACTCCAGGCGCACCCACGCTGAAGCCCGCCATCGGCGGCAGGGTCGCCTGATACACCGATAGAGTCGCCTTGATCAGCCCCGCAACCCCCGCCGCCGACATCGTGTGCCCGATGTTGCCCTTGACCGAGCCCAGCACCAGCGGCTCGGCGCGGCTCCCGTAGACCGCCCCGAGCGCCGCCAGCTCGGTCCGATCTCCCACGACCGTGCCGGTGCCATGCGCTTCCAAGTAACCCAGGCTGTCCGTTTCAATCTGCCCGTCGGCCAACGCGGCCCGGACCACCGCCTCCTGGCCGTCCGCACGCGGGGCCATCGGCCCTTCGCCATGCCCGTCGTTGTTGACCGCGGAGCCGCGCAACACCGCGTAGATCCGGTCGCCGTCTCGCTGGGCGTCGGCGAGCCGCTTCAGCACGACCACGCCCACCCCTTCACCCTGGACAAAACCATCCGCCGAGGCGTCGAACGGCCGGCATACTCCGGCCCGGCTCAGCGCCCCGAGGCGAGCGAAGGCGACCAGGTGGGTCGGGGTCAGGTTGAGGTACACGCCGCCCGCCAAGGCCATGTGAATCTGGCCAGCACGGAGGAGCGTGATGGCGTCATGCACCGCGAGCAGCGACGAGGCGCAGGCGGCGTCCAGCGTGTACGCCGGCCCGCCGAGGTCCAGCTCCTGGTTGATCGCCGCGGCGCACATGTTGCCCAAGCTTCCGGTCGCAGAAAAAGCCCGTTGAGGGGCAATCCTCTCGACCGCGGCCGCGAGTCGTGCACGCCCCTCGGAGTCTCTCGCGCCGACCCCCAACGCCCCATTCGCGATGTTCATCACCGCCGTACGCGCGGAGAGCAGCTCTCGAAATTCTCCGGCCGTGTAGCCGATGAAACTGCCAACGCCGCGCCGGTCGAAGCTCCGGCCCCCCCAGTGCGGGAGCGCCTGGTAGCCCGCGTCCGCGAGAGCCTCAGCCGCCGTCCAGAGCGTCAAGCGCTGCTGGGGGTCCATGACCTCGACCCGGCGGGGCGACAAACCAAACTCCAACGCAGGAAAGCGCCGGATGTCGTCCAGGAAAGCGCCGGTCGGACAGTTCGTTCGGTCGGGATCCCTGCCGGACGCGCTGTAGTAGCTGTCGTGATCCCATCGGTCACCGGGCGGCCTCGAAAAGCACGCCTTGCCCGCCTCGATGAGCTGCCAGAAGCGGGTGATGTCGGGGGCGCCCGGAAAACGGCAGGCCATGCCCACCAACGCGATCGGATCGGCCGGCCGAACGGCGGCCCGGCCAAGGGTAGACAACATCAACGCCTCCTTCTCGCGCTGTCAGCCCCGCGCGTGCTGCCGCAGCGTCCGGTTCAACTCGGGGAGCCCGTCCCCGAGCTCAGGCAGAGCCCTGCGCCTTCTGTACGAGCGTGATCAGGTCGCCAAAGGTGCGGACCCGCACCAACGCCTCATCGCTGAACGTCGTGCCAATCTGCTCTTCAATAAAGGCGACCATCTCCATCGTCGCCACCGAGTCCATACCCAGCGCCGCGATCTCGGTCGTCGGCGTGACGGCGCCGAGTCGACCTGCCTTGGTCGGATCAACCGCATTGATCGCCCTGTATACCAGGTCCATCGTGTCCATACGTACGTCTCCCGATGCGCGGGTGCTATCCGGAAGTGTCAGCTCTGGCGAGGGGACAGACGCCGTCCCGGGTGGAGCAGCTGGGCGTCACGTGGCGCGGCACGAAGGCAGCACGCCAGATCGCGGGTAGGCAACCCGAGTTTTCTACGGATTTCACCTGTAAGATCTGCGATGATGTATGCACGGGCCGGGTAGAGACCAATCAGCCTCCCGGTCGCCTCCTCATCGTCGTAGTCCGTGCCCGCGATCACCACGTCAACGGGTCCGAGCTCGGCCGCCAATTGCTGAAACTCAGCGGGCGACACAAATCGGTGCGCGCTCTGGCCGAGGAGGGCAACCCGAAATTCGCCGCCGCGGCTCGGCAACGTGACCGACAGCGCCCACGGCGGGTCGGGCGGGCGGCCAAGGGTATGCCGAAGCCGGTCGAAGGCGAGCCAGGGTGCCCCGAGCCCACTTCGGACCTTCCGCACCGCCTCTTCGGCGGTGGCCCACGGTATCGGCCGAAACGGCGCGGCGCGGAATCCGAGGCCGCCGAGGCGGAACTCGGGCGCCAACGCGACCCCCGAGAGGCGGTACCGTCGGAGCACCGCAGCATCGGCCGCCAACGGCCCGCCACGGGCGCCGCGCAGTCGCTCAGCCTCAGACCACGTCGCGACCCGCGGGAGCAGCCCCTCTTCGGGAGGATCCACCTCTATCTCGACCAGATCCGTCGAGAGGCGGAGCCCGCTCCAGCCCAGGTGTGTAACGCTAAGACCGGAGAACCCCATTCCTCAACATCACCCGACCGCCGAATCCGCCCACCGCGACAGAGTTCACACGCCACCGGTTCGGTGAGCCTCGCCGCACGCCCAACGGTTCCATAATCAAAGATACGAACTGGGGTTGCCCCGCCCGTCCGGAACTGGCACAACTGAGGATGCCGCGGGCTCATTCACCGGGCCACACGATTCTCCGGAGTCTCTTCATGTTGTTCCCGTCCACCGCCGAATATGCTCTTCGAGCGATGGTCACGCTCGCCGCCCAGCCTGCCGGCGAGAGCCTCACCGCGTCCGACCTCGCCGAACGAACTCAGGTGCCGCTCGCTTATCTCTCCAAAGTGCTGCGCCAGCTCGTCTCAGCCGAGCTGCTTCGAGGCCGGCGGGGCCACCACGGCGGGTTCCAGCTCACGCGCCCCCCGGCCGAGATCACCTTTGGCCAGGTGCTCACGGCCGTCGGCTTCCAGCCGCCCGCCAACCGCTGCGCGATGGGCTGGGGCGCCTGCAGCCCCGGTCTTCCCTGCCCACTCCACGACGCCTGGTCGTCGATGGACAGCGCGTACCAGAGCTGGGCGCGCTGTACGACCCTGGCATCCGCGCTTCAAAAAGGCAGCTTCGCCCGGGCCCCTGAGCCCTGATCCGCGGACGTCAGCTTCTAAGACGCCAGAGCTCGCCCGGGCTGCGCCCGCCCGCGACGATGTAACGCACCAGATCCAACGCGATCTGGAAGACCTCATCGTCAAGCTCCTCCAGGATCCGCACCTCCAGCCGGGACGCCTCGATCACCACGCTGAGCGTGGTCTCGTCCAGCGTGGTGCGGACCGCGTCGTCCAGCCACGCTGGCGGCTCTCCGTCCACATGATAACGCTCCTGGAACGTTCCACTTTCGCCTCGCGGCACCATGGAGATCCGTCCGGAGACGCCCTCGACCCGAAATCCGATGTCCGCGCCTTCCGGGTGGCCCTGCCTCTCCGGAAGGTAGAGAAACACTAGACTGCGCCCACCTACTTCTCCCTTGAGCGAACCGTCCCCGCGATCAAAACGGAGCCCCGAACGAACCGCGAGCTGCTCCATACGCTCGACCCACAAGGCCTCCAGCACAGCCGCCATCCTCCGACGCCGCTGGAAAGAGACCCACCACAGGAAGCCGCCGGCCGCGAGCGTGAACAACGCACCGAGCAACAAGCTCATGAGGCTCGCTCACCCGCACGGCCCGTCCGGCGTCGCGCGCCAGTGCCTGGCAGCCGCCGCTCCGCCCGGAGGCCCTCATTCGAGCCATATCCGGAGTTGCCCAGGGTCACCCGCCGGCTTTGCTGCCATCCCCGCAGAGCACGCGGACATGGAGATGACTCTTGTGTCCCGGTGCGTGGCGGATCACCCCCGTACGCTCCCAGTGGGCGCTTCCGCCGTCGGACACAAAGATGTAGTCTGCCTCCTCGGCGGTGAGGAGGCCAGACTTCACGGTGTAGCTGCGTAAAGTGGCGATGTGGCTCCGATCGAGCAGGATCATGTCGATCTTGCCGGTCTGCAGCATCGTCGAGATCAGCAGCCAGTTGGCCTCGGGATCGAAATCCTTCGCGCTCAGGTCGTCGAACCGGTTGGTAGGCTGCCACCGGCCGCGCCGGTAGATGCCGATGTCGGCGTCCACGCCGCCACGATGGCTCTTGTGCCCGCTCAAAAACCCGCCGTAGCGCACGGAGAGGTCCCCGATGATGATCGGCGACGCGTCCGGCATCAACCAACGCGTGTGCCGCGCGCTCTCCACGATGAGATCGACCATCTCCTGAGTGCCCCAAGCCGCGTCCGGTACGATGCGCGTATAAAAGAGCGGCAGGTCAGGCAAGACTACGCCATCCTGCAAGTAGGTAGCCGAGCACCCGGACAAGCCGGTGTCCTCAGGCATCTCCGCGTCGACCACAACCCACTCGCCTTCAACCGCAGGGCCATATTCCCCCGCAAAAGTGCTTTGTGTACCGAGCGTTAGTAGCAGAGCCAGCACCATTCCACGAACCTCACCGGTCCGGCCACCCTACCCACCCTCACCGCCAGGGGAAAGGCGGAGTGCGAAACTTTCTTCGCACCCCCCTCGTGTGAAACATCGAAGGATCGATTCTCAGGTAGCTCATTCTGGGATCGTTCTTGACGCGTCAATGCGGACTTTTTTACACCCGTTAGACGTAGCCAACCGCTCCAGCGCCGCCGACACGGTGCGCGGAGGCGCCGAGCCCGAGACCACCACCTCCAGCGTGTCCCCGTTGCGCTGCGCCTCAACCCGGGCGATCAACTTCCCTTCTGACAGGACGGGACACACGTAGTAGCCCCAGCGCCGCGTCGGGGCAGGTTTGTAGACCTCCCAGATGTACTCGAAGTTGAAGGCCAACTTTACCAACACCCTATCCCAGAGCAGCGGATCCAACGGACCGAGCACGACCGGCTCGCGCGCTGACGCGGCGGGGGGCCCTGATCGGAGCTCCGGCAACGCCAGGTAGGGTCGGGCAGCGTCGCCTACCTGAACCTGAAGCAGCCGACCCTGTTCCAGGAGCCGCTCCACCGTCCCGTCGGTGCGCACGCCCGAAAGCACCGACCACATCGGCCCGCCCGCGCGGCAAAGCAGACCGGCCACGCGAACGCGCTCCAGCAGCATATCCTCCCCGAAATCGCCGGTTCGCGGAGCACTCGCCGCCCCCCCGAGCGCGCGCTCGGGAAGATCGTAGAGCCGCCGGCCCCGACCGTCCCGCGCCGCGACGACCAGGCGGCACCGGGTCCACAACACCTCCGCCGCCAGGACCGCCGCTCGCGACGTGCTCTTCCAACCGCCCCAATCGATCGGCTCCGCCCGCCCGCGATCACTGAGCGCCTCGCTTGGAAGCGATCCTCGCTCCCGCACCTCGGCCTCCACCTCGTTCAGCAGCGACTCCGAGATTCGCAACATTCTTTCTGTGTTTCTCCACCAAGGCGTCTCCAGCGCCTGATCGCGGTAGTAGGGGAAGAAACGGGCATCGATCAGGCACCGTTCCTTGGCGAAGTGTTCAAAAACCCGGCCGGCGCTGTACCGGAACAGCTCGCCGCGCCGCAGCCCCGAGACACGCGCCCACGCGACCAACTCCGGGCTGGTTCCCGCGCGATCTATTGGATCAAGCTGGATGATGCCCAAGCTCCGGTAGAGAGCGTCCAGCCCGGCGGGTCCCTCGCCCAGCTCGGAGTCGGCCGCAGTGCTGTAGAGCAGCCAGCGCCTCGCCTCCTCCGGATGCACATTCACGGTGGGGATTGAGGCCAATCGCCCCCCGGTCGCCATCTCAGGCCCGAGGGCGGGCGGGGACCACCAGCGCAGGGACCATCGTGTCGGGCGGATACAGCCCGGCGAGCGCCAGGAGGGTCGGCCCGATCGACGCGATCCCCGCCCGACCGCCGGCGGCGGCGGCGTCGGCCTCGCGCGGGTCCAAGGCCCAGAAACCCGTGGGATCCACGAGCACACAGGGCACCGGGTTGAGCGAGTGGCTCGTGCGCGGCTTCCGGTGACCTCCTACGACGACCGGCGCTCCCGACTTGTCGAGCTCAAACATCTCATCGGCGTTGCCGTGATCGGCGGTGATCAGCACGATGGCGCCGACGTCCTTGGCCGCGTCGAGCAGGCGGCCGAGACAACGGTCCACCACCTCCACGCCCTGGACGGTCGCGGCAAAATCGCCGCTATGACCGACCATGTCGCCGTTGGCCCAGTTCAAGCGCAGGTGATCGTACTGCCCGCTCCGTAACGCCGCAATCATCGCGTCGGTGATTCGCTCCGCCTGCATCGCCGGCGCAGTCTGAAACTGCACATTGTCCGAAGGGATCTCGACGTATTCCTCGAGGGACGGGTCGATCCGGCCACTGCGGTTGCCGTTGAAGAAGTAGGTGACATGCCCGAACTTCTGCGTCTCGCTGACCGCGAAGCTCCGCCGGCCTGCCTCGCAGAGGTGCTCCCCGACCGGGTGCTCCAGAGTGGGCGGCTCCACCAGAAACCGCGAGGGAATATGCCGATCTCCATCGTATTCCATCATGCCAGCGTACGTTACGCGCGGACGGCGCCCGCGCTCGAAGCACGGAAACTCATCTTCTTCAAAGGCACGAGATATCTCGATCGCGCGGTCGCCACGGAAGTTGAACAGGACCACCGCGTCGCCGTCCTGGATGATCCCGACGGGCGATCCGTCGCGAGCGACGACGAACGCGGGCAACCACTGATCGTCTACAGCGGGATCTTCCTCGTAGAACGTCTGGATAGCCTCACCGGCGCTCGCGAAGCGGCGTCCCTCACCCTCCACGTGGGTGCGCCAGCCGCGCGCCACCATCTCCCAGTCGGCCTCGTAACGATCCATGGTCAACCGCATCCGGCCGCCGCCTGAGGCGATCCTGGCATCGGGGAGCGAGTCCAGCTCGGCCTCGAGGGGCAGGATCCAGGAAAGTGCCGAGCGCGCCGAGACATCCCGGCCGTCGGTGAGAGCATGGACACGGATCCTGCCGACGCCCGCGGCGGCCGCCGCACGGATCAACGCACGAAGGTGAGCCACGTGGCTGTGCACATTGCCGTCAGAGACGAGCCCGATGAGGTGGAGCGCCCCCCCGCGCGCGGCGGCGACCACCTCCTGCCACGCCCTCCCGGCGTAGAGGCCGCCGGTGCGGAGGGCCTCGTCGACGAGCTTCGCGCCCTGGTCCACCACGCGGCCTGCGCCAAAAGCATTATGTCCAACTTCAGAATTTCCCATATCCGCGTCGGACGGCAGCCCGACCGCGCGACCGTGCGCGACCAGGAGGCAGTGAGGTGCCTCAGACATCAAGCGATCAAGAACCGGCGTATCTGCAACAAATACGGCGTCCGTGTCGTCGCGCCGGCCCCAGCCGACGCCGTCCATCACGCAGAAGACGACCGGTGTGCGAGGCGCACCCGGCCAGGACACAAGCGGCATCAGGGCTCCGAGCCGGGCTGGGGGAGATAGCGCGAAGGATCGACATAAACCGCGATGATCGCCGATATCACACCGCCGAACACCGAAGCGGGCGTGAGCACCCACCAGTAGTTGTACCAGAAGAAGCCGCCCCACTTCAGCGCTTCCAACCGAGTGTTCTGCGCGCCGTTCGGCCAGATGTAGAGCAGCGCGAACGTGCCGACCAATCCAAGCATGACGCCGAGTACGGCACCCTGAACCATACGAATCACCCACTGCCGCTTACGTGAGACCGCGAACCGCGCGATACCGCCACCGGACCACAAGGGCGCGCCCACCCCGCCGAGCACCATACCCACCAGGGCCGATCTACCGGCATAATAGTGCGTCGGCGCGAGCACGTTGCCGGTCTCCAGCGTCGCGGCCATCACCACCGACGCGCTCAACCAGCCGACCACCGTCCAGAGCGCCATCATCACCAGGAGCTGCCTCGTCGAGACCCGGAGCCCGCTCACCACCGGCCCGAGGACCGCGGGGTCAGGCGCAGGGCGATATCGACGGCGCGGTGCTGACCCAGGGCAGGCTCCAGGAGGCTCAACATCGCACTAACCGGGAATCGCCATTCGCACCGGCACAGACCCACTTCCTCACCCGTGAACCAGCGGCGGACTTGACTCCAGCCGCGACCCCGACCTATAAGGCACGGTCGGAGCGATACGTATGCTTCTCGTCCAACTCGCCCTGTTCGCCGGCTGCAACCCTCAGGATGGTGAGCTTACCGAAGCCACCTACGCCGCTTTTCTGTCACAGGCCTCTCCCAACATCCTCCCGTTCACCCAGGTGGGCGACCCGGTACCCGAGAGCTTCTTGCGGGTCGACTGCCGCGAGCTCCGTGAGGACGAGGAGGGGCGGCGACTCGAGGGGGTAGACTACGAGGCCGAGTGTACCGACGACGAGGATCCGATTGAGCCCGGTTGGTTCTACTGGCTCGACCAGTACGCGTACTACGTAGCTGCCGGTCCGGTGGTGCCCTGGCGCGTCGAAGCGGTGAGGAACATCGAGGGCGACATTCAGGTCCTCTTCCACTTCGAGACCGATCATATCGGGGATTCTCGGCTCGGTTTCACCATCGATCCCGACTTCCAGCCGCAAGAGTGTGTGGGCACCGAGACGAGCGCCCAGCTGGTGGATATCGACGGCGGAAACTGGCTCGAACACTGGTCTGAAGGCCAGACCAACGACGCTGGGGACCCGGTCACGCTCTATCTGCTCAACGCCTCGTCCTACCAGTTCAACCCCAGCAATTTCGGTGACTACTGGTTCCTCGACGAGGTCCGGCTCGCCGGCACGTCGTTTGGTCGCTTCGGCTCAGAGGACATCTACACCCACGGCGTCGACTACAACGATCCCGACGGCACCCCCTTCCACTTCCCCGCCTACGCCGAGGGCGCTTCCCCGTTCAACGACGCGGTGTACGAAGGCGAAGATATGGCCGAAGTGCAGGAGGCGATCAGCGAGGAGTTCGCCGAGAACGGCAAGCTCGCCACCCTCGGCAAGGTCGCCGCGGAGACCTCGCCGGTCGAGATCGTGTTCGAGGACAACTCCTGGCGCCCCGCGTCGGAGACCGACGTAGGCTTGTCAGGGTTCCTGGGTGTCTCGACCAACTGGGTCAAGATCGACCCGAACCCGGATTTCGAGGCAGGCAAGTCCAAGGGCACCCCGAAGTTCTCGGGTGAGTTCCAGATCGCGCTCGACGGCTATGACGCAGGCGGCTTCGTGTTCGCCCATGGCAAGTTCAAGATCTTCAACATCCGTGACGACGCGGACTACGGGTACGAAAACCTGGAAGAGATCAAGCGCGCGGAGAACAACACGCCGACGTGCCCCACCAACTGAGGCCGGACGCCGCCTCCGCGACCCGACGCGCCCGACGGCCTCAACGTGTGCTGCTGACCGGCGGCGCCGGCTTCATGGGTTCGTCCGTCGCCCGTGCGCTGGTAGACGCGGGCCACGAGGTCGTGGTGCTCGACGCCCTGACCTACGCGGGCCGCCGTGAGCACCTCCAAGGGGTCGCCGTCGAGCTTGTGGTCGGCGATGTGGCGGACCCGCTGTGCGTGCAGCCACTGGTGGACGCCGCCGATCTCGTGGTCCACATGGCCGCGGAGAGCCACGTGGACCGCTCCGTTCGCGACACCCGACCCTTCGTGCGGACCAACATCGACGGGACTCGGGTGGTGCTCGAGACCTGTCAGATGTCGGGGAACAAACCGATTTATCACGTCTCCACCGATGAGGTGTTCGGATCCGCTCCGGCCGGCGTCTTCTTTGGTGAACGGGATCCGCTGCGGCCAGGCAACCCCTATGCGGCGACAAAGGCCGCCGCGGAGTGCCTGATCGAGGCGTGGCGCCACACCTTCGGGCTCGACACCCGCATCATCCGCTGCACCAACAACTACGGCCGGCGCCAGCACCCAGAAAAGGCGCTCGTCGGTTGGATTCAGCGGGCGCTCCGCGGCGAGGCCCTTCCGGTGCACGGTGAAGGCGCGGCAGTGCGAGACTGGCTCCACGTGGACGATTTCGCGGCGGCGATCCTCGCTATCCTGGACTACGAGGGTGAGCGGCGAACCTTCCACCTCGCAGGCCGAAACCCCAGGACGAACCTCGAAATGGCCGAGCTGATCCGGAGTCTGATCGGCAGCGGACGCCTGGTGTTTGTGCCCGATCGACCCGGACAGGACGCCCGATATGCCCTGGACGACGCACACACACGAGCGGACCTCGGCTGGGCACCACGCGTGCCGCTCGCCGACGGCCTCCGCGAATTGATCGACAGCATGCGGCGCCGGTGATCGTCCGCCGGCTCGACCGGAGAGGTCTTCGAGCATGGACGTCGGCCTTGATCGCCGGAGAGCCGGTGGCCCTTTCGGAGGAAGCGGTGCGAACGCGGCCGCGCTCATGCCCTCCACTGGACGAGCTGATGCCGCTGTGCCACGAGGTAGAAGGCGGTGTATCGACAAAGTGGGCGGAGTGGGTGGATTGGGCACCGCCGGCTCCGGCGGGACTTCGCGCCGGCGTCACCGTGGTCATCCCCGCCTCGCGGGGAGTGCCCGTGGGTCTGGGCGTACTTCGTCGGCAATCGGTAGACGTTCAGGTCATCGTGCTCGCCAACGGTCCGCGCTCCGGCGAACTCGCGCGGGAGCTCGCCTCAACCCCAGGCCTGGAGGTGGTCGAGGTTCCCTGGGAGGGACACGGAAAAACCCGTAACCGGGCATTGGACCTGGCCAGGTACCCGTACCTGTTCTACACTGTGGACGACTGTCTCCCGCTCGGCGCAGGCTTCTTGGAGCGGCTGATCCGCTGCTTGGAGCAGAACGACCTTGAAGCGGTCACCGCCCGACAGCTCCCGTGGCCCGACAGCGACCCGGTCACCCGGCGCCGGCTCCGGGCCTGGACGCCACCCGGGCCGCAGGCGCCGGGTGTGCACCGGCTCGACAACGTCGGGGCGCTGTACCGACGTGAATCCCTGATTCGAGACCCCTTCCCGGCGGTGCCGATCGCTGAGGACACGGCGTGGGCGACGCGCCACCGGGTGGGCTACGCGTGGGACGCCCCCGTCGTACACGCGCACCCGCGCGGCTTCCTCCCGCTCTATCGGCGCACGGTGGCGCTCCACACCGAGCTCATTCGGCGCGGGCAGGGGCCGACGGTACCCGACGGCAAGAGCCTGCTTCGCGCGCTGCCGACCGTCGTGGGACCCGATCTTCCGGGCGCGCTCGGTGAGCTCCTTGGACAGTGGCGGGCGGGCCGCGCCCGCTGTGGTACCGTCGCCGCATCGGAGGATCTCGATGCTCAAGGGGCCGGCGCTCGTCGCGGTGTCCACTGAAAAGCTGCGTCTCTTGTTGAGCCTGCTTCATCGCCGCTCCCTGGCCTTTCCGCTCGGCACGGTCGAGCTGACGCGCCACGGTCTCCAGGAGCAGAGCGCGCTCCTGCTCGGCACCCTGCGGGGGCTGGATGAGACCGGCGTCCGCGCCGTGCTGGTCGCGGTCCTCGCCGAGCGGAGCGCGCGCTGATCCAGGCGAGCGCACCGTCAGCGGGGCTCGGGCTGGCCCCGGCACCACGACCGAGATAACGCAAAACACTGAAGGTGCCCCGGCTGGCCCGGGCGCCGCAGATCGCGAATCGGGTCCGGCCGCCCAGGTTCGCCGTCACAGAGCCCTCCCCGGCCGAGGAGCCGCGCCATGCCTTCCGAGACCACCCAACGCCTCAACGAAATCTCCGCGGAGCTTGCGGCGCTTTTGGAGGCCCGTATCCAAGAGCTCGCCTCCGCGATGAAAGCCGCCGAGTCCGCCACGCGCCAGATCGTGAGCACCGAGATGGAGATCGCACGGTACCGGCAGAGCCACGTCAACCTCTCCGGCGAGATCGTGTCGTTGGAGCGTGAGATGGAGGCCGTGCGTACCCACGCCAACGAGATCGGGGAGCAGGTCGGGACGCTCACGACGGAGCGCGACCGACTGCGCTCCGAGGTCGCGCGTCGCGAGCGTGAGGTGCGAGAGGCCGACGCGGAGATTCAGAAGCTCCAGGCGCGCAGCCGTGGCCTCGAGGAAGAGGGCGACACGTTGCGCCAGGAAAACCAGGATCTGCGCGGCAAGACGCAGACACTCCAGGAGAACGTGACCCGGATGAAGAAGCTCAAAGAGGAGCTGATGCTGAGCATCTCCGGGCTCACCCAGCAAATGGGGAATCTGCACCTGGGCAACAAAGAGTAGCTAAGCGGGGAGCGGGACCTGATGTTCACCAAGGCGGACCACACCGAGACGTTGGCGGGCATTTCGTCCAACACCGACACCATCGAAGCGGCTCGGGGAGTGCTGGCCGTACTCGCCGCCGCACGCTCGACGATGCTGCACCTGGCGAACGGTCACCTGCCGTTCCAGAGCCTGGTGCGCGTGCACCACGCTCTGGACCGCACTGGCGAAGACACCAGCCTGATCCTGACCCTTCTGGAGCACCAGGCGTCGGTGAGCGGACTTCGCGGGTCCTCCCCTGCGGCCGGTGCGTCCTGGCGCCCCAAGGCGCCGCCCGCCGAAGCGGCCAGGGGCGAGCAGCCGGCGGAGACAACGATTCCCGCCGCCCGCCGACCCGGCACACGCCGCGCCGCCGCGGACCGCGCGGCGGCCGAGCGCGCCGCCGAGGAACGGGCCGCAGCTGAACGGGAACACGTGGCCGAGCTCCAGCGGGTCTCGAGCCTGGCTCGGCTCGCGGAGGAAGAGCGGGACGCTGAGGTGGGACGTGCCGCGGCCGAGGCCGAGGAAGATGCGCGTCGGCTCGCCCTGGCGGAGCAGGCCGAGGTCGCAGGCTTCGCGGCGGAAGCCCGGCGTGCCGAGGAAGCCCGGTTTGCCGAAGCGGCCCGGCTGGCCGACGCGGCGCGGCAGGCGGAACGCGAGCGGAGCGTAACGAGCGCTCGAGCTGCCGAAGCTACGCGCGCCGCAGACGACGCTCGGGTCGCCGAGATCAGGCGGCTCGCGGAGGATGCGCGCGAGGCGGAGGAGCTTCGCGCCGACTCGAGCCCTCCGCCGACCCCTGAGGCCTCCGGCGCGGACGCAGTCTCCGTCGCGGAGGCCCTCGGCGCGATGTCGAGTCTTGAGACGCCGCGAGACGACGGCGAGCCCACCCAGGAGGAGCTCCGTATCGCGGGACCCGACGCGCCCGACGGTACGGACGGACCGGCGAATGACGGATTTCCCTCGCTCCTCGATGATCCTGTGCCTGTGGCCCCGCTCACGGCGGCCCCGGTGGAGGCCGCAGCGGCCGCCGTCGTCGGTGCGGTTGTATCCGCGGCTGCGAGCGTAGCGACCACCACCGGGGCGTGGTCCCCGGGTGCGTACGACGCCGGCGACCCCAGGCCTTCCGAGCCGCCACAGGGCTTGGGGAGCTTCGGCGTCGCAGCTGTCAGCATCGCGCCACCTCAGGCCCGCCCGGAGGCTCGGGTCGCGTTCTCATCGTGGGACGATTCCGCTTCGTCAGCCGGCACGGCCGCGGATTCGGCCATCTTGGGGGACGGAATTGAGTCGCGAGACCACCTGAGCGGCGGGGTCAGGACCGATTCGCCCCGCGTCGCCCCGGTCGCCCGCGGCCGCGAAGACGTGGTAATCCAGCTTGACGCGACCGCCGCGGACGACGTCGACCGCGCCGCGGCCGGCGGCGCACCGGGCGGCTTCCGCGTGACCCTCGAGGCGCCCCCCCGTCGGGATACACGCCCCGCCCCGGTCGTCCCGTCTGCGTACGCCGGGCCTCGTATCACCGATGACGAAGAGCCCGCCGCCGCGTCTCCGGCCCTCAACACCGCGCCGGTCTCCCCGTCGGCCTCCGCCGAAGAGACCGCTCGGATCGATGTGATCCTCGCTGAGGCGCGAGGCCTGACGGAGACCGGCAACTTCCGGTCGGCGATCGAGAGCTACACCGACGCGCTGGACATCCTCGACCGCGCCGATGCGCACATCGGCCGCGGCCGCTGCTACCTGGAGCTCGGGGACTACTCCAGCGCCATGAGCGACTTCCAACGCGCAGAAGACCTCGATCCGAACAAGCCCGAATCACACGTCGCGATGGGCGATCTCTACTACGCTCGCCGCGAGTACCGGCGTGCGATCGAGTTTTATGACCAGGCCGTCGAGCTCGACGGCTCGCACGCGATGGCGCGGTGCCGACGTGGCATCTCGCACTATCACAAGCGCAACTTCCGGCAGGCTTTTCATGACCTCCAGCGCGCCTACCAGCTCGACCCGGAGATCCCCAACATCCGGAAGTATGTGCAGATGGCGGTCCGGAAGATGGAGCAGTAGGCGGGTGACGGGTCCGACGGAACTCGTCTTTACCGTGCGGCGCTCTTCGCGTAGAATGAGCGTGCGCTGAGGCAGGCATGAGGCGGACACGGACTAACGGGCGGCGGGGCTTCACCCTGATCGAGCTGGCCATCGTCGTGGGGATCTTCGGCCTGATGGCCGGGATCGCCAGCACAATGCTCAACGACGCGCTGCCACGTTGGCGTACGCGGCGAGCCGCGATGGAGCTGGTGGCGAACCTGGAGATGGCGCGGCTACGGGCGGGCGGCGACGGCGTTCAGTATCGCGTCGGCGATTTCGGATACGACTCCGACCTCGCGGACGTCTCCGTCAACGCCGGCAGCTACACGATCGCCAAGGGTAACCGCAGCATCAGCTCGAGCTCCTGGGATCTGTTGCCGGCGGACATGTCCGGCGACACCCCGGACGACACCGAGGGGACCATCAATATCGCCACCGGCGAGTCGCACGGCCTCCCGAAGGTGTCGCTGGAGGAGCCCGCGTACGACCTCAACGAGATCATCTTCTCCCCCCGCGGCTTCGTCGACAACCCAGACTCGGATTTTGTTGCCGGGAACGGCTACATTACGCTCTCCTTCATCAACAAGGCGGCGTACGCCGAGGGGATCGTCGAGCGCTGGACCGTGTTCATTTCCCGCGGCGGTGACATCAAGCTGGAGAGCGACAAGAGCCTGTGGGTCACCGGGTCCGGCAGCACCGGCTACGCCGGCAACTCCACCTACACCAGCGGAGCCGGCGGCTTCGCCCTCGGCGCCTCCGCCTCCGAAGAAGCCGAATAACGGCCATCCTGGCCCAGCCCCCACCGGATCGACCCATGCTTCCCGGCTCCCCCGAAGAGGTCGCGGCGTTCCAGACGCTGCAACAACGCCTCGTCGACCTGTTCCATCGCGTCACGGTGGACCGTCGCGCCCCTCAAACCGTGGTGGTTGTACCAAGCCTTTCGCTAGATCCGGAAGAGCTCGCCAAGGTGTCGGGAGTCCACCACTACGAAGAGCGCATGTTGTACATGCTCATGCTGCTGCGTCGGCCCCGCACGCGCGTGATCTTCGTGACCAGTCAACAGATCGACCCGACCATCGTCGATTACTTCCTACACCTCCTCACCGGTGTGCCCTCGTCGCACGCGCGCGAACGCCTGGAGCTCTTCTACTGCTCCGACGCCTCGAAGCTCCCCTTGTCCGCCAAGATCCTCAATCGCCCTCACCTGCTCAAGCGGATCCGGGCCGCCGTGGGGCCTACGCGCGACGCGCACCTCGTCTGCTTCAACAGTAGCCCGCTCGAACGAACCCTGGCGTTGGCCCTGGACATGCCGCTCTACGCCAACGACCCCGAGCTCTACGACCTGGGCACGAAGTCGGGCTGCCGCAAAACCTTCCGCGAAGCTGGCGTGCTGATGCCCGACGGGATGGAGGATCTCCGGGACGAAGACGACATCGCCCTCGCCCTCGCCACGTTGAAGCGCCGTTATCCGGAGATGCGCCGGGCCGTGGTCAAGCTGAACGACGGTTTTTCGGGTGAGGGCAACGCCCTCTTCTACTTTGACGGTTGGACTGAAGGCAGCGAGGCGGAGAACGTGCAGTGGTGCAAGGAGCACCTGCCCGATCTACGTTTTGAGGCGCCCCACGAGACCTGGCCGCGATTCCACGCCAAGTACCAGCAGATGCGCGGCGTGGTGGAGTGTTTTGTCGAGGGTGCGCATAAACGTTCTCCATCCTGCCAAAACCGAGTCAACGCCCTCGGTCACGCTATGGCGATCTCCACCCACGACCAGGTGCTCGGGGGCCCGAGCGGACAGGTCTTCCTGGGCTGCACCTTCCCGGCTGACGATGCCTACCGCCTCCAGATCCAGGAGTTCGGCCTGAGGATCGCCAAGGTCCTGGGTGCCAAAGGGGTCATCGGCCGTTTCGCCACGGACTTCGTGAGCGTGGAGGAGCACGGCCTGTGGACGCACTACGCCATCGAGGTCAACCTCCGAAAGGGTGGAACGACGCACCCTTTCTTGACGCTCCGCTTCCTCACCGACGGCAGCTACGACACCGAGACCGGCCTTTTCCTCTCCCAGAGCGGACGACCCAAGTACTACTACGCCTCCGACACGCTCTCGTCCGAGTCCTACAAGGGGATCGGGCCCACGGATCTGGTCGATATGGCCGTGCTCAACGAGCTCCACTTCCATTCGGCGAGCGAGCGCGGCGTGGTCTTCCACCTCATCGGGGCCCTCTCTGAGTTCGGAAAGATCGGATTGGTGTGTATCGGCGACAACAAGCAGCAGGCGGAGTTCCTCTACCGCCGCACCCGGTCAACCCTCGACAACTTCTCGCGCCGTGGCTGATCGTTCCGCGGTCGCCTGAGCACCTGCTTGCGCCTATGCCCTTGAGTGGACGCGGCGCTCGGCGTAAACTGCCCGCATGTTGACCCTCATGATGCTCACCGCCTGCGGCACAGATGCAGGCTTCACGCCTCTCGTCGAGCTCCTCGACTCCTTCGCGTTCGTAGACGCCGGAGCCGTGGCGCCGAACCAACGGCAATCTTTCGCGGTACCGCTCTTCTCAGCGGGTGAGGCGCCCCTCGAAATCTACGCCATCGAGGTCAATGATCTGACAACGGGCGCGCCATCCGACGCCTTCGCTACCCAACCCTGGGTGGAGGAGGACTGCCTCGAAGAGGTCGAAGGCAACGACTGCGTGTTGTTGGAGCCCTACGATGACGAGAGCGACGACGACACCCTCCTGGTCGAGATGTTCTTCCAGCCGCCGGCCGAGGGCTTCTTTGAGGCGACCATGAAGATCTGGTCGACCGACAACCAGCGGTCTGCAGAGCAGGAGCAGCCGCTCCCGAGCAGCCCGGAAGGGAACACCTATGCCGTGTGGAACGTGCAGCTGCGCGGGCTCTCGCGGGAGCCGTGCGCGGAGCTGGTGCCCGAGTTCATCGATTTCGGGGACCACTCGACCCAGGTGGGCGGCAACTACACCGCCGCGTTCGAAATCCGGAATTGTGGCGTTGTCAAAGTGGAGGTCGCCGCAGCCGCATTTGGCGAGTCCGACTCGGCGCGCGGCTCGGTCAACCTCAACACGCTGCTGCCGATCTACGTGTTGCCGCGGGACGCGGAGCCGGTGGAGATCAGCTGGATCGTCGGCAGCTCGGCCCCGATCAGCGGTGACCTCGGCTTCACCACCAACGGGGACCCGGGCGCGCTCTACAACAAGCCGCTGCGGGTGATCGGCAGCAAATGTGATGAATCGGCGGACCGTTCCTTCGACGGTGACGGCGACGGCTGGTTCTCCTGCGGCCGCGACTGCGACGACACCGATGGCACGGTCAACCCGTCGGTGGCGGAGCGGCCCGACAACCTCGTAGACGACGACTGTGACGGAGAAATCGACGAAGAATCCGGCTCCGCCAGCACCGACGATGACGGCGACGGCTGCGCGGAGACCGGCACGGGCTGCATCTCGGGCTACGACTGCGACGACAACGACCCGCTGGTCGGCCCCGGCAACGTCGAGATCGAGAACAACATCGACGACAACTGCGACGGCCGGATCGACGAGGGCACCGGACGGTTCGACGACGACAACGACGGTTGGGATGAGCGGGAGGGCGACTGTAACGACGCCGACGGCCTCGTCAACCCCGACGCGGTGGAGGACGTCAACGGCTTGGACGACGACTGCGACGGCACGGTCGACGAGAGTGGCCCCGACATCGACGACGACGAGGACCTGATGACCGACACCGCGGGCGACTGCGACGACGGCGATCCCTGGACCTATGACGGCGCCCGTGAGTACTGCGACGACATCGACAACGACTGCGACGGGACGGTCGACGAGGGCGAAGACGGCAGCATCGACGGAGCGTGCCCCCTCGCCGCCGACGGCCAGACCACGACGACCGCTCCCCAGCGGGGGGGCTGCACCACCGGCTCGGGGCCATGGTGGCTCGGCCTGCTCGCCGCGCCGATGTTGCGCCGCCGCCGGGCCTGATCGGGCTCTGCGCCCTCGCGATCCGGTGGCCGGTCGGCCGACCGCGACTAAGCGAGACGTTTGCGATCCCTGCAGCCTATTGAAGTTTGGGGCGAGGGTGGCTACCCGTTGCCCATGCGGCCGTCTGGTGCAAATCTCGTCCTGATCTTCTCGGCCGTCGTCGTGGTGCTGCTCGGGCTCCTCACGCTCGGTGTGCTCGACGTTCAAACCGTGCCTTTCTCCAAGTTCAAGGAGATGGTCGCCGCCGGGGAGGTGGAGAGCGTCACCTTCGAAGGAACCTCGGTCAAAGCCGAGGTGAAAGGCGAAGACGAGAAGTCCAAGTCGCGCAGCGTCACCACGGTGGCGGTGCCCAACGACAACTCTCTGGTGGAGCTGCTCAAGGCCAAGGGTATCCCCTACGGCGCCGTGCCGGACGCCTCGTGCGGCGGCGCGTCACTACTGGCGTCAGTCCTGCTCTTTTCGATGGTGGCGTGGTTCGTGCTCATGCGGCCCGGCAGCGGGGCTCCCCCCGGCATCGCGGCCTTTGGGAAGTCGCAGGCCCGTCTTGCGCCCGAAGAAGGCACCGGCGTCACCTTCAAGGACATCGCAGGCATCGACGAAGCGCAGGAAGAGCTCAACGAGATCGTGCTGTTTCTGAAGACGCCCGAGCGCTTCACCCGCCTTGGCGGCAAGATCCCCAAAGGGGTGCTGCTGGTCGGGCCCCCGGGCACCGGCAAGACCCTGCTGGCCCGTGCCGTCGCCGGAGAGGCCGGCGTGCCGTTCTACTCGATCTCGGGCTCTGACTTCGTCGAGATGTTTGTGGGGGTCGGCGCCTCGCGGGTGCGCGACCTGTTCAAGCAGGCCAGCGATCGTGCCCCCTGTATCATCTTTATCGACGAGCTCGACGCCATCGGCAAGGCCCGTGGCGCGACCGCGCCGATGGGCGGCCACGACGAGCGCGAGCAGACCCTCAACCAGCTCCTCGTGGAGATGGATGGGTTTGACGGCCGTAAAGGCGTGATCGTGATGGCGGCCACCAACCGGCCGGAGATCCTCGACCCCGCGCTCTTGCGGGCGGGGCGTTTTGACCGCCAGGTCGTGGTCGATCGGCCCGACGTCAAGGGGCGCGAGGCGATCCTCAAGGTTCACGCCCGCGGTATGAAGATCGCTACCGGGGTGGACCTCAAGCTCGTCGCCAGCCGCACGCCTGGTTTTGCTGGCGCGGAGCTTGCGAACTCGCTGAACGAGGCAGCCCTTCTCGCTGCCCGACGCGACCACGAGGAGATCCAGCTCGACGACATCCTCGACGCGGTTGAGCGGATGGTGGCCGGGCTCGAGAAGAAGTCGCGGCGCCTGTCGGACGACGAGCGGCGGGTCGTGGCCTACCACGAGGCGGGCCACGCGATCTGCGGCGCGGCAATGCCGGGCTCCGATTCGGTCACCAAGATCAGCATCATCCCTCGGGGTTTTGGCGCCCTGGGCTATACCTTGTCGATGCCCCAGGAGGATCGGTACCTCGTGAGCCGCAAACAGCTGCTCGCCAGGATGGTCGTGCTTTATGGCGGGCGCGCCGCCGAAGAGATGGTGTTCTCCGACTTCACGACGGGCGCCTCGGACGACATCTCCAAGGCGAGCGACATCGCGCGCCGGATGGTCTCGCAGTTCGGCATGTCCGATCGCCTTGGCGCGATCGACTACGGAGGCGATCGCCCCAACCCCTTCGGGATCGGGAGCGCGGTGCGCGACGTGGCCGTCTCCGACCAGACCGCGCAGGACATCGACGACGAGGTGCGGAAGCTGCTGGAGCACGCCCACAGCCGCTCAAGGGCGCTGCTCGCCGAGAACCGCGATGTCGCCGACGCGATCGCCACGACGCTGCTGGAGCAGGAGACGCTCGACGGCGAGGCGCTGGCTTCGCTGTTATCACAGGTTCGTGGCGGAGATCGTAGCAGCACCCGTCTGGAGCTCCGGGACTCCGCCTGACGCCTCGTCTTCTCGTTGAATTCTGGTTAGTGAGCGGCTCCTATCGGGGCGCCATCGCGGCCCGAGCGGCTCGGAGGCACCGATGACGCGCCCGCTGAGCGGCCTCTTCGTCGCCGCCCTCCTGTTGATGCCCGGGTGCCAGCGGGAGGTCGCAGCCAGCGCCGCCGCCGCGACCGCGGACCTGCGGGTCGGCACGGCGGTCGCCGGCCAGTACCAGCCCGAGGTGGTGCTCTCCGGCTCCCTGGATCCCGTCGCCTCGGTTCAGCTGGGCTTCGACGTGCCCGGGCGCATTCAGGAGCTCCTGGTGGCGCGCGGCGACACGGTGCAGCGCGGACAGGTGGTCGCTCGGCTCGACAGCCGGATCGCGAGCGCTCAGTTCAGTCAGGCCGAAGCAGCGCTGGCGGGCGCTCGAGCCCAGCTCAGCGCCGGTGAGCGGGCGCTGGAGCGTTTGGAGCAGGTTCGCGCCACCGGCTTCGTGTCCGACCAGCAGTTTGAAGAGGTTCGCGCCCAGGTCGAGGCGGGGCGTGCCGGGGTGAAGCAGGCCGAAGCCGCGACCCGTATGGCCCGCACCAACGTGGATCTGCACGCCCTGCGCAGCCCGATCGCCGGGGTGGTGACCAACGGCCCGGACGGCCCCGGCGTGCTCATCGGCGCGGGGATGCCCCTGTTCTTGATCGAGGATCTGGGGGAGCTTCAGCTCAAGGGCAGCACCGCGGAGACGGACGACTGGGTGCGGCCGGGGATGAAGGCGACGCTCCAGGGCGGACAGACGGGGGAGGTGCTCCGCGTCCTCCCGGCGCTCGACCCGGTGACCCGAAGACTGCCCGTTGAGCTTCGTTTTATGCCGGATCCGAGCCTCCGGGCCCACGGCTACGCCCGCGCGCGTATCGTTGGCGAGCCCGCGAGCTGTTGGGAAGTGCCGGCCGGCGCGGTGGTGGCGCGCCCCGACTTCAGTGTCTTCGTACGATCGGGGGCCGAACATCGCCGCGTCACCGTGACCGTAGCGGCCGAGGCCGGGACCACCCGCTGCGTGCTGGGCGCGCTCAGCGCCGGCGACGAGGTGGTCATCGCGCCCCCGATCGGCTTCGGCGAGGACTGATGAACCTCTCCGACGTCTCCATCCGCCGTCCGGTCTTCACGGCGATGATGAGCTTCGCCATCCTGGTGATGGGCATCCTGTCGTTCGGGCGCCTCGCGACCGACCTGTATCCACCGGTTGATTTCCCCTTTTTGTCGGTTCGGGTCATCTACCCGGGCGCGTCGCCGCGGGACATCGAGCGGGACGTGACCCGCCCGCTTGAAGACGCGGTGGCCGGCATCGCGGGCATCGACCAGCTTCGGAGCTGGAGTCGCGACAGCTTCTCGTTGGTCCTGATCAAGTTCGAGATCGGAACGGATCTGGCCGAGGTCACCAACGCCGTACGGGACCGGATCGGCTCGGTCGCGGGAGACCTGCCGAGCGGCGCCGAGACGCCGATCATCCAGCAGATCGACATCGGCGCCCTCCCGGTGGTGGTGCTCACGCTGTCGCACCCCGAAGGGGTCAACGCCGCAAGGCGCATGGCGGACGATCGCCTCCGACCCATGCTGGAGCAGGTGTCCGGGGTCGGCGCCGTGGAGATCGACGGAGGACAAGACCGCGAGATCCAGGTTGATCTTGACCTCGACAAGATGCGCGCGTACGGGGTCACCCTCACGGGGGTGCAGCAGCGGCTCGGCATCGAGAACCTCTCGGTGCCGGTGGGCCAGTACGATGCGCACGGCTACACCGTCGGAGTACGGGCAAACGCCCAGTTTCAGAGCGTCGCCGACCTGAGGAGCACGGTGGTCCACACCACGGAGGCGGGACAGGAGCTCCGCCTCTCCGACCTCGCGACCGTACGCGACGACTGGACCCGGCGCTCCTCCTACGTCCGGGTGAACGGGCAGGAGGCGGTCACCCTCTCGGTCATCAAGAAATCGGGGAGCAACACCGTCGCGATCGCCCAAGGGGTCAAAGAGGTGCTCCGCGAGGTGGTGCCCAAGCTCGGCGCGGGGGCATCGGCCGAGATCATCGTGGATCAAAGCCGGGACATCGAGGCCAACGCCCACGAGGTGTGGGTCGCCATCTACTTCGGTGGCGCCATGGCGATCCTGGTGATCCTCTTCTTCCTCCTTGACCTCCGAGGAACGATCATCTCAGCGTTGGCCCTACCGATCTCGGTGATCGGCACCTTCGCGATCATGGCGGCCCTCGGCTTCTCGATCAACATGATGTCGCTGCTCGCGTTGTCTCTGGCGATCGGGCTCCTCATCGACGACGCCGTGGTCGTCCGAGAGGCGATCACCGCCAGGTTGGAGGCGGGAGACACACCGGCGGTGGCCGCGAGCCGGGGCACCTCCGAAGTGGCGCTCGCGGTGCTGGCGACGACGCTCTCGCTCGTCGCGGTGTTCGTCCCGGTCGCGTTCATGAGCGGCATGGTCGGGCAGTTCTTCAAGCAGTTCGGCCTCACCATGACCGCGGCGGTCATGCTCTCGCTCTTTGTCGCGTTCACGGTCGATCCGATGCTGTCCTCCCGCTTCGCGGTGCGGCGCCAGCATGGCCCCCGGACCGGCGTCGCCGGCACGATCCAGCGCTTTCTGGACCAGATCGATCAGCTCTACCGGCTGGCGCTCCATCAGGCGCTGAGCCACCCCTACCTCGTCGCCGCCGCGAGCGTGGTGGCCCTCGCCGGGTCCCTCGTGATCGCCGCCACGCTACCCCAGGAGTTCGTACCTAAGGAAGATCGGTCCGAATTTCAGGCCGAGTTCCAGCTGCCGGTAGGCTCCGATCTGGAGGCCACCGACGCCGAGGCGCGACGGGTCGAGGCGGAGCTCCTGGCGATCAAGGGCGTCGAACGCGTCTATACGGTCGTAGGCCACGAGAACCGGAGCCAGCGGGCACGTTTCCGGATCCGGGTGATCGACAAGCTCAAGCGCACCGAGCCGATCGACTACTTTGAGGCCCGGGTGCGTGAGGTGCTGTCGACGGTGCCGAGCGCCGATGTATCGATCCTCCAGCCGGCGATCGTCGACGGGCTGGGCGATTGGCCGCCGCTGATGCTGATCATCCAGGGCGAGGACATGGACGTGTTGCTCGAGGAGGGGCGTCGGCTGCGTGACGTGCTGCTTGCGGCGCCGGGCACCTCCGACGTTCGACTCACCGTGGAGCCGGGTCGGCCAGAGCTCACCTTCAACCTCGACCGGCAACGCGCGGCGGACCGTGGCGTGCCCGCCGGGCTCGCGGCGCTGACCGCCCGGATGCTGGTAGAAGGCGAGGTGATCGGCGCCCTTCGGGACGGGGCGGAGGAGGCCGACATCCGTGTGCGGGCGGATCCCCGCCAGGCCAACGACCTCGCGGCGATGCGCGCGCTGCCGCTCCCGAGCGGCCGCGGCTACGTCACCCTGGGTGAGGTGGCTGACGTACAGATGGCGGCGGGCCCTTCGGAGATCCAAAGGTTCAATCGGCTCCGCTCGGTGACCATCACCACGCAAATCGCCCCGGGCGCGACGTTGGGCGCGGTGACCGAGGCCCTCGACGCCGCGTTGCTCGCGGCTCCGCTGCGGGAGGGCTACCTGATGGACATCGACGGCCAGGCCCGCGACATGACCGAGACGGCGGCGGCGATGGGCCTCGCGATCACGGTGGCCGCGCTGTTCATCTTCATGGTGTTGGCGAGCCAGTTCGAGAGCCTGCTTCATCCTTTTACGCTGATGCTCGCCCTCCCGCTCGCCCTCGTAGGCGCCTTCCTGGCGCTCGCGGTCTCGGGCTTGTCGATCTCGATGGGCTCCCAGATCGGACTGATCCTACTGATGGGCCTCGTGACCAAGAACGCGATCCTCCTGGTGGATGGCGCACTTTCGCACATGCGTGAGCACGGGTCGACCCCCACGGACGCGATGCGCCACGCTGGGCCGCGCCGCCTCCGTCCGATCCTGATGACGACGGCGGCGATGGTCATCGGCATGATCCCGACGGCGACCAGCAGCGGGGTTGGCGCGGAATTCCGCGCGCCGATGGCGGTGGTGGTGATCGGGGGGGTGTTGTCGTCGACGGTGCTGACCCTGGTGGTCGTGCCGGTCGCGTTCGTGGCGATGGAGGGCCTGGCTGAGCGGATGAGGGGGCTGTGGCGACGCGTCGCGCCCGACGCGGGGGGCGAGGAGGCCGAAGCGGCCAAGTGATGCCCGGAGCCCTCAGGGCTCGGCAGGGGTCCGGCGGGACTGCTCGATGTGCCGGTTGACCGCTGCGTTATGACGCTCCACCGCGGGTGAGAGGAACAGGTGGGTGAGCACCCAAGCGAGCGGCGCGGTGACCAGGTTTCGCGGGGTGACCAGGAAGCGCCGCAAGAAACGCGTGCCGCCACCGTGTGGGGAGAGCTCGACCTCTTCACGAATGCCCGAGAGCAGGTAGGACACCGGTGGGGAGAGCTCCATCACCACGGTGTACCGTCGCCCCGGCTCAAACAGCTCGACGCGCTCGTGGTGTACGCTGCCGTCGCTGTTCTCCACGCGGATGCGGGAGCCAACGGCCAGCGCGCCGCCCTCTACGCTCGCCGCCACGATCGCCGGGATCGGGCCATAACCCCGAAAGAGCGGCCACTGTTGGAGGTCGCAGATGAGGTCGAACGCCTCGGCCGGCGGAAGGAGGATGTGACCGTCACTCACGAACATAGCCATCCGCAGACTCTATCTCCCGGAGGTGGGCCCTGGGATAGTGGGCTCCCGGAGGCCCCCGTGATCTTACGCACCGCTGAGCTGGACAAAGCCGAGGCGTACCGACTGCTCATCGGGTTGATCGTGCCTCGGCCGATCGCCTGGGTGGGGAGCGTGTCTGCCGCTGGGGTCGAGAATCTGGCGCCGTTCTCCTTCTTCATGGGCGTGAGCGCCTCGCCCCCCTCCCTCGCGCTCTCGGTCGCCCGCGACCGGAGGGGCCAACGTAAACACACCGCCAGCAACATCCTGGAGACCCGAGACTTCTGTGTCTCAGTGGTCGAACTGCCCGACCTCGACGTGATGCACGCGAGCTCGGCGGAGTGGCCGGGCTCCGAGTTCGAGGCGCTACACCTGGAGTCAGCGCCCGGGAGCGTGGTAGCCGCACCCCGCGTGTCCCGCGCCCGCGCGTCGCTGGAGTGTCGACTGTGGCACCATCTTGACTTGGAGAGCACTGACCTCCTGATCGGGCGAGTGGAGTGTATCCACATCGCAGACGAGCTCTATCGAGACGGCCGTTTCATGCAGGAGGATCTGGCGGTGGTCGCGCGGCTCGGCGGCGACCTCTACACCGGCCTGGGACCGATCATGACCCGGGCGCGCCCCCCGAGACCCTGAGGACGCGTCTGGCAATAACGTGCGGCATTCGGGCGCGGCTCCAACCCAGGCGGCCACCGGGTATCCGGCAGACCGGGGGAGCCTCAGATCGGATTCTCCGCCACCGGCATGCCATCGGCCAGAGCCTCGTTCCCCCGGATCACCACCGACTCTCCGCCCGCCAGCTCACCCCGGACCACCACGTCGGCGCCCGCCTCACCACGAACCTCTACTTTGACCTCACGCGCCTTCCCGTCCGCGACTACGAACACCACGCCGCGGATCAGGGCGTCTCGCGGGACGACCACCTGCTCATCTCCGCTTTTCAAGCCTGCTTCCCCGTCGATCGCGAACCCGGCCACCCACCCCGGCGGCGGGTCAGGGAGCTCCGCGCGAAGCCACTGCACCCGGCCCGGGCCGTCGGCGGCCGGAGCGACCCCCGCCACCACCGTCTCGGCCGTGCCCAGATCCGGCCGCGACGGGATGGACAACCGTAGGCTGGTCCCGGCTTCGATACGACCAATCTGGCGTTCCCCCGCCTCGAGGATCGCCTCCAATGGCCCGGCTCCGCTCAGCTGCACAAGCGCCTCACCCGGGCTGACCCGATCGCCCACCCGAGCCGACTGGACCATGACCACCCCGGCGGTCGGTGCGAGCAGCACGGTACGCCGACGCTCCAGCCTCGCTACGTCACGCTCCGCCCGACGCGCCAGGACATCGGCCTCCGCGACCTTCAGCGCAGCGTGCGCCTCCGCAAGGACAAGCTCGATCTCTTCAAGTTCGCGGGCGGCCACCGACTCCGGACGACTCTGGTGGACCAGCAGCAGGCGATCGCGCCCGCTCCGCACCTTGTCCGCCGCAGCGCGCCGAGCCTCCACCGCGGCCTCGGCTTGGGAGAGCCGGGCTTCACCAAGTCTTTCACCGATCTTGGCCGCTTCGTTATCCAACGCCACGAGGAGCTCCCCCGCCGCGACCCGCTGCCCGACGCGTGCCGGCACCGCGACCACGACCCCCGCCACCTCAGTCGCCACCGTGGCGGCGTCCGGGCTCACCAGCTCTCCCCGTAGCGTGAGAGGGATCGAGAGTTCACCCCCTCGTACCAGGGTAGTCACCACCGGCACCGGGCTCGGCCCGCCCTTGGGCGACTCCGCCCCGCACGCGAGGAGGAGCGCGAAGGTCACAAAAAAGCCGGCGTGACTGCGCACAGCATCTCCCCTTGCCCTGTTAGCGCCCCCGTGCCGGGCCGACGCCTCCGGCCGCGCGCCCCTCATCGTACGCGATCTTCGGCGAGGTACACCCCGACGCGCAAGCCCCCGTTGGAGAAGGTGCACAGCCGCCGTGCGGCCGGGTGTACGCGGGCGGCCAGCTCGGGCCGCGGCGAGATGAACACCGCGCGCCAACCCACCAGGCGGTACAGCAGGGCGCCGAGCGAGGCGTACGCCTGATCTTCCTGCAGGCGGTGCCCGTAGGGCGGGTTTGTGACGATGAGCCCCGTGGGTGCCGGGGCCTGGACGTCACCGATGTCCTGTTGGAACCAACGGATCCCGACGCCCGCCCGCCCAGCGTTGGCGGTCGCGGCGGCGAGGGCGCGGGGCTCCCGATCACTCCCGACGATCAGCGGCATCGACGGCACACGCGCCGGTTTGGGGAGGTTGAAGGAGGAGAGGCCGGGCCACTCGGCGCACGCGAGCTTCCGGCCAGAAAACGGGGATCGCCCCGCGGCGCAGAGCGCGGCCTCAATAGCCAAGGTGCCCGTCCCGCAGAAGGGGTCGAGGAGCGGCTCCTGGCGATCCCAGCCTGCGAGGCGGATCAACGCGGCGCCGAGGTTCTCGCGTATGGTGGCGGGCCCGCCGTCGGTGCGCCAGCCGCGCCGGTGCAACAGATCGCCCCCCGCATCCACAGAAAGCACAGCTTGATCATCCTGAATCTTCAGTTGAATCCGCTGGGTGAGCGTAGGACGACGCCCCCGGTCGGTCAGGCGCGGCCCCTTGAGCCGATCCGCGAGCATCGCCTCCACCTTGCCCTCGAGGCTGCCACGAAAATGCAGGCGTGAGGCTGAAGAGCTCACCGACACCTCACGACGGGCGGCGGGATGCAGCACGGCCGACCAATCGGCGCGGCGGACGAGGCTCTGCAGCTCGTCGACGCTGCGCGCGGGCCCGCGAGCCCGCACGAGGAGGAGCCGCGAGGGCAACCGCGCGAGGTGGGCGATCCGGGCGCCGGTGGCGAAGTCGGCCTGAAACGCAGCTCCGCCAGGCTCTTCTTGTGCCTTGACCCCCAGCTCGCGTAGCTCCTCGACCAGCGCAGGCTCGAGTCCGGGGTGAACGACGGCGTACCAGCTCTCCATCGACCCGCGGGCTAATCCGAAGTTCACGTCGGGGCCCGCCCAAGGTGTCCCAACGGGCGCCGCGCGTCGTGACGATCCCGGCTGAAGCCTGCCCGAGACCGGCACTTCTGTGTTATGCGCGGACCATGAAGCTCAGCGGCCGTATCCTCTACCTGACTGACGACGCCAACCTGCTCGCGGCCCAACTTCGGGGCGAAGATCACCGCGGTCCGGCGCCCGCCCTGCACTTTGGGGTCAACACCGACCTCATGATCAGCGGCGCCGCATGTACCCTTGGGTATACACCGTCCATTCTCGGCCCCTGGTTCCTGGAGAACTTCAAGGAGGTGGTCACGCGCGACGCGGTGCGGGACGGCGGCTTTCAGGTCGCGGTCGGGGGTGACGCCTACGGGTCGGGGTCCAGCCGGGAGGTCGCGGTGGTCGCGCACCAGGGCGCAGGCATCGAGCTGGTGGTGGCCCGCTCGTTTCAAAGGATATTCCAGGAAAATATGGTGTACGGCGGCATGCCTTTCACCACGGACTTTGGCGTGCTCGATCAGCTCCGTGCGGGAGAGGATGTCGATCTGACCCGCTTTTTCTCCGAGCTCCCCACGTTTTTCCGTACGGTCGCAGAGTCGGGCGGGCTCTTGCCGTACGCCACGGCCTTGCTGGAGGGTCGCGCACGGCCCTGGTACGACGTCCGGCCCGCAGCGCGGCCGCTCAACGCGGTGGAGAAGATCCTCGCGCGCCGGGTGTGGACGGGCGGCGGTCCCGAGGGCATCGCGTCGGTTGCACCTGGGGATCAGGTGCTCTGTCGCACCGGTTTCCGGGGCGTTCACGAGTACACCACGGGTATGGTTGTGGCGCTCTACCGTGAGGCCTTCGGGGACGCGCCGATGGTGCAGCCCGAGCTGATCGCAGCCTTTGAGGACCACTTTGTACTGATCGACGAGGCGACCGTGCCCGAAGGAGTCAAACGTGCGCGCCTCGAGCCCGCGCGGCAGCTCACGGCAGAGATGGTGTCAGCCTGTGAGAGCTACGGGCTCCGGCTCCACGGGCCGGGGCGGGCCTACCCTCCCGGGGTCTGCCACCGCATCGTCGTCGAAGATTATGCCCTTCCGGGCGATGTGATCGTGCTGACGGACTCCCACACCCCCACCGCGGGCGTGCTCAACGCCTTCGCCTTTGGCGTCGGCTCAACCGCGATGGCCTTTGCCTTCCGCACCGGCCTGATCCCGGTGACCGTGCCCAAGGTCGTGCGCGTGCTGGTCAAAGGGACGGCTACAGGTGGGCTTTCCCCTAAGGACCTCATCCTGCACCTCATCGGGGATCCCTACTTTCGCGAAGAACACTGGCGGAGCTCGCCTACGGACACCTGTGTCATTCAGTTGGGCGGCCCGGGCCTCGACGGTTGGACGGTCGATGAGCTGTCCGTGTTGACCAACATGACCGTGGAGGGCGGGCTGATGACCGGCGTGGTGGAGCCCTGCAAGCCGATCGTCGATTTCCTGCAGACACGGCGGGGCGTCGACGCCGGGCCGCTCCTGGTTCACCCCGACGAGGGCGCCGAATATGAGCGGGTGATCGAGGTGGACCTCGCCGAGGTGCCGTTGACCGTAGCGACCCCCGGGGACAGTCGGAACCGGCAATCGTTGGACGAGGCGCTCGGCGTGGCGATCCACAACGTGGTGATCGCCTCGTGTACCGGCGGCTCCCTGGCCGACCTGCGGGCGGCGGCCGAGGTGCTCCGGGGACGGGACCTGGCGCGCGGCGTGCGGGTGACGGTCACGCCCTCCTCGGCGTCGGTGGCGGCGGATGCCGAGGCGGAGGGGCTCCTCCAGCTCTTCCGCGGCCTGGGCGCGGTGGTGAGCCCCCCGGGTTGCGGCTCCTGTATTGGGAACGGCCCCGGGATCCCCTACCCGGGAGAGGTGACCGCCAGCACAACGAACCGGAATTTTGACCGAAGGATGGGCTCTCCTGGGCCGGTCTATCTCGTCAGCCCGGCGGTTGCTGCGGCCAGCGCGGTGACCGGCCGGCTCACCGATCCACGGTCCTTGGGGCCCGTCGGCGCCGCTCAAAGCTGAGGGGCACCCGAGTCTCCGGAGAGCCGCTGATCTCGGCGGCCGCGTGGGTCGCGGTAGCCGCGCGCATCTATGAACCGGCGGTCCACGCGTGGATCTCAGGCAGCTCCTCCCCGTGCGAGCGACTGGTCGGCGATCAAACGTCCGTTCGGCCCGCGCCCCCCTCAGCCAACATGCCCACCAACACGTCCGCGAAGCGGTATGCGTCTCCATAACTCCGTGCGGTGAGCAGGTTCCGGTCGCGCACGACAAAACCCGCCTCCGGGCGTTCGGGGCCCTCCCTGAGCAGGGAGAACGGACCGTGCTGGAACTGGCCGGGGTCGGCGAGGGCCGCGGTGACCTCGGCCTCTACGCTCTGTGGATAGGTCCGGTAGTACCTGCCAAGCCAGAGACCGGTGAGCGCCCAGGCTGTGTACTCCTGGCTCGCCAGGAGCGCGGTGACCCGACGGTCATGGATCGCGGACCGCCCACCCAACACCGCACGGGCGGGGATCAACACACCGTGACACAGCGCCCCAACCACGCGACCCGACTCAAGCAGTGTCCCGGCCAGCGTCTGAAGCGTGAGTGACTCCAGGTAGGGCCGCATCGCGGGCGCATGGCCGCCGGTCAACACGAGGCCGTCGAGGGAGCTCGCATCGAGCTGCTCGTAGCGTAACGGCGCCTGAAAAGCCGGGTGTCCCGCCATCTCGCCGTAGAGGCGGACGGCGTGGGACCGGGCCTGCAGAAAGGGAGTCCACGGCCACAAACCTGTGCCTTCGAGGACACGATGGTCGGCTCGGGCAGGGACTCCGTCCGGCGTGGCGAACACCAGCTCGTGCCCGGCATCGCGGAGCGCCCGCCACGGCACCGCGGTCTCGGTCGGGTCAAAGTCGGAGGCAGGAAGTGGAAAGGCAATGCGCACCGCCCCACCTCGCATGGCGCTCGCCTCCGCGCAAGGTCGACGATGAGGGCGAGCAGCCTGGGCAAGGCCAGAAATCGCTCACCTTCGACGCTCAGATTTCCGGGTCGAGCGGGCTCCGACCACCACCCTCAGCGTCGCCACCGCACCAGCCGGGCACGTCCTCGTCGAAGCGTAGCGCGCCTGCGCTCCGCGGCGCCGGCGGACAGGGGTCTGGCCGTCAAAAACTCACAACCTCGGATCGACCGGCTCGCTCTCCATCGCGAGAACGCCGAACACGCATTCGTGCACCCGCCGAAGCGACTCGCCGCGCGTGAGCCGCTCCAGCGCCTCGATACCGAGCGCGAACTCGCGCATCGCCAGCGAGCGCTTCGCCCCGAGGCCTCGTTTACGCAGCCTCTCGAGGTTTTCAGGCAGGGTGTAGTCGAGCCCGTAGATGATACGAAGGTACTCGCGTCCCCGGCACTTCACCGCCGGTTGTACGAGGCCGCGTCGCCCCGTCGTCAGGAAGGACCAGGGCTTGACGACGATGCCCTCGGCGCCGGCCTCGGTCAGCTCCTCCCACCAGCGGATCGCCGGTTCCGGGTTGGCCGTGTCGACCGCGAGCCACCGGGTGGCCACCATGAGCCGGGAGCGCTCCGCCATCGAAGCCGCCATCGCCATATGCCAGCCGTGATCCCGGTCGACGTGTACTCGGCCCTCGCTCGCGAGCACGTGGAAGACGGCCACCCGCAGGTCGTCGACGGAGTCAGCGGGGCCCGCGTACCGCCGCCAGGCCGCGTCGTAGCGATCGGCGAGCTCGCGCCTGGCCCGCACGCCCGCGCCGACGTCGCCAAGGTCGATACCGGCGCGCTCCGCCGCCTCGACCGATTCAGCGGCTATCGCCAGGCCTGCCTTCGCTGCGGCCCCGACAGAAGCATACTGGTCACGAAGGAGCTCACGGGCCTTCGCGGTCCACGGCATCAACTCCGCGTCGAGCACCACCCAGTCGCTCTGAAGCGCGTCCCAGTCGACCGCCTGACGAACCTCGTCGATGATCGCCGACTCCGTCCGGTGATCCGAAAAGAACGGGCGTCCCGTGCGGGTGAGCACGACTCCGGCACCGCCGTCGACGCGGAACCGGCGACGCGCCGCCGCCTCGTCCCGGGCGAGCACAAGCACCGCGCGGGAGCCCATATGTTTCTCCTCGCAAATGACGCGCTCGACGCCCTCTCGCTGGTAGTACGCCAGCGCCTCGGCGGGGTGCTCGAGGTAGCCATCGCGCGGGCTTGTCTCCGAAGGCGACATCGTAGGCGGAAGGTAGACAAGCCACCGCGGGTCGACGGCGAAGCGGGTCATCGCCTCCAGCGCTGCGGCGGCGTGCGCCTCGCCCACCGTGACGATCCGCACCAGGCGCGTCTCGATGTGCCGGCGCCCCAGCAGGTCCGCGACGTCGAGGACGTCGGGCTCTTCGGCTGCTCGTGGCGGCCGAAGCGGCTTTGTAGGCTCATAATAGGTGCGCGCGGCGGGGACCGACACCAGTTCACGCTCGGGCCAGCGAAGCGCGGTCAGTTTCCCACCGAACACGCAGCCGGTGTCGACGCAGACGGTGTTGTTGTCGAACACGGCCTCGGGCACCGGGGTGTGCCCGTACACGACGAGCGCCTTCCCACGGTACTCGTTGGCCCACGGGTAACGGACGGGGAGACCGTACTCGTCGACCTCGCCGGTCGTGTCGCCGTAGAGCGCGAACTCGCGCACCCCACCCGACGCGCGTCCGTGCAACTCCTCTTTGAGCCCCGCGTGGGCGACGACCAGCTTGCCGTCGTCAAGAACGTAGTGGCTGACGAGCCCGTCGAGGAAGTTGCGGATGCGCTCCACCCACTCGGACGGTCGGGACTCGAGCTGCGCCATCGTCTCGGCGAGCCCGTGAGTGAGCTTCACGTCACGGCCACCGAGCTTCCTGAGCAGCTTCGCTTCGTGGTTTCCGGGGATACACAGCGCGGTTCCGGCCTCGGACATCGACATCGCCCGGTCGAGCACCTCAGCGACCTTGGGGCCCCGATCCACGAGATCCCCGAGGAACACGACCCGTCGACCCTCCGGGTGTGAGCCGTCCGTCGCGTAGCCGAGCTTGTTCAGCAGCGTAGCAAGCTCATCGTCGCAGCCGTGCACGTCGCCCACGATGTCGAACGGGCCGTGGTCCTGGCGTCGATCGTTCCACATCGGAACGCGCTCGACCTCCGCCGCGTCGATGTCCTCGGGCGACAGGACCCATACGTTTCGGAAACCTTCGCGTTTGAGCGCCCCGATCGACTGGCGGAGGTCGCGGCATTGGTTGCGGACGACGTGAGGGCCGAACTGGCGGTCGGGCCGCCCGGCGTTGCGTTCGTGGCATACGCGCTCGGGCACGTCGAGGACGATCACGACAGGCACGACGTGAAACTGTTTCGCGAGCGCGAGGAGGGGCTTCCGCGCGAAGGCCTGAACGTTCGTCGCGTCGATGACGGTCAGGCGCCCCCGCGCGAGACGTTTCGCGGCGATGAAGTTGAGCACCTCGAACGCGTCGCCGCTAGCCGTCTGCTCGGACTCGTTGTCCGCGACCCACCCGCGCATCGCGTCGGAGGACAGGACCTCCGTCGCCGCGAAGTGCTTACGGGCAAAGCTGCTCTTGCCGGAGCCCGACGCGCCAACCAGTATGACCAGCGAGAGAGAGGGGAGTTTCAGTCGCATCGGGTGAACACTCCCATCTGCGTCGGGGCGCCGAGGCGCTCGTCGACGGGGCCGATCCCCTCGATCCGTACGCGA
>CANKTH010000038.1 GCA_947486185.1 Deltaproteobacteria bacterium
GCCCTTCGGGTGCGTCACACGCCTCGACCACCTCGGCGTCGTCGCCGAAACCGTCCCCGTCGGAGTCGCGGAAGAATGTACTTGAAGCCAGCCCTTCGTCGGTGGTCCCGTCACAGTTGTTGTCGGCGCCGTCACAGCGCTCTTCGGCGTCGGGGTTCACCGTCGCGTCGTCGTCGCCACACTCCCCGGCCGTCGTGACATAGCCCTCGGGGGCGACGCACGCGTCGATAACACCCGCGACGTCGCCGAAGCCGTCCGCGTCGGTGTCGGCGTAGAAGCTGGACGTGGGGTCGGCGGTAGAGGCGTCACAGTCGTCATCGACGCCATTACAGATCTCGGGCTGCCCGGGGAAGATCGCGGCGTCGGCGTCGTTGCAGTCGTCGCCGCCCTCCACCGCCGCGGCCAGGAATCCGTCGCCATCCCGATCCGCCGCCTGCTTCCAGTCGGCTTCGGTGACAAAAGGACATCCAAGGAGCAACAACGATAAGAGCACGACGCCTCCACCGGGCTACGATAATCCGAAATCGTCCCGGTCGCCGGCCTTGTGACTCAGAGCGCCGCTTCGATGCTGGCGTGCACCACGGCTTCGGTCGGGCCGTCGAGCCGGGATTTGACCTTCAGGTCTCGTCCGATCACCAGGACGACGGGCCAGTTCTGGAGCGGCACGGCCTGCTCGGCCACAGAGAGACTGTCCGAGAGCACCGGCTCCTGGATGCCGAAGGAGTCCGCCCACAAGTTGAGATCTTCGGTGTCGGGCACCTCACCTTCGACGTCCTGGGGCAGAACCGTGAGGTACACGAAGCCCTCGGCCGCGTAGGCGTCCGCGGTCGCCTGTACGCCGGCCGCGAGATCCTGACAGGGGCTGCACCACATCGTCGAGAAGTCGACCGCCACCACGCTGCCATAGAACTGCCAGATCGATACTTCCGCCCCAAACTGATCGGGGAGCCGGACCTCCATCACGACGTCACCCTCGTCGTAGCCCTGGCCAAGGAGCCCATCGGGTGGGGGGCTGGACGGCCAGGAATTCTCCGGCGCGCTCCAGGGCCCGCCGCCGCCGACGGTGTGAAGCTCAGGGATACACGCGAGGAGCAAGAGCAGCATGATGCCGAGTATAACGAAGGGTGCTCCGGGCGGTCAGGGCGGATTGATCGCCGCGACGACATGCAGGTGACCCTGCCGCCTTGCGGGAGTCCCCCGCCGGCTTAACCGAGCACGCGCCTCTCTCCCGGCCGCCGACGAGTCACCATGAACCACGCCCTGTCCCTCACCCGCGAGCAGCTCGGTGCCACCTACCGCTCCTACGGCAAGCCCAGGGAACAGTGGCGGATCGGCGGGGAGTTTGAGCGGGTGGTGCTCCGGTCGGACGGCGGGGTTGTGCGCTACGACGACGCGGACGGCATCGCTGCGCTGCTGGTGCGGGCCGCGGCCCTCAGTGGCGGAGTCCTGAAGTTTGAAGGGAAGAATCCCGTCGAGGTGAAGCTCGACGCCGCGGCGCTCACCCTCGAGCCGGGTGCCCAGGTCGAGCTGTCAGGGGCCCCGTACCGTCGGCTCGCCGACCTCGCTGCCGAGGTGCGCCGCGATCGTGCCCTGCTCCACACCGTGCTGGCGGAGCTCGACCACGGGCGGGGCGGACTCCACCTGTGCTCGCCAGGTTTGACGCCCTATACGCCGATCGCGCAGATCCCCTTCGTGCCGAAGGGGCGCTACGCGGTGATGCAGGCCTACCTGCCCGATCAGGGGCCGCTCGCCCACTGGATGATGAAAGGCACCTGTTCGGTACAGGTCAATTTCGACTACGCCGACGAGGCGGACTGTGCCGCGAAGTTCTACGTCGCGGCTTCGCTCGCGCCGCTCTCGGTCGCCATGTTCGCCAACTCCCCGATCGCCGAAGGAAAAGACACGGGCTACGCGAGTTATCGGGCCCACATCTGGACGCAGACGGACGCGGCGCGCACCGGCTACCCAGAGAGCATCCAGGGCGGCTACCGCCATGACGCCTGGGTCGATTATCTCTTGGATCGACCGATGATGTTTTACATGCGTCACGGCGCGTGGGCCCCCGCGGGTGGCGTCACGTTCGCGCGGTGGGCGCGTGAGGGTATCGACGGGGTGTTTCCGACCCTCGCCGACTGGGAGCTCCATCAGACCAGCGTGTTCACCGAGGTGCGGGTGAAGCGTACGATCGAGCTCCGCAGCGCCGATTCGGTTTCGGCCGAGCTTGGAATCGCCTTTTGTGCCTTGTGGACCGGCGTGCTCTACGGAGCGCTCGACGCTTGCCGCGCGCTGGCCGACGAGATGGTGTCTGCCGAATCGCGAGGGGAGCAACACCTCGCCGCGGCACGTTCCGGGTTGCAGGCTACTTTTGTGGGCCGGCCAGCGGCGGACTGGGCGCGCGAGCTGGTCGAGATCGGCGCGCGCGGGCTCGAGGCGATCGGCGAAGACGTCTCCCTCCTGGCGCCGCTACAGGCGCTCGTCGCGGCCGGCCACGCGCCCTCCGTGGCCGTTCGTGAGGCCTTTCAGCGGGATCCTTCCCCGCGGAACCTCCTGCCGCTCATCGCCTGGTAGTCGCCTCCGCCCGACCGGCGTTCAGGCGACCAGCGCCGCCGCGCCCACCAGGAAACCCACTCCGATCATGACGAATCCGAGGGAGACTCCCCAGAAACGCGTGTAGGAGCCGATGGTATCGCCGCCGACCTTGAGCTCATGCAGGTCCACGAACTGAAACACGCTCCTCCGGAACCAGCCGGTCGCGGTGCCGGACTGGCCAAAGAGCCGCCCCGCCTTGCCAAAGCCGAAAAAGAAGTTGCCCAGCAGCGGGAACCAGTGCTCGTAGTTCAGCATCACGAGGCCGCCTGAGCGATCTTTCATCGTCAGGTCTTCGCCGACCGTGGAGCCTGCCGCCGCCTTGCCGATGATCTCACCCTCGAGTTCCACCGGGCGCCCGCGGAGCGGTGAGGCGTAGGGGTCGCACATCAGCTCGTACATCGTAGTCTTTTCGAAAGGCGCCGTGCCGGCGTAGCGGTAGAGCCCCTTCACCAGCATGCCCACGCCGATCGCCATTGGGACGAGCCCGACGGCCTTGGGCAGGAAGATGAGCAGAAGCAGAGCCGGGAGCGGCAGGATCCAGGGCAGGAAGTAGATCACCACCTCCAGGAAGAACTTGCCGTAGAGCCGCGCTGAGGAGAGCTGCTCCCCCAGCCGATCCACGCGAGCTAAAGAGAACAACGGGGTCTTCTTGAGCTCACGGGCCTGGTCGTTGAGCGCTTGGATACGCTTGCCGGTGAGGGGGTGGGTCGAGGAGAGCTCTGAGACCGTGGCCCAGGGGTTGAACAGATCGAAGAGGAAGATCGGCTCGATCTGCGAGGGATCGAAAGAAGAGGTTCCGGCGCCGTCGCTGTACGCGACATCCCCTCCCAGCGCGCCCCACTCCGGTGCCTCGACAGGAGCCTGTTTCAACGCCAGATTACCCTCCTGCGGCCCGCCTTGCAGGGCTCGCACCGCGTTGCCCAGGCTGGGCGCCGCCTTGGGGTCGGAGATTCCCATCGCGCGGGTGGCCTGGAGCAGGCGTTGGCTCTGCACTCCCGCGGTGAGCTGCACCTCAGCCATACCATAGGCGATCTTGACGAGCGCGCGCTGCAGCGGCGCAGGATCCCCGAGCTGCTCCGCGGAGAAGGCGTCGGCGAGGTACTCGCGCGTGCGGGACAGCCACAGTACGAGATAGGTCCCGATGAACCACAACACCCAAGCCACCAGCGCGATAAGGGGGCCGGGGTTGTTTCGCCCACGGCTGCGCATGCGCGAAAATACCCAGAACACCTCGTACAACACCTGGAGCAGCGTGGTCGCGAGGGTCATCACGACGAAGTCGTAGTGTTTAATGTGCCCGAGCTCGTGGGCGACGACGGCGTTGACCTCTTGTGTGTCGAGGAAGCGGAAGAGACCACGCGACACGACGATCCGCGCGTTCCGCGGGATCGAGCCGTAGGTGTAGGCCGTCGGGTTGTCGTCTTGGACGATGCGGATCATCGGCACCGGGATGCCGTTTTTCTTGCAGGTCTCCTCCAAGAAGGCCGCGACCTTGGGGTGGCGGGCCTGGAGCTCGGGGAGCGAGAGTTTTTCGACGTGGTACACCCAGGACTGGATGAGATCGGTGAACCAGGGGCCGAAGGCCCAGCCGAATAAAGACGCGGCGATCGTGAACAAGATGATGAGCACGAGCACCGGCAGTGGGGCCCGCCCGATCAGCGCCACGGTGAACAGCAGCGCCGACACCGAGCCAAACAACGTGCCGACGGTGAACAACGAGACGAAGACGAGCTTGAGGCGTGCCATAGGACCTCTCGGGGCCTACGTTTTACGCCGATTGGGCCGGAAAGGCCAGCGCCGGGTCACCGCGTGTCGTGGCGAAAGCGTCAGGAGCCCCATGGTCCGTGCCGGCCCGACGGGCGCCATGCTACGGTGTGCCGATGCTCTTGGTCGTCGCTCTGGCCCACGCTGGTCCCTACCCGGTCGCCAACCCTGGTCGTCCCAGCTTTTCCGACAACGCGTCGCCGGTGGAGACCGGGGCGCTCGAGATCGAAGCGGGCGCCGCGGTCGATCCTGAGGCGGCTGGCCTGAACTATGCCTTGAAGCTCGGGGTCCATCCAGACGCCACGCTGCGGCTCGGCCTCGACCACCTCGTGTATCCCGGGGCCGAGATCGGTACGGGGAACCTCTCGGCCAAGTTTACGTTGCGTCATCCGGACGCAGGTCGGCTCGGGGTGGCGCTCGCTCCTTTCGCGGCGTATGACCTATCATCAAGCGTGCCGGGATTTGGCGTCAACCTCATCGGCACCCTCCCCTTCGGTCCTTTCCAGCTCGACGCCAACGCCCTGGCCGACGCTCAGTACCTGCACGATCGCAGCGTGACCCTCGCCGTGGATCCGGTGCTGACCCTCGGCTTGGGCCTCGGCGAACGGTTTGGGATCTACGCCGAGTCCTACGCTATCGTGCCCGTGCTGGGCGAGACGGAGGGTCTCGGGCTAGCGGCAGCGGGCGGCCTCGGCTTCGCTTTTCGCCCGGACCTCGTGCTGGACGCCGGTTGTGACGTGGGGTTGATGGGCCTGCCACGTTGGACGGCCCAGCTCGGGGTGACTTGGGCAGGCTGGGTCGCCAAGGACTCGCCGATGAAAACGCCCTCCCCACGTCCACGTTCGCCGCGCTGACCCGCACGCCTTGGCGCCAAGGAGCCTCGATGCCCACCGTTCCCCCGCAGTCGCTGCTCCTGGTGCCTTCGCTCGCGAGCGACTCGGTGCTCCGTGCGCTGGTCACGGGCGGCGAGGCGCAGGGTGTGGCTGAGCTTGTTGCTTCGATCTGTGTCGTGTCGGAGGCCCAGATCACCGCGGTGCGCCTGAAAGGTGCGGTGGACCTCGACGCGCTCGCGGCGTCGCTCTCGGTGGGGGGCGCGGCGGTGGCGGTCGTGCACCCAGATCAGGGGAGATGGACCCGTTGGGAGGCCGGCCAGCGCGTAGCCGACCTCGGCGAGGGTGACGCGTTGGTCGTGCCGCTCGACGCCTCGGGTGACCCCGACTTCGACGCGGTGCCGCGCTCGCGTTCGACCGCCGGGTCCGGGCCCTTTTACGTCGTGCGAACTGCCTTGGACGTAGGCATGCGCGAGATGGCCTCGTGTCGATTCCGGCCGATCGAAGCGGTGTTGGAGGACCACGCGGCCTGGCGCCATTTTGTGCTGATCCGGCACGGGCACCGGGTCGTGGCTGAGCTCCCGAGCTGAAGCGAGACGATGCGCGCCGACCACTATGGGTGGGCGACCTTTGGCCTCGCCGTGCTGGCGCAGATGGTGACGGGCTGGGCGATCTACGCCTACGTGGAGCTCGCCGGTGCCGATGGGGCGTTGATCGGGGGCATTCGGGCGGCGCAGGGGCTGTGGGTGGCCGGCATTGCGCCGCTGGTGGGCGTCTGGAGCGATCGGGCGCGCGCCGTACACGGTAGCCGAAGGCCGTGGCTGGTCCGGGCGCTGCCTCTGTATTGTGTCAGCTTCTTTGCCCTGTTCCTGGTCGCGGAGCACGCGCCCGCGGCGGCGCTGGTACCGGCGTTTGCGCTCCTGCTCTGGCTCTTCGACAGCGCAGGCCTGGTGTTATGGGTAGGATATTCGTCGCTTTTATCGGAGCTGTTTCGTGGGACAGCCTCCCGCGCGCGTGCCGCTGGGCTCCGGCAAGCCGCGGTTTTCGGCGGCATGGTGGTCGGCATCGGGCTGACGCCGACGCTCTCGGCTCTGCTCGGGCTCGCGGGACTGGCGTTGGTGCTCGGGGCGCTGGGCGGTCTGCTCGCGGCTCGACCCCTGGGCGCGTTGGCGCTCCGGGGCGAGGCTCCGGCGGCGGACGGGGAGCAGGTCCCCGTCGGAACGGGGCTGGCGAGGCTCGGGACGACGCTCGGCGACCGGAGCCTGGTGCGCCTCCTCGTGCCCGCCACCCTGCTGCAGATCGCAACGAGTATGCAGGCAGCAAACCTGCCGTTTTTTTCGCGTTATAGTCTTGGCTTGGACCCGGGGGACACCTCGATCGTGCTCGTGACCGTGCTGGGCGGCGCGATCCCGGGGGGACTGTTCTGGGGTTGGCTGGTGCGGCGGGTCGGGGCCGCGGCGCTATGGCCGGCGGTGATCGTGGTGTTCACGCTCGTTTCGTTGACCGCCTGGTGGCCCGTGGGGCTCTGGCGCTCTCTTCCGGTCGGTCTGGGCATTGCGTTGGCGGTGAGCGGGCAGGTGGTGCTCGTGGACCTCCGGCTCGCAGAGGTCATCGACGCGGCGGGCCGCCGTGAAGGTGGCGTCGGAGCTGGCAGATACCAGGGCATCTACATGGTGATGGTCCGCCTCGCGGCGATGGGGCAGGGGGCGAGCCTGCTGCTGGTGGCCGCCCTCTATGGTTACCGCACCGGGGTCGACCCGGGCCCCGATCCCGCTACCGCCTTCCGCGTCCTCGTGGCTGGTTTACCAGCGATGCTCGGTCTCTTTGCGCTTTTGACCCATCTCGGCCTCACCCGTGTGACCAACCGTGACGAAGGCGAAGTGACCGCCCATCGCCCTCAGCCGTAACCCTGGCACACCCCCACTCCGCCTTCGCGCGATTGGAGCTGCCTTGTCCACCTCGGTTCGTCCGTTTTCGATGATCGCCCTGGTCCTTGCCCTGTCGTGTTCGCTCTTCCCGGCTGAGGGGGAGGCAGGCCGGGGCTCGCCTTCGGCGGGAGCCCCGGAGGCGCCGGCGGAGCTGCCCAAGATGGTGCCGGGTCAGGAGTCCGCGGTCTTTGCGGGCGGATGTTTCTGGTGTTTGGAGTCTGACTTTGACAAGCTCCCCGGCGTGGTCGCGACCGTCTCTGGCTACACCGGGGGCCGCTTGAAGAGCCCGACCTACGAGGCGATTGGGCGGCACGACACGGGGCACTACGAGGCGGTGTACGTAGTTTATGATACGACAAAGCTTGACTATGCTCAGGTGCTCGATTGGTTCTGGCACCACATCGATCCCACCGATGCGGGTGGTCAGTTCTGCGACCGAGGGGAGCCCTACCGTACCGCGGTGTTCTACCAGGGCGAGACCCAGAGAGCGGTCGCGCTCGGATCGATCCAGAAGATCGAGGCGAGCGGGGCGCTGACGAAGCCGGTTGTGACCGAGGTGCTGGCGCTGGCCGAGTACTGGCCCGCGGAGAACTACCACCAGGACTTCCACCTCGTCAATCCGGCCCGGTACCTGCCTTATCGTATGGGTTGCGGCCGCGACTCGACAGTCGCGAGGGTGTGGGGGAAGTAAACTGCGCGTTTGTTTGGGCATGGGGCAGGCCGGGCGCCTTCCCCTGAGCCTTGCGCGTGGGGTCGGGTTGGGGCAGAGTGGCGTGGAACGTCCTCTTCAAACGAGGGTGTCACCGCCCGAACCCGGAGTCCTCATGGGTCGCCTGCTCCTCATCCCTAGCCTCGTGGCGCTCTCCGCGTTTGTTGGGTGTACGCCCCCCGAGAAGGGCGGGGGCACCGACACGGCGACGCCGTCCGGCACCGACAGCGCCGGGACCGACACTTCGCCCGCCGACGACACCGCACCGGCCGACGACACCGCACCGGCCGACGACACCGCACCGGCCGACGACACCGCACCGGCCGATGACACCGCGCCGGCCGACGACACCGCGCCGGCCGACGACACCGCGCCGGCCGACGACACCGCGCCCGCGGAGGACCTGGATCTCGACGGTGCTTCGAGCGACATCGACTGCGACGACACCAACCCGAGCGTCTATCCCGATGCGCCCGAGCTCTGTGACGGGCTCGACAACGACTGCGACGAGGAAGTGGACGAGCTCCTGGGAACGTTGGTCTATCGGGACGCCGACTCCGACGGTTTCGGTGACCCCAACCAAGCGAGCGAGGCGTGCGACGCGGTCGTCGGCTATGTTGGGAATGCCGATGACTGTGATGACGCGGACGCCTCGGTCGGCGGCCCCGTCACGGTCTACACGGACGCCGATGGTGACGGCTACGGCGACGCATCGACGGCTGCGCTCGCTTGCCCCGACACCGGGGTGCTGGTCGCGGATGACTGTGATGACACCCGCGCGGACCTGCACCCGGGCGCCGATGAGCTGGATTGTACTGACGCAACGGACTACAATTGCGATGGCTCCGTCGGCTATGTCGATGGCGACGCCGACGGCTTCGCGGCCTGTGAAGAGTGTGACGATGCGGACGCCACCGTACGACCCGACGCGACGGAGTCGTGTGACGGGGTGGACCAGGACTGCGACGGCGAGGCGGACGAGGGTCTGCTCCTCACCTTCTACGCGGATCTTGATGGCGATGGTCATGGAGACGCCGATGCCGAGGTGCTCGGATGTTCGGAGCCCGTCGGCGCTTCCACCGACGACACCGACTGTGACGATGACGATGCGTTGGTCTCCCCGTCGGCGGTAGAGCTCTGTAACGGCGCGGACGACGACTGTGACGCCCAGACCGATGAGGACGCCGCTGACGCCGCAACCATGTGGCCCGATCTGGACCGAGATGGCTACGGCGACCCGGCGGGCGCGATCACCGGGTGCAGCTTCCCTGAAGATTCCGTAGCCAACGCCGATGATTGTGATCCTGCGGACCCGGCCGTGTCGCCGGACGGCGTGGAGATGTGTAACGGGCTCGACGATGACTGCGATGGGACGGTGGACGTCGGAGCGTTGGATCCGACGCTCTACTACGCGGACGCGGACGCGGACGGCTACGGAGACGCGGGTGTCGCGGTCGAAGCGTGCGATGTGCCGGCTGGCCACGTGGCGACGGGCGATGACTGTGATGACAGCGATCCAGCGGTGTCGCCGGCGGGCGTGGACACCTGTAACGGTATCGACGATGATTGTGATGGTTCTACCGACGAAGATGGCGATACCGTCTACTACGAGGACTCCGATGGGGATGGGGCTGGCGATCCCGCGGCGTCGACGCTCGCCTGCGAGGCTGCCGGTTCCCTGGTGGGCAACCCGGACGACTGTGACGACACCGACGCTGCGATCTTGCCCGGCGCCGACGAGCACTGTGACGGCGTCGACGAGGACTGCGACGGCGTGACCGACAACGATCCGGTCGATGTTACCGTGTACTATACGGACGCCGACGGCGACGGTCACGGCGATCCGGCGGCGCCGGTCAGCGCCTGCGAAGCACCCGAAGGCACCGCGCCGGAGGCGACTGACTGTGATGACGCCGACGCCACGATCATACCCGGCGCGGACGAACACTGTGACGGCGTCGACGAGGACTGCGACGGTGTAGTCGACAACGATCCGGTCGATCCCCTCGCCTTCTACGTCGATTTCGACGGTGACGGCAGCGGAGACGCCGCCTCCAGCGTTCTCGCCTGCGTTGCGCCCGAAGGCTATGTCGGAGACGCCGGTGACTGTGATGACTCGGACGGCATGATCGCGCCCGGCGCCGACGAACACTGCGACGGGGTCGATGAAGATTGCGATGGTGCCATCGACAATGACCCGGTGGACCCTCTCAGCTTCTACGCCGATATCGATGGCGACGGGAGCGGTGACGCGAGCTCCGGCATCCTCGCCTGTGTTGCGCCCGAGGGCTATCTCGCGAGTGCCGATGACTGTGATGACTTGGACGCCACGATCCTGCCCGGCGCGGACGAACATTGTGACGGGGTCGATGAAGATTGTGATGGCGCCATCGACAATGACCCGGTGGATCCCGCCAGCTTCTACGCGGACGCAGACGGCGACGGTTACGGGGATGCGGGCGTGGTCGCATCCGGATGTGAGGCGCCGGCGGGTTACCTCGCCGACGCATCGGACTGTGATGACGGCTCCGCGGCGGTGTCCCCCGGTGCCACCGAGGTGTGTGATGGCGCCGACAACAACTGTGACGGGGCGTCTGACGAGGGGCTCCTCGGCAGCGGGGCGGCGTGCCCGGCGGAGAGCTGCGGCGAGGTCCTGGCCGATGGCGGGACCGTAGATGGGGTGTACTGGATCGACCTCGGCGGTGTCGCCACCGAGCTCGAGTGCGACCTCAGCACCGGCGGCGGTTGGACCCTGGTGTTCGAAGACGACTTCGAGTCCGGCGCCAACGCGGGCTGGAACGTGACCACCACCACCTCGTGTTCGACCTGGACGCAGATCCTCGGTGGTTACGGGGTGATGGCCGGCGGTAGCTTGAGCATCTCGGTGTCCACCCTGGGTTTGCCGCACTCCGAGGCGCGGGTGGCCCTGGACTACATCAAGCTCGACTCCTGGGACGGCGAGACGGCTTCGGTAACGGTGGATGGGGCCACGGTGTGGTCACGTTCGCTCATCTACTATCAGGGCTCCGAGGTGTGTGGCTGGAACCGTGGTTGGAGTGGCTCTTATGACGATCGGCACCTGATCGACCAGACGGTGAGCCACAGCGCGACGGCGCTCACGCTCGCCGCCTCGTCCACGCTTGACCAGTCGGCGGCCGACGAGTCTTTCGGTATCGACAACGTGCGGATCTGGGTGCGCTGAGGGTCGGGGTGCCGCTCAGCGGGGCCTCCCGGTCTGTTGGATCGGTCGCCAGTCCCGTCCGACCCGGATCATCACCGTGACCGGCCAACGCCCCTGCCCCTGAAGGCTCGCGCGAGCGATCTCGGTCTGCGCCCACACGGCGCGGCGGCGAATCACGACGTTGGCGGCGGCGCCGACCACCAGCTGAGCTTCCGGCGGCGCGGCCGTCCCGGCCGGGCGGGCGATCGGGATGACCCCGCCCAGGACACCGACGTCGAGTCGCAGGCCGGCGCGTACCCGGAGCGCGGTGTCCTGCGGCGGCACCACGGCCTCGGCGCCCACCCCGCTGCCCGGGGCCGCGTCCGGGTTGCCCGCAAAGAGTGCCCACCGTAGCACCATGTGCCGTTGAACCCAGAGCTCGGACCAGCCGGTTCCGGCGAGCGGGATTCCGTAGGGCATCGAGCCGCCGACCCGGGTGGCGAGGAGCTCTCCCCGGCCGGTGGAGGTACCGGCAAAAACCTCGATCCGCGGCGCCAACCAGGCACGAGGCCGGTAGCCCCCACTGAGCTCCGCCGCGCTCTGCACCAGTGCGCCGCTGAAGCTCGCGTCCTCGAACACCGCGCTGCCAGGGTGGTCGACCCGGTCGATTCCTCCGCTCACCTCCACAGAGCCGGACGGGTGGTAGTAGCCCAGCAGGATCCTTGATCGGGCGACGAGCGCCCACGGGGGCACGGCCCGTGTGGTGGTCGGCATGCTCCCAAAACGCCAGGCCGACAGGGACCCGCCGAGGCCGGCGTAGATCCCGGCTGGCAAGTACCGTACCCAGTAGAGCTCCGGACCCAGATAGCTGGCGGATAACGCTCGGCTTGGGTCGAGGTTGCCTTCGGTCCACGGCGTGATCATCAGCCCAGCGGCGCCGCCTTGGGCCCGGAGCGCCGCCCACACGCGGCCCCGGCTCAGCTCCGGACTGTAGGCGGCCTGCAGGGTGTCGGTGTAGAGCTCCAAGCGCCAGGGCCCGCGGCGAAGGCCGACATCCACCTCCCCATGCGAGGAGGTCTCCAAGAGCGCCCCGCCCAGGGCTCGCCACTCGGTCGGCGTGGACGCCGCGGCGGGCACGGCCCTGCACCAAAGCAGGATGAACCCGAGGAACACGACGAGGCATCGAGCGACGCCGCCGGGGCCGGCCCGCCAGGATGAGCGCATTGGCGACCCCCAGAATGTCTGAACATGCCCCGACGCCAGGAAAACTGCTCGCTCAGGTGGGGAGAACGTGGCGCCCGTGTTCGATCAATCTCAGGACCGCGCAGGCGCGCCGCGCCCACCGTCGGGACGCGACGCCGTCAAGTCGCGGTCAGGCGCCGAGCCAGGCCGCCAGCTCGTCCGCTCCCCCGATATGTTGGCCATTGATGAAGACCTGAGGCGTGCTGCGGGCGCCGGGGAGCGCGCGCAAGATCCGCGGGGAGGTGGGGAGCTCGGCCCAGGTCAGCCCCTTCTCAGCGAGCAGCGCCTTGGCCCGAACACAATGGGAGCAGCCGGGCCGAGTGAACAGCAAGACGTCGGGTGGTGCAGTGCCCCCGAGATAACGAAGCATGGTGTCGGCGTCGCTCACCTCGAAGGGGTCCCCATCTTTCTCGGGTTCGATGAACATCTTTTCGATGACGCCGTCGCGCACGAGCATCGCGTAGCGCCACGAGCGCTGGTCGAAGCCGAGATGCCGCTTGTCGACGAGCATGCCCATACCTCGGCTGAAATCGCCGTTTCCGTCCGGGAGAAAGGTGATGCGATCCGCGTGCTGGTCAGCCTTCCACGCGTCCATCACGAAGGCGTCGTTGACCGAGAGGCAGACGATCTCATCGACGCCCTGGGCGGCGAAGCTGTCGTAGAGCTCGTTGTACCTTGGGAGCTGGGCACTCGAGCAGGTTGGGGTGAAGGCGCCGGGCAGCGCGAAGAGGACCACGGTACGGCCGCCGAAGATGTCGGCGGAGCTGACGTCTCTCCAGGCGCTATTGACGCGGGTACGGAAGTTGGATTCGGGGACACGTAGACCTTCACGCTGAGCAGGCATGTGCTTCTCCAGTTGGTTGAGTTCGGTGTTGTTGTTTGAGCTGTGAGTGACAGTGGTGAGATTTCAGGCCCCGGGGAGGGGCGGTCGTTTCCCCGGGGAGCGGGGGCGTCGCTTCGAGCTCGGCCCGCGGGGCTCAACCCGCGCCGAGCTGCGCCGCGGCGTCCCGGAGCGCGGTGCGCAGGCCCTCCTCGACGACCGGATGATAGAAGGGCATCGCCAACATTTCGGGGATGGTCATGCCCGACTGGTGGGCCCACGCGAGCAGGTGGGCGAGGTGCTCCGCGCGAGGCCCGACCATCTCCGCGCCGAGGAGCCGACCGGTCAGGCGGTCGGCGTACACGTGAAGACGCCCGGAGTTCTGGAGCATCACCCTGCTTCTACCCTGGTCGACGAAGGACACGCGGCCGACAATCGGATCGGCGAGGGCGGTCCGTGGAGCGCCGATCACGGCGATCTGGGGGTCGGTGAACATCACCGCCATCGGGCTGCGGCGGGCGCCACGGCGCACGTTCGGCCAGCTACCTGCGTTGTCCCCGGCGATCTTCCCCTCGTCCGCCGCCTCGTGGAGCAGGGGCACATCCGCGTTGGCATCTCCCGCGAGGAATATTGCGCTCGTACCGCATTGAAGGGTGCGGCGGTCGTAGAGGGGCACGCCGCGGGCGTCGAGGGTCAGCGACGTGTGGTGGAGCCCGAGGCGGTCCACGTTGGGCGTCCGGCCGGTGGCGGCCAACATCAGCTCGAAGTGCTCCTCCTGCTCCGCGCCGTCTTCGATCCAGCGAACCACCACACCCCGGTGGTCGCGGCTGACCCGCAGCTGCCGCGCGTCGGTCTGAATCGGCAGCTCGGCCGAGAACGCGGCGATCGCGTCAGCGCGCACCTCGGGGTCAGCGAGGGGGCCCAAGAAGCCGCCGACGCCGAACACCCTCACCCGCACGCCCAGCCGGAAGAGCGCCTGGCCCAGCTCGAGGCCGATGACGCCCGGCCCGAACACCGCGAGCGACGCGGGCAGGTCTTCCCAGTCAAAGATGTCGTCCGACACCAACACCCCCGCGGCGCGCCTCGCCGCGGCGTCAGGCTGCTCCTCCGGCAGCCAGGGGGTGATGCTCCGATACATCGGCAGGATCTTCGGGCGGGATCCGGTGGCGATGACGATGGCGCGGGCCCGGATCGTCTCCTCGCCGACCTGAAGCGTGTGGTCGTCCAGGAAGGTCGCGTAGCCCCGCCGTCGGTGCACATCGGGAAATGAGTTGATACTGTCGAGGACAAAGCCCACGAATCGATCACGCTCCCGCCGGACGCGCTCCATCACACGGCGGCCATCCACCGCGACGGTGGTCTGAATCCCAAAGCGTCCCGCGTGTTCCGCGGTGTGGGCCGCTTCGGCCGCGGCGATGAGGAGCTTGCTGGGCATGCAGCCCACGCGGGCGCATGTGGTTCCGAAAGCGCCGCCTTCGATCAGGAGGATTCGATCCGTGTGCGCGGCCGCCGCGCGGTAAGCAGCCATACCCGCGGTGCCACCACCAAGGATAGCAACGTCAACTTCGGTGTAGCTGGGCGAGGGGGACAAGGTGGGCTCCGGGATGCGCGGCGTAGATGCACGAGGCGTGCCACGGCGAATAGTACGGCTTTCAGGCTGATCTGCTTGCCGGATCCGCTGAGGCCGACGAACTGCCGTTGTCGCCGTCAACGATATCTCGTTGCGACGACGAAATGTCGTTGCGCGTACGCCTACCCCGCCGGTGGGCGGCTCCGTGCCCGACGCAGGGCGTCGCTGTCGACACCGAGCTGTCGGAAGATGCGGCGCTCCTGCCACTCCTGGAAGACCTTCAGGTGGCGGTCCGCGGCGAGATGTCCTGTTGTCAGGTAGACAAAGGCGCGTGCCGGGGTGTAGGAGGCTCCAGCGGGGATCTCCCGGTGCGCCTCCCAGAACAGCCCTTCGACCGAACGGTTGTTCCCATACCAATAGCGGGCGAGCCGAAGATAAGCCTGGTAGTCCTTGAAGGTATGCTCCTCGTAGCTCGCGAGGAGCGGACCCTCCGGCTCACCGGAGAGCGCCCGCGCCGCGGCGAGCGCGAGCTGGCAGCCGCCGCGTACCGCAAAGTCAACGCCGCCCGAGAGTATCGGATCCACAAAACACGCGGCGTCGCCCAAGAGGGCCCAGCCCGCGCCGGCAAGTCGACGATGCGAGAAGGACCAGTCCCGCGCAAATCGTAGCTTGTTGGCGCCCTCATCCACCCACTCGGCACCGTCGAGCGGGAGCCCCGACGCCCGCAGCATCCTCTCGAAACGTTCGGGCTCCATCCGGGCTCGTTCACGGCACACGCAGCCCACCGAAGTGCGATCGGGCGAGATCGGGATGAACCAGATCCAACCTTCGGGCACGGTGACCACCCACTGCACGTGCCGGCCCAATACCCCGGGAACTCCGCCGGCTCCGTCGAAATAGGCGTATGTCGCCGTAGCGTTCATGTCGGGGACGGCGACCTGTTCCGTGAGCGCCCGAGCGAGCACTCGGTGTTGCCCGCTGGCGTCGAGCACGAGGCGGGCGCGCTCCACGTGTTCCGCGCCGTTGGACCGGACCCGAACGCCGACGACGCGGCCCTCGTCCACCACGGGCCCGAGCACCTCGGCTGCTTCGATCTTCGCGCCGTTCCTCTCGGCACAGGCGAGGAGCTGATGGTCGAAACGTGAACGATCCACGTTCCACGCATGTTCGTAGCCGCCGGACAGGAGGCCGGCCTCGGCCGCGCGTGGGTCGCCGGCGTGCAGTTCGTCCAGGCCTGTGCGCGCTGCGTCGAGCCTCTCGTCAAAAAGCACTGTCCAAGGCGCACGATTCTGACCCCACACGTAGACCGCGCCGTACTTCCGTGGGAAGCCGGCGTCGGCCAGATCGAGGTCGAGGTGGCGCCGGAGCAGGCCAAAGGTAGCAGGTTGAAGTGACTCTCCTACGTGGTGCCTCGGGAACTGCTCCCGTTCGTAGAGGGTCACGGGCACGCCGAGTCCGGCCATCACGGCGGCCGCGGTGGCGCCCGCGGGTCCCCCGCCAACCACGATGACCCGGTCCATGCTCACCCCCCTCAGCGGCCTATCCGGCTTCACGGCTGTGCCCCAGAAGTCCGGGCCGGTTGCTTGCGCCTCGGTTACGCGCCTCTGCGTGGACCTCGGTCCCGGCTTCCCTTTTCTCGACCAGGAGCAATATGCGCCCGCTCTCTCTGTTTGTCTCTGGCCTCGCGCTCGTGGCGGTGCTCGCCTGCGGCGGCTCGTCCTCCACCGAAACCACCAGCACTTCTTCGCAATCGAGCAGCAGCGCCCCGGCGCAGACTCTGCCCGAGCCGTGGGGGAGCATGTCGCTCCCGATCGGTACGGGGGAAGTGGTCGATGCGACCGTTGAATCCGTGCTGGTGGCCTACCCTTCCGAGAGCCTCATCACGCTCACCAACACGTGGACCGACTCGCTGATCAAGAACGGCTACACCAAGTCGCAGGATGTGTCACAGCCCGGCATCACGGCGATCATCTTCGCGAAGGGTCCGCAGCAGGTCGGGCTCGCAACCGGGCAGGAAGAGGGCGTGAACTTCGCCTATGTCGAGGATCTCGGCAAGGTCTCGAGCTCGGTGGTCCGCGGCCAACGTAAGGCCGGCATGAAGCCTCGCGGCGCAGGCGGGCGTGGTCCCGGCGGCGGCGGTCCTGGCGGCGGCCCGCGTGAAGGCAAGAACAAGTAAGCCGGGTCGGACTTCCCAACCCGGTGTTCTGAGGCCCCGCGTCGGCGGGGCCTCGTCGTTTACAAGCTCAACATTTTCCTGACGTTTCGTCTCGCGATCGCCAGGATGGTCCCCTGCGGATTGACGCCGGGCGACGCCGGCAGGACGCTGGCGTCGTTCACGCGGATGTTGGTGTAGCCGTGGAGGCGCCCGAAACTGTCCACGGCGCAGCGGCGCGGATCTTCGCCCATCGGGCAAGTCGAAAAAAGGTGGATCGTCGTCACGTTTATCCGCCCGTGCGGCAGGCCTGTGCGGAGCCGCCCGAGCTCACCGGGGTGGGTCACGGGAGGCGCGCCCTCGATGGGGCCGATCATCTCGAGGGCTCCGGCGGCAAACACCAGCTGGCCCAGGCGGTACACGCCCTCACCCAGCAACGCCATGTCGGCGTCGGTGAGGGGATAACGCACGAGCGGCTCGCGAAAACCAGGGAGGTTTCTTACGGATCCGAGACCCGAGCCCGCGATCGCGGCGTAGAACACCGCGAGGTGCTCCCAACGCCGGAGGTGTTCTCGCTTCTCCCGTACCTCCCCCGCCAGCCACAGCGCGATGTGGGGCAAGGAGCTGTGGGAGCAGCCCAAGGTCAGCTGCGGCTTGAACTCCTCGACCTGGTGGACGGGAACGCCCCAGGAGGGATCGGCGACCTTGTGCGGAAAACGGACGGCGACGCGGATCATCGGGTGGAGCTGGAGCGAATCGCCGATCCGCGCCGTCAGGCCCGAGCGGCGTAGGAGGGCGGGCGTCTGCACCGCGCCCGCGGCGACCACCACCTCCGAAAACTCGATGCGGATCTTCTCTTTTTTTCCGTCGGACTGACACACCGCGGTGGCGGCGACGGCCCGATCGCCGTCCAGCTCGAGCGCCGACACCCGCGTGTCGGCCAGGAGCCTCGCCCCCGCCGCGCGCGCGCGCGGGATCAGCGACTCGGTCATCGAGCGCCGACGGCCGACGAGCGCGCCGTCGTTCTGGCGTTCATACTTCCAGAACCTCGCGATCTCCTTGGCCCGCCAGCCGAGAGCCTGAGCGCCGGCGATGAGCCGCTCGGACTGGGGGTCTGGGCCCCCGGGCTGGGTCGCCACGCCAACCTCCGCCTCCACCGCGTCGAATTCGTCGTCCAGCGCGGCGGGTGAGAATCCGTCGATCTGGTAGCGGCGTTGCCAGTCGTCCAGCGTCGAGGCCAGGGGTCGGTGGTACAGGGCTGCGTTGATCTCGCTGCCGCCGCCTACGCAGCGACCCTCGATATAGGTGATGTTTGTCTTGCCGAAAGCGGGTGTGAGTCCGCTGTTGCGGTACTTCTGGGCCATTTCGGCCATGGAGTACGACGGCGCCGAGTCGATGCTGAGATCTGGGCCTTCTTCGACGATCAATACGTCGCGGCCGGCCTCGGCGCACCACGCGGCGGTCGTGGCGCCGCCCGGGCCCGATCCGATCACGAGCACGTCACAACGCAGGGTCTTCATGGGTGGACCCCGCGCTCTTCGAGGAGGGAATAGTACAAGAATATCCCCATTTTTCCGTAGAAGTCCGTGAAGGAGCGCATGAGGCCGAAACGGCTCGTCTGCCAGCGCGCGAGCGCGAGCCTACGCCCCTCAGGGGGTAGGCGGTCGAAGGGACGGCCGGCGGTGCTGATCGCCCACTGGTTGAACGTCCATGTGGCGCCCACCATACCGATACCGAGGTAACGAGGCATCGCGACGAGCTTTTCGGAGAGGAGCCGGGTGGTGTCGTCTACGAGTACGGGATCGGGCTCGCCCTCCACTTCGCCGCGGAGCACGGTGTCGACGATCACCCGCATGAGCGGCCACAAGCTGCGGCGTACCGTCGCGAGGTCCCCATCGAGCGGTGGCACTGGCATCGGCGCGCCTTATCCCGCCCGGCTGGCGCTCACGACACCCTCCCCGCGCCCGGGATCGCTTTCTCCGGCTGGTGGACGCCGCGTTGCGTCGCTTCGCGGGTTAGCCCCAAGGAGCACGGAGAGAGAATGACCGGGTGCCGGAGCGACAGTCGATGCGGCCGATGATCGCCGGCACCTTCGATCCCTTCTGCCTCGCGGGACTGCCCCGGCCCGAGCAGGAGCCGCCGGGCCCGCCGGCGCTTCGGTTGGTCGAGCCTGAGGAGGAGGGGCTCCCGACGCCGAGTGCGTGGCGGCGCGCGGCGGCCTGGTTGATAGTGGCCTTCCTCGCCGTTTCGAGCCTCGCGAGCGGGCTCTCCGGCCGGAGCGTGTCGTCGCCTGTCCTCCTCGGCGTGAGCGCCAACGGCCGGTGAGTCGCCCTGACCGCGCGGTGGTGTTTGACCTCGACGGGACCCTCGTCGATAGCCTGGCCGACATCCGGCGGGTCATGAACGAGGCGTTGACGATCGAGGGATTCTCCCCATTTTGCATGGAGGATTACCGTCGGTCGGTTGGCGAGGGCGTCGAGCGGCTCGTCGCCCTGCTGCTCGGTCCGGAGGCCGCGCCAGAAGCGCTCACGCGGGTCGCACAGAACTTCCGTAGAATCTACCCTCAACAACTTCTGGTGCACACCCGCCCCTACCCCGGCATCGAGACGCTGCTCGAGGCGCTCTCCGCCCGAAGTGTGCCGCTGGCGGTCTTGTCCAACAAGCCGGACGAGGAGACGCGTAGCATCGTCCACCAGCTGTTTCCCGGGCATTTTCGGGCGGTGGTGGGCCAGCGGTCCGGGCGGCCCCGGAAACCGGATCCCAGCCCGGCTTTCGAGGTCGCGGCGGCGCTGGACGTCGATCCCGGCGCCTGTTTTCTGGTCGGCGACACCCCAGTCGATGTGCACACGGCCCTCGCCGCGGGCATGGTCCCAATCGGCGTTTCCTGGGGCTTTCGCCCGGTGGAGAGCCTCGTGGCGCTGGGCGCGTTCCCGCTCCGTGGGCCGATGGAGCTGCTCTATCTCGTGGACGCCGGCCCGAGCCAGGTCGCGCGCCGGTCGGGGGGTGGTGGTGTTATGGTGGGCGGCCATGCCGATCCGCGCTTTTCTGAACCGCCTGCGTAACAAAGGAGGGGGCGCCACCCGCGCTCCCGCGGCCGTGACAGCCCCGCCCGAGCCTCGTCCGGTGTACGTAGATGCGGGTAAAAATGCGCGTATCACGCTCTATTTTGCCTGGTGGGACTCAGACTCCCGCTACGTGCTCCGAGAGGTCGCCAGGCGCGGCTGGCCGACCCACTACGTGGATCTGGGGGAGGATTCGGTGGCTCGGGTCGCGCTTCTGAGCGCGCACCAGCGTCGTCAGCTCCCTGTTGTGCTGCTCGACGGGGCGCTCCTCGGCGGTCGAAAGGAGATCGACGCGCTCACGCGGCTGCCCGAGGCTCCGCCGGTGCGTTAGGCCGGGAGGATGCACCCCAACGCCGAGCTCCTCTCCCGCTTCTACGCGGCCTTTGCCGCCCACGACGGTCCGACCATGGCGTCCTGTTATCACCCGGACGCCCGGTTCTCCGACCCGGTGTTTCCGGGCCTCCAGGGCGCTGAGCCGGGCGAGATGTGGAAGATGCTCACGAGCCGGGCCGGCGATCTTCGTATCGAATTCCGGGACGTCGTCGCGGATGATCAGGCGGGCAGCGCCCACTGGGAGGCGTGGTACACCTTCTCTGCCACCGGCAAGAAGGTCCACAACGTCATCGACGCTACCTTCAGGTTTCGCGACGGCAAGATCGTCGAGCACAACGACGTCTTCGACCTCTACGCGTGGACCCGGCAGGCGCTCGGGCTCACCGGGCTTTTCCTGGGATGGACGCCGATGGTGCAGAACAAGGTGCGCGCGACCGCCGGTGGCCAGCTCCGGAAGTGGATCGAAAAAACAAGCCAGAACGCCTGAACACTCGCGGCTGGCCCGTGGCCGTGGCCGTCACGCCCTGGTTGGGCGTGTGACTCAGGGAAGGCGATCACGGGGACCCGCCCAGGGGGGATCCGGCTCGGGTCGCTGAGGTGCGCGGGCACGAAAGGCGTAGACCGTACCCGCGTTGGACACGGCGTAGGCCATCTCGCCGGACACGGCGGGCGCAGCGGTGATGCCGCTGAGAAGATAGTCCGGATAGAAGTGCCATTTCTGCGCGCCGGACTCGGGATCGATGACGTAGAGGGTGGACTCCGAGCCGCCGACCAGTAGCCCGATCCCGGTAGGCACCGCGGTGGTGAGGGTGCCGCTGGTCTTCGAGTCCCAGGTCCACAACAGCTCGCCCGTACGGGTGTTGAGCCGGCGGAGCTTGCCATCGATGCCGCTGTGAAGCGCAATCTCGCCGTCCACCCGCATCGGCGCAGCGCTGCCGACGTCGAGCCGCCAGCGCTGGGTGAGGTTGCCGGGGTCGAGGCTCACGAGGGGCTCGGAGTAGCCGCCTACCAGGAGGCCGCCCGCGCTCGGCACCACCGGCGCGATGAGGTCGGGGTATGCGCCTTCTCCGACCTGCGCCTGCCAGCGTGGCTCGCCGGTCGCGGCGTCGAGCGCGACGAGGAAGCCGTCGGAGAAGCCCGCCAGGATCTCCTTCTGGAAGAGCACGGCGGGAGGCGCGCCGTAGAGGGTGAGGGGCGCGCGTCGGGCGGCGTCAAGGGGATGGGCGTGGCGCCACCGCAGCGTGCCCGCGCCGGCATCGAGCGCGTACACCTGGTCCTCGACGTTGGCGACGTAGACCACGTCCTTGTCGCGGGTGACCGTCGCGAGCACCGGCGCGTCCACGTAGCGCTCCCAGCTCAGCGTGCCGTCATGGCCGTAGCGCCACACATAGCCGGCACCGTCGGCGAAAAACACGCCATCGGCGCCCACGACCGCTCCGGCCCGAACCGGACCGCGTGAGGGGAGCAGCTGAAGTAGATCGCCATCGCGCCGATCCAGCACGATCAACCCATGGTAACCCGCGTGCGCTACGTAGAGCCGGTCGCCCCAGGTGGCCGGGGCGGCGGTCTCGGTCCGGCTCGCGGTCGGCGGAGGGACCCCAGGAAGATCGAGGGACCACAGCAGGTGGAGCTGGCCGCCCATCGGCGCAGCCGGGTCGAGCACCGTCGTCCGGGGAGGAGCTGAGGGATCCAGGCCGCTCCGCGTAAAGTGGCCCTGGTCGCCTGCAGCGAGGGCGGGCTCGAGCCCCAGGGCAAAAAGTACGACGAAGCTGGCGATCACGGGCCTCAACCTCCGGCCGCTCCGGCAGCCGGTGCGCCGTTGGCGGGGCCGGGCGCCGCCTCTGCCCCTGGCGAGGTGGGGGGCGTGACGCTCGGGGCGGACGCCGTGCTTCGGAGCGCGGCTACCGAGAGGGCGGTCTCCTCGGTGAGCTTCGAGCTGGGGAACGCGCTGCGCCAGGCCTGAAATGAGGCGACCGCTTCGGAGGTCTTGCCAGCCTGGAGCTGGGCGCGGACCAGGATCAACCAGCTCTCTTCGGCGAGCGCGCCGGGATACCGGGTGGACATTGCCTGCGCGCGGCCGATCGCCTCCTCATAGCGGTCGGCGCGTAACATCGCATCGACAAACGCCGCTTCTGCGGCGAAGCCGACCACGTCGACTCCGCCCGCGTTTGCAGCGCGCTCCAGGGCCGCGAGCTCGTCGTCTTTCGCGGCACGCCACTGGTGGACCTGCGCCTCTTTGAGACTGGCGAACACGCGCGCTGGACCCGACGCCGCGTCGGCCGCTTCCCGATATTTGTTGGCGCCAATCTGCAGATCGGCCATCAGGGCGGCGTCGTTCGGGTCATACGGGGGCGCGAGACCGTAGCGCGACATCTCCGAGGGCTTGGGCATGCGGCGATCTACGTCGTGGATTGCCGCAAACTGCTCGCTTCGGCTAGCTTCGGCGTAGGAGCTCCACGCGCCATAGCCCAGCGCAATCACGACGAGCACCCCGCCGATGATTCCCGCAGTACGGGCGTTACGCGCGGCAAAGTCGTAGAGGTTGGCCTGGATGCGGAGGACCGCGTCGCCTTCGGGGGCGCGCTCAGGCGAGCTGGGGGGCGGTGGGGACTCGGGGTCGGCCAATGCTGCTCCGGTGGCGGTGGCGCCAGTGGCGCGCAGGGCTGACCCGGCTAATGGTTATGTTGGAGGTCGTCAATGGCGGTGAGGCGGTCCTGTTCGGCGCGCCATGCTGTGGCACCAGAGACCGAACGGGGGTCGAGGTCCAAACACAACGCGGCGGTCACCCCGGCGTGCAGGCCGAGCGCCACCGCCCCTCCGAGCGTCCCAGCGTCGAGGCCGGGCACGCGCACGCGCACGACGGGCTGCACCTCCCGCGCCCACACGTCGAGGAAGGCGCGACTGGCATAACCCGCGGCAGAGCCGGACTCTCGCTCCGCGTCCCACGCGATCGCCATGCCCTCCCGGCGGGGCAGGAGCGCGTTGGCGAGGTCTTCGTCCCCCGCGGAGCCGGATCGTACGTTGAGGGTCAACGGGTGCTCGAGACCTCCGACCCGGGTGGTGCCGGTGAGCATCGAGCCCCAAACTGCCGCGATCCACGCGGAGAAAGCCCCGAGCCGCGCCGAGCACGCCAGGTGTAGGACCACGTCGAAGCCGAGCTCCTTGACGGCGGTGGCGACCGGGACCCCCACCGCGTAGGCGGGATTGTCAAACAGGCCAGGAACGGCGTTGTGGCGCAGCATATCGCCGGCGCCTGCCAGGAAGGACCCGAGGTCCAGGCCGGCGAAGGCCGCGATGGTGAGCACACCCTCCCCGTAGATCGCCTGGCGCGCGTCCACCACGCGGGGATCGGAAAACCACCAGCCCGAAGGCGGAGGATCTGGCTCTCCAGCGCCCGCGATGGCTACAGGGTGTCCGGCTTCGTTCGCCTCCACCACCACGTCATCGGCCCACTGTGGGCCCTCGAGCAGCATCCACACCGCGGGGCGTGCCAGCAGCGCCTCCAGTCGCTGCGGATCTGGGGCGTCCATCCAACGGATCGGCGCATCGCCGTCCACCGCTTCGACCAGCGCGCGCGCCGCGCGGACTGGGCCGGGACCCCCGACCACGATGAGCTCCTCCCCCGCGGTGCGCATCTCGGCGGACCGGGCCAGGATCCCCGGGACCAACTCAGCAGGATCCGGCGGACGAAGCCAGTAGTTATCGAGGTTGGCTTGCAGGTGCTCGTGCACCTCGCGGATCCGAATTCGCCCGCTCGCGACGCGGCGCGGCCCGAGTCCACCGCGCGCGTCGTTTCTGGCCAGTCGCCCGAGGTCGACCAACAACTGCCGCTCCATCGCCGCTCCGCTCGAAGAGGCCACGCATATCACGCTGTGCTCCCCGCGGGGTCGGTCGTGCGTGACAGTGGTCCGCGCGCGGCGGCGGGCTCAGCAGGGCCCGAGCGTGAACTCTTTGGGGGTCAGCGAGGTCGAGCACGAGAGCGTGCCGCAAAGCGTACCTGCCGAGGCCGAGTCGAAGAGCTTGGTGACGATGACGGGGCCATCGCCAGGGCGCGAGACCGTGAGCTCCCAGCCGACCTGGATCGCCGGGTTGATCTTGGACATGATCGGGGTACCCGAATCGCTTGCCTTGACCGTCTCGTTGCCGCCTCCGGAGACGGGATAGTCCAGGCTGAAGTCGGACAGCGGCCCGCTGTAACAGGTGCCGATCTGCCGGACCGTCAGCGAGGCGGTGTTGCAGCCCGTGCGGGAGTACAGGGTGGCGAAGATGGCAGGGGGTACTGGGCCGCCGGTCTCGGTGAGCTCGGTGGTGACGCTGATGTCGTAGGTCTCGGACTGGACCTCGTTCCGGCTCGTGTCGAGGTAGCGGGTGAGCACCGAGAGCGGCACTTCGGTGTTCTCGGGGGCTACCCGGGAGTAGCTCCCGCTGCGATCGAGGACTTCGGAGCTTGTTCCGTCGCTGAAGGCGAAACAGAACGCCGACGCAGTGGCGGGGAACGTGCCGAAGTCAAAGGCGAGCTCTTTACAATCGTCGGAGGCAGTGCCCGCCGGGCCGTTACACGTGAAGTTGGAGAGAGGCACATCGCCGGTGGTCGTGCTCCCACTTCCGGCGTCGAACGGGTCGCACAACACCGAGGTGGTCTTGGAGTCGCTCTCGGTCAGTTTATCGTCACCCGGGGGACACCCGAGCAGCAGGACACAGGGCCAGAACCTCATCTCTCTTCCTCCACGCGCGCCCCTAAACCGGCACGCCGCTCCGCGCCACCGCCTTTGGCGGGGATCGGGGTCGGTGCCGGCGCCTCGAGTGGCTCGTAGCGGGGATCGCGCCCTCCGTCCCCGGCCGCTGTCGCGGCATGAGCCTTGCTCCAGGGGGGAACGCGCGGGTCCCTCGCAACTTCCGGCCTCCGCGTTCCATACGCGCCGTCGCGCCCGCGACGACCGCTGGGTGAGCTCCGTGCCCGATGGAGTTCGGACTCCGATGCGGCCTCAGGGTGAGACGAGTTGGGCGCCGCAGGCGTTCGCGATGTCCAACACCGCCAGATAGCCAGCCTTGGACCTCACGGCGCCGACGTCCGGCAGGTTTCCTCCCGGGTCTGCCTGCCATGTGTAGGTGACCCGGGTGTTCGTACCCTCCGGCGCGAAGCGCCACTCGCCGTCGAGCCAGGTCAGACGGATGGTGTCGGTGCTCACGGGCGCGCCCGCGTGCACCACGGGCACCCAGCTGAAGACCTCCGCCGAACCCTCCTGTCGGCGAGAGAAGCGGGCTACGTAGTCACGATCAGTGAGCGGGAAGGGATAGTCCATCACCACGTGGAGGACATCTGCCTCCAACCTTTGGATTCGACTGATAGCCCCCATCTTCGCCACATGCTGGTCGAGGCCCGCGAACACAGAAGCAGCCTGGCTGACGGGAGCGGTGATCACCCCCGTCGAACGACAATAGGGCTTGCCTTTCCATGCCGTACAGTCGATGGCCACCGGGCTCTCCGCCAACGGGGTCCAGGTCGCAGTGGCGCCGGGCAGCTCGGCGTACGCCTCGGCGGTGGCCAGCAGCAGTGAGAGGATCATGGTTGAGGCGCTCCGGAGTGCTCAACCCGCGAACGGCAGCAGGCGTCCCCCATCGGATTGAGCGCCCCTGCTTTATCCTCAGGGCGATGCGGCCGCGCGCCTCAGAGCGCTCCGTCGGACAACCACTCCACCAGCTCAACCGACTCGGCGTGCCCGGAGTACTCCAGGGAAACCGTGTCGCCACGGCCGTCCCCGTCGGTGTCGATGTCGAGGATGAGCCGGTCTTGGAACGCCGAGGAGCTGACGTTCCCCGACACCGTGGCCCAGGCGTCGGGGTGGAGCACTCCGGAGACGACGTATTCAAAGCCGTCGCCTGAGCGCTCGCCGGTGATCTGGAGTTCGAGGAAGCGGAGCTGGGTGCTCTTGCCGTTGCTGGTAGCGGGGAGGAAGCTGTCCATTGGCGTCGTGGTGAAGCGGATGCCGTCCCACGCAACGGGCAACACGGTGGTCAGGCCGGGCGCCGCGATGTCGACCACGCCGCTCTCCGGCTCTCCCCCGCCCGCCAGGAATGCTGGGCCAATGCTCGTTTCAGCCAGCACGCCCACGAGGTTGAAGGCCGCGAGCGAATCGGCGAGGGCCTCCTTGCCAACGCCAAGCCGGCCGAACTTGCGGACCTCCACCGGGCCGGTCAGCGCCATAGCTTCGCCGAGCGGGATCTCGGGAGTGACCTCGGCGAGGACGACACCACTGGCGGTCTCGACCTCGATCACGCTGGCATCCCCGAAGTGATTGCCGCCGGGCAGCTCACAGACCGTCGGCTCCGCGCCGACACACTCCGCGGTGGTCACCTTGCCGCTCATCTCGACCCGGAGCCCCGCGAAGCTCTCAAGCTGCCCGTGGAGCTGAATCGGGACCTCCCCCCGAAGCGCCATCGCGCCGTCGGGCGGGAACAACCCAACATCCACCTCCTTGATGCTCAGCTCGTTCACGCAACCTCCCGCGAACACCAGGCTGAGCGCCACCCCCACGCTGGAGATGAGCCGCGGCGATGCGGATGGCTGACGGCGGCTCGAGGAGAAGCTTGGCATTGGGCTCCGTGGGCACCGCGGTGCCGGCCCCTATATACCTGAAGAGGCCTGGTGGGCGAAACTACGTTCTCTTACAAATCGCTGTCGTGGTTTGCGGTCGGCTCGGTGGCCTCTGTGGTGGCGGGTTCCACCAGGAGGAAGAGCTGGGCGAGAGGGGCGGCGGCCCCACGAAAGAACTGTATCACCTGACGGTTTTCGGTGAGCCTGCACCACGTCGCGTGGCGCGGTCCAAGCTCCGCGAGCGAGGCCTCGGGGCTGGCTGAGCGCGCGACCCAGGTCCCGAGCCACCACAGCGCGGTGCCTTCGGCCAGGCCGCCGGCGTGGAGCAGCTCCCGGGACAGAAGTTCGCCCCGGAGCACCTGGTTGAGGTAGGTCGCTACGTCGGGGTGCCAGGGCGGGGGGCGGCGGCGGGAGAGCGCAGCGCCTACGAGATCCGCGGCATCGGCGAAAAAAAGACGTTGCCAGGGTTCTCCCTGGTCCGACTCGGCGGCGCCCCGCAGGATCTGGAGGAGCCGATCCAGCAGCATCCGCGCGATCTCTTCGGCGCGGCTCGGATCCGGGGGCGGGCTGGCGCGACCTGCAGCCGCAAAAACTGCTGCACGAAGGTCGGCGAGCACCGCGCTGGGCTCACCCCGGACGCCGCTTACACGTCGGATGAGCGCGGGCGCGAGTTTGTCGAACACCGATGGTTCTACGCCGATTCCCGGGAGGATCGCCACCGGCGCGTCGGGAGGCCGGGCTCCCGGCACCCTGAGCGGAGCCAACGGCAAGGCAGCCAGGCCTGGGGCGGCTTCTGCGAGCGGCGTACCCGTCGCGAAGCTCATGTGCAGGCCGCTACATGACGGCCGTACGGTCAGCGCGGCGGGAGCGGCGCCGCGACGGAGCCGAAAGGGATACTCACGACAAAAGCCGGGTTTTGCCTCGGCGCCGAAGCGAACGTGGAGCTCGCATCGTTTGTCCTGCTGCAAAAACACACACGCGTCGTCCTGCCGGCCGAGGAAGTAGACGGGACCATCCGGACCGGGAAAGCTCCGGTACCAGCCCGGCTTCTCTTCGTTGAGCCCACGGGCCTCCAGCGCCTGCACGACCGCTGGTTCGACGGGACCCAGCAAGTACGCTCGGCAACACGACGTACAGGCTCCACAATCCCAACGAGCATCCGCCAGGGTCTCCAAGCTCACGGCCCCTCCACGACACGCCAGACGGCGGCCGTCTTCTACTCCGGCATGAACCTGGCGCCCAGCTCGCGGCGTCGACGCGGGACAACCAGAAGCGCGTTAGGCGCCGCCGCGAGTTGGGGGAGCGTGCGCCTCCTCGGCGCACTCTTGACGACAGTGAGGGAAAATGCCTGGATTTCGAGGGGAACGGGTCGGAGCGCTCGTGCAGCAGGAGGTCGCTCGCCGGCTCCGCGAAGAGATCAAGGACCCGCGCCTGGAGCTGCTCACGGTGACCGGGGTGCAGATGAGCCCCGATCTGACGGTGGCGCGGGTTCGATATCTGCCGTTTGCTGGGGCCGAAGACACCGCCGAGCTGCGAAACGCGCTGAAAGACGCCGCTCGTCGCCTCCGCGGGTCGGTTGGCCGGGCGCTCGGAATACGCGTGGCCCCTGAGCTCCGTTTCGAGGTGGACCGCAACGTGCAACACGCCGCGCGGATGGAGGAGGTTTTTCGCGAGCTTAATCGCCGTGAAACTCCGGATGTCGCCCCGGATGACGGTCCTGGCGGTGAGGAGGAGTGATGGATCGTTTCTTCGTCGTCGACAAGCCGCCGGGGCTCACGTCGCACGATGTGGTCGCCGTGATCCGGGCGGTTACCGGCTTCAAAAAGGTCGGTCACACGGGTACGCTCGACCCCTTCGCTACCGGTGTGCTCCCCATCGCGGTGGAGGGCGCGACCAAGTTCATTCAGTACCTCGATGAGAGCGTGAAGATCTACGACGCCACCGTCGAGCTCGGCCGCGCGACCGACACCGGAGACCCGACGGGCACGGTGAGCGCGGAGGCGCCGGTGCCGCCGCTCCGCCGCGCCGAGGTCGAGCGGGTACTCGCGAGCTTCATAGGCCCCAGAATGCAGGTACCGCCGAAGTATTCGGCGGTGAAGCTGGGTGGACGCCCCCTGTACAGCTACGCGAGGCAGGGCGTAGCCGTGGAGGTCAGCGCCCGCCCCATCGTGATCGAGGGCATGGACCTCCTGGAGCTGGAGCCCCCCCGCCTTCGGGTGTTGATTCGCTGTTCCCGAGGCACGTATGCCAGGGTGATCGCCGAAGAGCTTGGCACGGCGTTAGGCACCGTCGGCCACCTGAGCGCCCTGCGTCGGGTACGGAGCGGGCCCTTCGTCGAGGAGAATGTTCTGAGCTTCCGGCAACTCTCGGAGGTTGTCGCCGGCGATTCCGCGTGGGACCGGGTCTTGCGCGCCGCGCGTGGTCAGGATCGTGTGGTCTGGCGAGGGCGAGAGGAGGTCCGGGCGGGGCTGGATCGTTGGCTGATCCGTCCGCGAGAGGTGTTGCGCCACCTGCCGGCGATCACGCTCACCGCGATCGAGGAGCGTCGTTTTCGGACCTCGGGTGCCCTGCCGGCGCGTCCCCTCGCGTCGGGGAGCGCCACTGTGTTGTTGTCGGGTGAAGATGTGCTGGGGGTGGTGCCCCCGGCGCGTTAGGCGGCGGCCATGGAGCAGCTTCACGACCTTTTTATCGGTATCGCCGGCATGATCGGCGCGGGGAAGAGCACGCTCGCCAAGGCGCTCGGAGAGCACCTCCACCTGCCGGTCTACTACGAGCCTGTGCAGGACAACGAGTACCTCGCGGATTTCTACCGTGACACCGCCCGCTACGCGTTCGCGACGCAGATCTACCTGTTGAACCGGCGCTTTCAGCAGCATCAGGAGATCATCTGGCGGGGCGGCGGCGGGGTTCAGGATCGTACGATCTACGAAGATGCGGTGTTTGCCCGGACACTGGTGCGTCTCGGGCTCATGGAGGACCGCGACTACCGGACCTACGTCTCGTTGTTTCGGCACATGTCCAACTTCATGTGCCGCCCGAGCGTGATCGTGTACCTCGATGTGAGCCCCCAGCGTTCGTTCGAGCGGATCCAGCTTCGGCAGCGGGACGTGGAGTCGGGCGTGTCCCTGGAGTACCTGGGGGCGCTGTACGAGGAATATGAAGCCTTTCTAGCTGATATCTCAAGGTCCGTCCCGGTGATTCGGATCGACTGGGACCAGTTCAGGGACGTTGAGGAGATGGCGACGGTGATCGAGCGCGAGTACCTGCGAGGCAGCTTCCTGCGTCGGGCGAGCTGGAGCCCTACGGCGGGCTGACGCCGCCTCAGCCCTACTCTTGGGGGACGTCTCGGAAGCAAGCGAAGGGCTCCTCGAGTGGGTAGCCTACGCCCACGGTCGTGCACATCTCTTCGGGGAATTCAAGGATATGATCGGTGGGATTGTACCAGGAGCATGTGGTGCGCAGGGCCTCGGCGCTCTGGACCACCAGCTCCCCCGGAGAGAAGGGCTGAACCACACCCTGATCACGAAAGTCCTCCTCCCATACAGGAATATCGTACACGCGGACCACGGAGCCGTCCTCCCGAAGATGGTCAACTGCGTAGGAGGTGCCATAACCGTGCATGTGGCCGAGCAGCGAGATGACCGTGAGGTCTTCGGGAAAGCCGCAGTCGAAGGGCAGGCTGATCGCCTCACCCGCCGGGATCTCCAGGATGCCGACGTCGAGCTGAAAAGAGCTCGCCCAATCCGTGACCTCGGCCGTGTCCATGAAGCCCAGGTTGAGCGCGGCGTTGACGTTGATGTAGTTCTCGCTGGTGTTGACCCAGTGTGTGTCGAAGGTCCAGTGTTGGCCTTGCGCGAGCTTCACCGCGACGCCCTCAGGCAGCATCATCATGTTGGTCGGATCGACCTCGATCCCTTCTTCGGCGACCACGGCTTCGAAAAACGGCGTGAAGAGGTTCATGCTGTCGGGGCCCGGGCACACGCGCTGGGTGCCGTCGGGCTGCTCGTAGCCTGCGGGCACGGCCTTGAGTTGGGCATGATGCCCAAACTTGGACTGGTACGGCGACACGTAGGTGACTGCGGCGTCGGGGTCGGTCCATGTGCCGTAGAGGCAGATGAAGCTCTCGGTGCTCGGGGGGATGGTGACGTCGCCGAGCAGGATCTGCACGCCGCCCGGCGGCGGAGGGTCGAATTCCATGGTGAGATCGACGATACTTCCCGGCGGGAGGCCGGTGTCGGCCTGCTCGGGCACCCGCCCCACCGGGTCGTTCGTGCACGCCGACAGCGCCACCAGCATCCAGACCATCGGTACCTCGGGCCTGAATATACAACGTCGGCGCCCCGCCGGATAGCGTCACGAAGTGGGGCGCCGCTCGCGGTGCTGCGGCATGATAGTCTCCGCCGATGTGGATGTTTGTGCTCCTCGCCTGTTCGGGCGAACCTGAAAAAGCCGACCGCGACGGAGACGGCTACATCGACGACGACTGCGACGATGGGGACGCTGCGGTGCATCCGGGCGCGGCTGAGGCCTGTGATGGCGCCGATCAGGACTGTGACGGCGAGATCGACGAGGGTGTAAAACAGAGCTTCTATGTGGATAGCGACGGGGACGGTATTGGTGCAGCTGAGACCGGCGCCTGTGTTGCGAGCGCGGGCCTCGTTGAGGCGGGCGGCGACTGCGACGACGAAGACCCAGCCATTCTGCCGGGAGCCGCGGAGGAATGCGACGGGATCGATGAGGACTGTGACGGTGACGTCGACGACAACCCCGTCGACGGGGTGAGCTACTGGGTCGACGCCGACGCAGACGGCTTCGGGGACGAGACCGGCACCAGCGTCACGGCGTGTGAAGGCTCGCCAATCCCCTCTGGCTATGCCGAGGCGGGTGATTGTGACGACACGGACGCCGCGGTCTCGCCCGCCGCGACCGAGATCTGCGACGACCGTATCGACCAGAACTGTGATGGTGGCGCCACCCCGTGTGATCTCACCGGGGACGTCGTGGTGGAAGACGCGCCCACGCGGGTCGACGGCGCCGGCATCGCGGGTTTCGGCACGGCGGTCATGCCGATGAGCGATTTCGACGGAAGCGGCGACAAGATGGTGCTCGCGATCGGCGCTCCGGACGAGGACATGGTCTACATGAGCGGGGTGCCGCTCCGCACTACGGCGCCTTCTCCGAGCACGCCCGAGCCGGGTACCCTCGACGCGCTGCGGGCGTGGACGCTCTCGGGCTCCGGTCGTCCGGGGAGTGGTGGTCCGGGCTCGCTTCTCGCCGACGGAGGCTGCGCCGAGCCACTCAGCGCTGGGACCTGCTTCAACACCCAGATTTTTATCAGTGGCACGGACGCGGAGCGGGTGTGGGTGCTCCAGAGCGCGGACGGCGAGGTCAGCCGCGGCTTTGACGAGCTCGCGGCGCTGACGGTGGTGGCAGGCTCGGTACTCAACCTCGCCGGAGGCGACCTCAACGGCGACGGCATCGGTGACCTCATCGTCCGCGCGGGCGGCGTGGTCACCACCGGCGCCGAGAGCATCGACATTGTGTGGGGGCCTTTCGAATCAAGCGTCGTGACGCCGCTCGTGGCCGATGTCAGCCTTCAAAGTGGACTTCGCACCGCATGTGGCGAGGGGCTGGCCTCCGGACGGACCGCGCTCGGGCCGGACGACGACGAAGGGTATCAGGAGCTCTTGGTCGGTTGTCCCGGTGAGGACAGCGGTGACGGAGCGGTCTGGTTCATCGGGGGAGAAAGCCTGGTTACCGCGTCGGGGAGCCCGACGATCGCCTCGGTCGCCCGCACCGAGATTTCCGGGCTCGCGGGTCAGGGGGCCGGCATCGGCAGCGCGGTGGCTTTCGCGACGATGTACACCGGTGCGGATCTGCTGGTCGGCGCGCCGACCTACGATGGCACCGCGGGCGCGGTCTTTGTATTCAACGGGGAGCTCCGGGGCGGGGTGGATGTGGTGTCGGCCAATCTGACACTGGTGGGCGAGAACGGAAGCTACTTTGGGGCCCAACTGTCGAGCGGCACCTTTCTTGGGCAGGCGGACGAGTCCTTTGGCGCCGGTTCGGGGACTCACTCGCTCCCGGGCGGCGAAGCCTGGCTGGTGCACACTCTCGCCGCGTCACGTGCGTCCCCCGAGGCGGCCGTGGGGGCCCTCGAGGTTGCGGCTCGGAGCCGGATCGTTCCGGCTGCGACCACGACCCTCGGTGTGCTTCACGTCGACGATGTGTCACGTAGCTTGATCCTGACGGATCCGAGTCAGGGCCAGGTGTGGCTCTGGCCCGCGCGGGGGCTCTGATGGCGCTCCCCGCACTTCAGCCCGCGCCCGGCGCGCTCGCCCGGATCGCCGGCTTCACCGCCCCGATCAACCGCGCGACCTATGTTGGGGTGGGCGTGGGCCTGATGGCCCTGAAGTACCTGACTGAGAGCCTGGTCGGCTTTGCGTGGACCGGCACCTGGTACTCGCCGATCGCCTTCCTCTCCCCCATCCTGTCGCTCAAGGCCACCCAGTTCCAGGGCCTGCCGGACTGGGTGCTGGTCGCCTGGGCCATCTGGAACCTCCCATTTGCGTGGATTGGTACGAGCATGACCGTGCGCCGCGCCCAGGACGCCGGGCTGCCGGGTGTGCTGGGCCTGGCCTTCCTCTTCCCGTTTACGAACTTCTTGCTCATGGGTGCGCTGTCGCTGCTGCCCTCGCGTGAACGGGCCCGACCGATGCTCCCGCTTCAAGGTGAAGACCGGGTGGTGTGGTCGGCGCTGGCCGGCGTCTCGGGCGGGGCCGCGCTGGGCTTGGGTATGGTTGGGTTGTCGGTGTTCGTACTGGGAGAGTACGGTGGCGCCCTCTTCCTGGGTACGCCGGTGATGATGGGCACGGTATCTGGGTTTTTACTGAACGTACGTCGGCCCCAGTCCTGGTTGCCCAACGTCGTCGTAGGCACGCTCACAGTCGCGATCTGCGCCGGTCTGCTCATGCTTTTTGCGCTCGAAGGCGCGATTTGTATCGCGATGGCGGCGCCGATCTGCCTCGTGATGTCGCTCTTTGGGGTGGCGCTCGGGCGCGCGCTCGCGGGCGTCGAGGGCCGTCGCGCGGTGCTCGCCTCCCACGTGTTGTTACCCGCGCTCGCCGTGCTGGAACCGCCGCCGACCCAGGAACGAATGGTAGAGAGCCGGGTGGTCGTCGCGGCGCCGATCGACGCGGTGTGGGACGCGGTGATCGGCTTCGGGGGCGTCGAGCTTCCGCCGCCCCCCGAGTGGTATTTCAACCTCGGGATAGCCTACCCACAACGCGCCCGCATCGAGGGCGAGGGCCCGGGTGCGGTCCGGTACTGCGAGTTCTCCACCGGCCCGTTCGTCGAGCCGATCCATACGTGGAGCCCTCCCTTTCACCTTGGTTTTGACGTGACCGAGAGCCCGCCGACGATGCACGAATGGAGCCCCTACGCCGTGGTCTATGCGCCCCACCTCGATGGCGTGCTCAAGAGCCGCCACGGCGAGTTCCGACTCCGTGAGCTGGGAGACGGCACGACCGAGCTCATCGGGCGAACCTGGTATACCTTTGACATGGCCCCCGAGCCGTACTGGGGTTTGTGGAGCGACGCCGCAATCTCGGCGATCCACGACCGTGTTTTGCGGCACATCGGCGGCGTGGCCGGGGCTGCCACGGCGAAGTGACCTCCGCGACGACCGGCCCCGCTCCTGTTCAGCTGTTTGTCTCCTACCAAGATCTGGAGTTTTCATGGATGTTTTCCCTCACGCCTCGCCGGCGTCGACGCGTTCGAGCGAGGGCGCATAGATGGCGGTGCACGGTCTCCTCGCCCTCCTCGACGACGTCGCCAGCATCGCCCACAACGTGGGGACACTCACGGCGTTGGCCGCTAAAAAGACCGCCGGCGTGGTCACCGACGACATGGCGGTGACCGCCGAGCAGGCGATCGGCATCGCCCGCGAGCGGGAGATCCCGGTGGTCCTCGCGGTCGCCCGAGGGTCGATGTTCAACAAGGTGGTGATCCTCACGCCCGGCGCGCTGGTGCTCAGCGTCGTGGCGCCGTGGAGCATCACGCCGATCCTCATGGCTGGAGGGGCTTTTTTGTGCTTTGAGGGCGCTGAGAAGATCATCCACAAGCTGTTCCCCCACGGCGAGGTGGAGGACAGCGGCCCCTCGCCTACTCTCGACCCGGTGGCGTTTGAGAAGAGCCGGGTCGAAGGTGCGATCCGCACCGATCTGATCCTCTCCGCGGAGATCATCGCCCTGTCGTTGGGGGAGGTGGCCGCCCAGACTTTCTGGATAAAGACGGCCGTGCTCTATGCGATTTCGGTGGTGATGACCGTCGGCGTCTACGGGGTCGTAGGCGGACTGGTCAAACTGGACGATCTGGGCGAGCTCCTCGCCCGTCGCCGAGGCCCCTCGGCCTCCCTCGGTCTTCTGATCGTACGCGCCACGCCTACGGTGCTGAAGTCCATCGGGGTCATCGGGACGGTCGCAATGCTGCTCGTCGGCGGGCATATCCTGCTCAAAGGTATCGATCCGCTGTACCAGTGGGTGCACCACGCGGTGGAGAGCTTACCCGCCTGGTCCCACACCCTCGTGTCAACGCTCGCCGACCTTGGCAGCGGCTTCCTCTGGGGCCTCCTCCTGGTGGGTATCATGAAGACCGGCATTCCCGGCGCGCTCTGGGCGCGGATCGCCGCGTTGAAGCGGCCGTCGCCGCCGGCCGCCTGAGGGATCACTCGTTATTGAGGATGACGAATTGTACCCTCCGATTCTGGGTGCGGCCCGTTTCGGTGGTGTTGGGCGCAAGGGGGACGCTCGTGCCGAGTCCCCTCACCCCCATCCGGGTGCCGTCGACCCCGCGCCGTTGAAGGTCGTTTCGGACCGCGCGGGCACGGCGCTCGGAGAGATCGAGGTTGTAGGGTTCGGATCCGACGTTGTCCGTGTGACCCTGGATCTCGATACGGAGCGCGGGGTTGAGCAACAGCGTAGCGGCCACCTCGTCGAGGAGCGCCGCCGACTCCGGGCGGATCGTGTCGTCGTTGAACTCGAACTGAACCTGCTGGCGAATGAGCACCGCCGACGCGGTCACCTCGACCTTGGACTCGGCGAGCACGACGCGTAGATTCTCGGGGGTCTCGCCGCCCCGGAGGTGAAGATCCACCCGTTTGACCCCGAGCTCCGGGGCGCTGACGAGCACCTTCCAACGACCCGGCCGCAGGCTCACCTGCGCGCGGCCCGACCCATCAGTGTGCAAGGGCGGCACCGGCGCCGGGCCTACGAGGCGGATCTCCGCGTCCGCCGGCTGACCTCGGTCGCTCACGACCTCGAGCGCCACGGGGCGCGGGCGAAAACCAAGGGTGATGCTCAGGGCCTGGCTCCCCGGCACCAGATCGACGGCCTCCGGCGCCGCCGGATCCCAGCCCGGCGCGCTCGCCGCCACCGTGACCGGCCCGATCGCCACCGGCTCCGCGAGCAGCGTGCCCGTCGCTCCTGCGTCGAGGGTCTGCTCACCCAAGCGGACCGTCGCGCCGCTTACGGGCTGTCCTTCCGGATCGACCACCCTGAGCGCGAGGCTCGCCGTCTCCGGCGTGGGGCGGCTGAGCACCACCGCGAGGGGCTGGGGCTCGGGCAGCCCCGCGACCTCGTGATCCGACTGGTGGATCCGGTACTCGGACGCGCTCACCACTACCCGCCACTTCCCAGGTTCGAGCTCCACGAGCGCCTCACCCGCTTCGCCGACTGGGATGGGCGCCGTGGCGCGGGATCCTGAAAAGCGCGCCATTGCCGACACTTTCTGTCCGTCTGTGTCCCTGACCGCGAGCTTGACGACGCCGGGCCGCCATCCGAGCGCCGCGTCCAGCGGGGTGGTGGGCCCGAGGGGTCGAGTTTCCTCGAATGGTGACAAAAGTGGTGCCTCTACCCTGATTTTTCGTGGTCCCGGGTTGAGGCCCTCGACCCGCAGGTTGCCGCCGCTCGCGGTGCTGCCGATGTCGTCGCCGTCGAGGAAGACGCGGGCACCGCCGACCGGCGAGCCTCCGGGGCCGGTCACCCGGAGATCGAGGCTGGCGCTGCCGTCGCCCTCCGCCTCGCGCAGCACCACGTCAAAACTCAGGAGCCGCTCCTCGTCGGGCTCTACGAGAATCTCACGGCGTTGAAGGCCGAAGCTTGGGGAGGACACACTCGCGGTCCAGCGCCCTGCCGGCAGCACGAGGAGGCGCTCACCCGTCGGATCCAGCCCAAGCGGCGGGAGCGACTCGGGTCCCGAAAAACGTATCGCCGTGCCGGGGATCGGCCCCGTCGGCCCACGCACCACCACCCGGAGCGTCCCCGGCGCGTATTTCACGTCCAGCTCGACCTCGCGCCGCCCGGCGCCGAGCTCAAGCACTACGGGGGTAGAAGGCCGATAACGCTTGCCCGACAGCGCCAGGCGGTGCGGACCCTCGGCGAGCCCCTCCACCTCCAGCTCGCCCTGGTTGCTGGTGGTGCCGACCACGATCTCGTCCACGGAGAGCGCTACCCCCGACGCGGGGGCGCCATCGGGACCGACGGCACGGAGGACGAGGGTGGCGGGCCCCGCGACCGGCTGGAGCACGACGTCCACCACGATGAGATCCGTGTAGCCGGGGAGCAGCTCGAAGCTCCTCCGCTGAACACCGAAGTCCGGCGCCGACACGGTGGCGGTCCATCGGCCGGGTGGAAGTTGAAACTGCCTTTCGCCGCGTTCCCCGAGCGCAACGGGGTCATGGACCTCTGGCCCGCGAAGGCGCAGCTCCGCGCCGCCGACCACCCCGCTTGGAGCGCGTACGACCACCTTGACCGAGCCGGGTGGCCGTTGAAGGAGGAGCAGGCCAGAACCCTCCACCTTGCCCGGCTCGAATCCATTCGCGATCGCCGTGATCTCGCCGGATTGGACCCCCACGACAGTCAGGTCCCCGCCGCTCCCCGTGGTGCCGTGGCCCAGACCTCCTATGCTGACAGAGGCGCCTTCTACCGGTATATTTTCACGATCCGCGATCGTCACCTTAACCTGCTCCTGCCCGACGGCAGGCCGGAGCACGGCGTCGATCTCGGCGGGGTACAGCCGGCCCTCTTCGAGGATGACGCTCCGGGTCTGCCGCTGAAGGCCGTCGCCCCCCAGCTCAATGGTCCACGTGCCGGGCGCCAGTCGGAGCACGGCGCTCCCCGTGGTCCCCGTGCGCGCCGTCTGGGGCTCACCGGTCCCGGTCGCGCTCACCGCGGTGTCTACCGCCGCCCCGTCTCCGTCCACGACCCGAACCTCGACGTCGTAGGGGCCGGCGGGGGCGGCAACCACCGGCACCGGCGCGGGGTCCCCGGTGTCTCCGAGCTGTCGGGAGAGCGCCAGGAGGCTACGCCAGTTCGCGCTGCCCGCTCGGCCGGTGAGCGTGGTGCCGCCGCTCAGATCGACGCCCCAGGGTCCTGGCCGTAGACCGACCCGCACGAAGGCTTCGGCGGGGTGTTCATCGGCACCCGATCCGGGGCTGTGGAGTGCCCAGTAGCCCACTGCGAGCGGCATCCGCTCGAGGGGGCTGAAGCGCAGCTCGGCGCGGTGATGGAGGAGGTTGCTGCGGTTGATGTTGTCGTAGCTGTCGTCTGGGCTTCGGCTGAGGCCGAGGTTGGCCACCGCGCCGACGCGGCCCCACGCCAGACCGCCCGCCAGGGTGATCTGCGCGCTGGCGCCGTTCGCGCCGAGTCCGATCGTGCTGTCTCCGGTCGGCAAGGACAGGCCCGGGAGCAGCGCCAACGACAGGTGGTCGGTCGCGCCGAGGCTCACTGGCACAACGAGGCGTACATCGCCCAACTTCGGACTCCTCCCCTCCCCCAGCCACTCGGACTCGAGCCAGATCGGCACCGTCCAGCTCAGGCCAACCTGATCGTTGAAGCGCCAACTTCCGAGGAAGGAGAGCCCGAGGATGTCCTCGAGCAGCGGCGAGGTCTCGACCTGGTCACCATCGACGACGGTGACCCGCGCCACCTCGCCGATCGCCTCGACAACCACAGCTGCGTCGCCCCTATTGGCGCCCGGCCTAGGCGGGGCTTCGACCGGGCTGCCATCGGGGGTCGCTACCACGGGACCGTGAAGATCCACGGCAGCCGCTCGAAAGCTCACGGCTGAAGCCAGCAGCACCAGCGCGGCGCCGAACAGCAGCAAGCCGAGCGGCCTCTGCCCCCGGCCGCGGCGTGCCTTCAGCCCGAGCTCCTCCGTGCGCACCGATTTCGCTCCCCGCACGGCCTTCTTAGCCCGATTCGAACGGCTTCGCTGGAGCTCGCGCTGTGATCGACGTGCGCCGTCGCGTGCATCCTGCGACCCGAAGCGCTAGCCGGGTAGGATGCACGCTCTCCTGCTCCACATGCACCAGCCCGATTACCGGGACCCCGCTACCGGCGAACCCACCATGCCTTGGGTCCGCCTGCATGCCACGCGAGGCTATTTTGATGTTCCAAGCCTGATTATCAAGCACGACGCGCGCGCCACCGTCAACCTGGTGCCCAGCCTGATCGACCAATGGGAACATTATGCCCGGGGCGGCAAGGACCCTCATCTGCGGCTCTGTGAGCGGCCGGCGGACAGCCTGGAGCCCTTCGAGATTGACTGGATGCTGGAGCACTTTTTTCATGGGGCGCCGGTCAGCTTCATGTGGTTCGAGGCCTGGGGCGAGCTGCGAGCCCGGCGAGACGCGCGCGAACGGTTTTCGGCCGCGCAGCTTCGAGATCTTCAAGTGTGGTGCAATCTCGCCTGGTTTGGGAGCGCCCTGCCGGAACGTTTCCCCGAACTTCTGGAGCTGCGCCGTAAAGGCAGCGGCTTCAGCGAGACCGAGAAACTCCACGTTCTCGCGCTCCAGGGTCAGGCGATTGGTGACTTACAAGGTCTATATCGCCGACTCCCGGAGGTGAGCGCTACGCCCTACTATCACCCGATCCTGCCGCTCCTCATCCACACGGCTCACGCGCGCCGCGCTATGCCTGAGGTGCCCGATCCCGGCTTCTCCCACCCGGAAGACGCGCTCTGGCAGCTCCGTGAGGGCCGCCGACGGGTGAGCGAGTGGTACGGTCGTCCGGTCACCGGGTTGTGGCCGTCGGAAGGCTCGGTGAGCCCGGAGCTGCTGCCGCTGGTGAAGGAGGCCGGGTTCACCTGGATGGCCAGTGACCAGGGGGTGCTCGAGCGCTCGGAGCGGGACCCGGGCGATCATCACGCCGTGTGGGAACAGCACGGTTTGAGATTGGTTTTTCGCGACCGTGACGCTTCCGATCGCGTAGGTTTCGTGTACGCCTCCTGGGAGGGGCGCGCGGCCGCCGAGGATCTCCATCGCCGTCTCGGTGAGCGTCCGAGCCTGATCGCGCTCGACGGTGAAAACCCTTGGGAGACCTACCGCGATGGAGGTGGCGGACTCCTGGGCGCCCTGCTCCGCCGGCCGGGCCTGGTGACGGTGGCCGAGCTCGCGGCCTCGGCGCCGCGAAAGCTCTCACGGCTGTTCACTGGCTCGTGGATCGGGGCGAATTTCCGAATCTGGATCGGTCATCCCGAAGACCGTGCGGCGTGGCGCGTCCTGGCCGAGGTCCGCGGTGCTTGGGAGGAGGCCGGGCGGCCCGAGGCGGCCCGTCACGCCATGATGGCGGCCGAAGGTAGCGACTGGTTCTGGTGGTACGGCGATGAATTCTCGACGCCGTTCGCCGGCGAGTTCGATCGCCTCTTTCGCGCCCACCTGACCGCGGTCTGCCGAGTCATCGGGATGGAGCCGCCCGAGGCGTTGAAGCGTCCGATCAAGGCAGCGGAAGTGCGGGTCACCCCGCCACGTCATGCCCTGCCCCCGGGCGGACTCGACGACTGGTACAGCTGGGCGGGCGCCGGTCGGGTGGCGCTGCGGGCGGGCGCGATGGCGCCGCTGGCCGGGGTGCCGGCGGCGCTCCGTTTTGGCTGGCGGGAGGGAGTGCTGCACCTCCAGCTCGAGCCGGCGTCGCCCGGTTGGCGCGCGGAGATCGATGGGAAACACCGAGACTTTGAGCGCGATGGCGCTACGTTCCGGTCGGCGCCTGCGGTGCCCGCGGTCGTGCTGTGGGGTCCCCATGGCCAACGCCTGCCCGAACAGGGCAGCTTCGAGTTGCCCTCTGGCCTCACCGTGGCGCGCCCCCAGGTCTGAGGCCGGGGGTGCGAGGGCGCTTCCTTATTCGTCCTCCTCGCGGAGCCCGTACTCTTTCATCTTGAGCTGGAGGCCCTTCCGGGAGATTCCCAGGCGTCGTGCAGCGCGCGTCACGTTGCCCGACTCCTGGTCCAGCACGCGTTGGATGTAACGCCGCTCCACGGAAGCCGCGTAGACCCTCACGATCTCCTTGAGGTCCACGCTCCCCTCCTCTACCGCGATCCGATCGTCACGGTCGGTGCGCGCCGGGCCAGGATCGAGATCGGTCGCGGAGAGCTCTGGGCCATCGGCGAGCAGTACGCCGCGTTCGACGAGGTTCTCCAGCTCACGTACGTTCCCCGGCCAGGAGTGGTCGAGCAGTTGGCTCATCGCCTCGGTCGAGACGCCGTGCACCTCCTTACCAAGTCGCCGGTTGAACCGCCGGATGAAGTGCTCGACGAGGAGCGGGATGTCGTCCCGCCGCTCCCGGAGTGGCGGCAAGCGGATCGGCATCACGTTCAGGCGATAGTACAGATCCTCGCGGAATCGACCCGCCGACACCGCGGCGGCCAGATCCACGTTGGTGGCTGCGATCACGCGGGTATCCACCGCCAGGGGCCGAAGCGCCCCGACACGCTGCACCTGCCGCTCCTGCAGCACGCGGAGCAGCTTCACCTGCATCTCGCGGGGCAGCTCCCCCACCTCGTCCAGCAGGATCGTGCCCTTGTCGGCCACCTCGAACCGGCCCGGTTTGGAGGTGACCGC